>NZ_VFTP01000004.1:0-379115 GCF_006439455.1 Mesorhizobium sp. B2-9-1 | reverse complement strand
AGAGAGGGCTCTTCAGTTCCCCAGATACCCAGTTCCCCAGTTCCCCAGTTCCCCAGTTCCTTAGTGCCTCTCCCTCGCCTCATGCATCAGCAGCGCCGCCTCGGTGCGGTTGCGCACGTTGAGCTTGGCGAGCACCCTGGTCATGTGATGCTTGACCGTCTTCTCCTGCAGCGACAGCCGGGCGGCTACCTCCTTGTTGCTCAACCCTTCGGCGACCAGTTTCAGGATCTCGGCCTCGCGGCCGGTGAGCTGACTGAGCGGATCGGGCTTGCTGCCGGTGGGCTGCAAAAGGTCGGAGAGCAGCCTGGCCGAAAGGCTCGGCGATACATAGCTCTGGCCATTGGCGACGTCGCGCAGGATCTCGGCCAGCGCCTTGGAGCCGACGCCTTTCAGCACATAGCCGCGCGCGCCGGCCTTCAATGCCTGGGCGACGTCGGCATTGGTCTCCGACACCGTGAGCATGACGATCTTCTGTTCGGGCATCGCTGAAAGGATGCCGGCGAGCGCGTTGAGGCCGCCGCCTGGCATGCTGATGTCGAGCAGGAGAATATCGGGCGTGCTGGCGCGCGCCAGCCTTTCGGCGTCCTCGGCGCTGGCACCTTCGCCCACAAGCTCGAAGCCGCCGATTTCGCCGAGGCTGCGCGCCACGCCCTCGCGAAACAGGGGGTGGTCGTCCACTATTGCGATGCGGATGGATGTGCTCACGGTTGCTCCTCGACAGACAAGGCAATCACCAGTCTTGTTCCTTCCGGGCCGGACAGCGTCTCGAACTGCCCGCCTATGCTTTCGATGCGTTCCCTGAGGCCCGCAAGCCCAAGGCCCTCGCTTCGGGCCGGGTCGAAGCCGGGACCGCTATCCATCACCTCGACCAAAAGCTTGCCGCCTTTGGTCGTGGCTCTGACCTGCTGGCCCTTGCCCTTGCCATGCCGGAAGGCGTTGTTCAGGCCTTCCTGCACGAAGCGATAGACGCTGATCTTTTCCGAGGTGCCGAGTTCCGGCAAGCGCTCAGGCAGGGTTAGCAACACTTTGGTGCTGGTGCGGCGCTCATGCTCGGCCACCGCCAGCCGCAAAATGTCGGCGATGGCCTGCGCCTCGATCTGCGGCAGCACCAGCCCGTTGCAGATGCCGCGTATCTCGCGCATCGCTTCGCCGAGCGTCTTGTGTATGCCGGCGATCTCGGCTTCGCGCAGCGTGCTCGACGTGGCCGGGTCGACCAGCGCCGGGCTGTCCATCCTCAGCGCGGCAAGCGCCACCAGTTGCGCCGGTCCGTCATGCAGGTCGGCGCCGATGCGCCTCAGATACCGCTCGTTGATTGCTGTGGCGCGGCGCGAGGCGCGTTGAACGCGCTGGCGCAGCGACGAGTTCTGCGCCAGGGCCGTCTGCAATTCGGAAACTTTCGCCTCAAGCGCCGCCTGCTGCGTGACGATGGTGCGGCTGCCGCGGAAAACGATGCCGGAGAGCAGGGCGAGCGCCGCGGCGGTGGCGGCCGCCACCACCAGCCATGTCCACAGCAGGGCCGAGTGGAGCGATTCCTCGAAATCGCCGGACAATTCGTAGAATTCGCTGACAGCAACGACCTCGCCGGACCACGGCTCGCGCACCGGGTTGTAGATTTCGAGCAGCGGAACGCCCATCGACCGCTCCTTGTCGTCTTCCTCGTCCTCGAGCCTGTTGTATTTGACCATGACGTCGCCGGCGAAAGCGGCGATGAGGTTGGCGTTGGGCCTGACCTGCTTGCCGATCAGGCTGGCATCCTTGGAGTAGAGGATCGTTCCGTCGCGCCGCCACAGCTTGAACGAGACCAGCCTTTTCCCGAGCGCGCCCTGGCCCAGCGTCTCGTCCAGCGCCCGCTTGACGGTGTCGTCGAGCTCTTGGCTCTTGCGCATATCGGGCAACAGCGGTGCGATCACGCTGTCGACATAGAGCGCGGTGGTGGCGGCGGAATTGTGCAGAACCCCGTCACGGATCTGCGATGTCACCCACAGCCCGACCACGAGCATCACCGCCAGAAGGCCGATGCCGCCCGCGATCACGAACTGCCAGGCCAGAGAGAGCCCGCTCCAGACTCGTGCAGGTCGTGTTAAATACCTCCCAACCATCGGCACCATTCACCCACCCGTCCGCGACAGTATAGGTGAGGGGAGGCAATTGCGACACCGACCTTGGTCCGTGCCCGTGGGGAAGGTTAATGGCAGAGCAGGTTTGGGCGCACGCCGACGGGCGAGCTTTGATTCGCAAGCGAGGAGGCTGCTTGCTCTCCCGGGCGGCAAAGCCAGCGCCATTCCTGTTGACGGAGAAGACGCAGGCCGGCTGTCACCTGAAATTACAGGTTCTTTTGCAATGCCGACACAACCACCAATCAAGCCCCGGCTCCAGACCAACGGCATATGCCCCGCGGGATATAGCGCCACATCGCTGATGCCTTGGCTTGGCCAGGTCTCTTCATCGATCGTTGTGGATGTAGACATATAGCGGCGACCTCTCGGGCGGCCCAGCTTGCAACCCAGCCCATATCGGCGGCCGGGGCCGCTCTTTCCCGACATGAACCGCGGACGTCGCGGCAAAAATTTGCCCCCAAAAGAAGTCAGGATCAAGCTGTTGATGGGTCGAACAACCGCCGCATATACAATGGGCTTCATCACGCTGTTGTTGGCAACGCAGTATGGACGTCGGCAAAAAAAAGCAAAAAACAAACGAGCGGTTGTCGATTTTTGAGCTCGAGGCACTGCGGGAAGCTTTCAGGCAGTCCGTTCGGGAGAATGACGTGGCGGAAGCGGAATGGGCGCAACACGCCGAGCTTTTCGTCAAAAGAGCGCTTCAAGAAGACGGCCATCTTACACGAGTTTAAGCGTTCGGGCGCCTGGAGCAATTCGAGGAAAGTCTGCGCTTTTTTCAGCCTTGGAGTTGCGGCATCGCGGCTTCCAACCGGTCGGACCATTGCGCCGGCGCATCGGACTTCAGCAACAATTGTGGGTGCGGCGGGAAACGGACACTCTGTCCCTGCGCCGGCTCCCCCCAAGGAAACCCAAAGGTCGGCGCTTCAGCCCGGCTTGCCTGTCAAAGAGCCGTACTCTTTTACCGCCAAGGCAAGCCGGGCTACCCCAACCGCCGATCCGGCACTTTCCGCTCGTTTGTCGCACCAGTTGCAGCGTTGCGCGGTGCCGTCAGCCCTGGCCCCACGGGTCATTGCAATGCGCAGAGGGTCCGCTTTCGCGGAAGGAAAAGCGGAGTCGGCGCGTTTTCCGCCGCGATGTCGAGGACTCCTCACCATCACAAGGCCGTAAAGCCTTTTCAGGCTTCCGAAGCGGAGCGCCTGGCGCGTGCGCAAAAGAATGCCAGGCTGAAGGATCTTCGCACCCACGCTTCATGGCTCGTGCTCGATCCGCAGGCTCACTTCCAGGAGGTGATCGACTGTTCGGCATTGCTCGGCGACCTGCCGATCCGAAAGGTCGCCCGCGACGGTTAGGAATTCCGTGCCTTTCAGGCCTCAGGCGGGCTGTAGCCGGGCGGCGTCCTGTCGCGATATCTCCATCAGTCGCGCGATCGCCAATGGCGCCATCAGCGCAAGGAACGCCGTGACATCGAAGAGGATCGACCGCGCCAGATCGATCCCACTGTGGTCGTAGCAAACTGCGAATTGCATCACGCCTGACCCTTTTTGATCCACCCACTGCGCATGTCGTTTCGCGTGTGCCAAAAGCATGACCCTGATTTGCAACAAATACAAGATGTCGCTAATCTAAAGATGGGCCGCGACAGGCCAACGCAATCGACGCCGTCGGGCCCCGAAGCATTCAGGCCGGCTCTGGCCAGAACAGCCAAGTGAGCGCCAGCGCCGCCAGCACCCAGAGCGCGATCATGAAGGCGAGCCCGGCCTTGCTCACCGGCTTCTCGCGTCGCACCGCCTCTTCGCGGAATTCCTGCATCAGATCGGCCGGGACCAGCTTGACCGCGAGCATGATGCCGACAGGCACGATCACCAGGTCGTCCAGGTAGCCGATGATGGGGATGAAGTCCGGAATAAGATCGACTGGGCTCAGCGCATAGGCAGCGACGGCGCCCGCGGTGGCTTTCGCGTACCAGGGCACGCGCGGATCGCGGGCCGCAATCCACAGCGCCACCACATCGCGCTTGATCTTGCGCGCCCATTGTTTTGCCGAGGCGAAAGCCGACATGCGCCTATTCTATACAGCTGTGCGGTTCGTCAGGCCAACTGCCGATCGCCGGCACGGTTCCTTAGGCGCAGTCCTTCAGCTCGACGACCTCGACGCCGAGGCGGAAGGCCTGGCCATCAGCATAGGAGCGCGCATATTGCTCGGCTTCAAATGGAAAGATGAGCGTCGTGCCGTAGGCGGTGACGCGCACCGTCCACTTCTGGCCCCTGACGAGTTCAACGCCGTGAAGCTTCGCCGTAACCATCGCACCCTCCTCAGATCCGGCACTTCAGCGACATCCGCATAGCGTCGCGAAAGTCATTTGAACGCAAATAATCCGACGCAATCGTGTCGTTACGGTGTCGCTTCCAACATTGGGTCGTTTCCGTCCGTGAAATGGTTCACCGACAGGAGCGCTTTTTGCCGGCGGGCCACGATCGGGCAGCATGGCCTGCTCGGAACCGCGAAGGCCCCAGGCGGATTAGAGTCCTGGTTCACAAGGAGACCGCCATGATCCGCAAGCTGAAATCCGGCGAGTACCGGCTCTATTCGCGCAAGATCGATCCCAGAACCGGCAAGCGCCGCAATCTGGGCACCTTCAAGTCCCGCGAAGCGGCGGAAAAGCACGAGCGCGAAGTGCAGTATTTCAAGCGCCACTAAGCAATCCACCGTTTCGCGGGGAGGAGGATCGCGCCTCAGCCGCCGGTTTCACCCATGCGGCGTCGGCGGGGTGCGCGGGCGAGGGTGGCCGGGCACGTTCGAGCCGATATGGTCGAGGTCGCAACGTCTCGTCACCATTTCGACCGACTTGGTGTCGACGGTCACGCGCCCCAGCACCTGCACGGTCGTGCGTCCGAGATCCTCGTCGACATGCACGACGTCGCCCTCCAGTCTGAGCTTGTCGCCTGCCTTGGCATTGGGCTCGGCCATCGAATAATTATGGCCGTCGCCGTCGAGCTTCAGTATCACGCGGTCCTTGATGCGCTCGATCACGGTGGCGATGACAGCCACCCGGTCGCCTATCTCCACTGCGGGCCGTGTCATTGCGGCCTCCTTTCAGCCCCGCGCGGTCTCAGGCCACTGGAGCCGGCTGGCGCCACGGTGGGTGGCGGCAACCGCTAAAATAAACGGCAAACCAAGCATTTGGTTGCCGCGGGGCTGCCGGTCGCTGCAGCCGATCGATCACATGAAGCCGGGATTTCGCGGCAGATACTGCCCCGCAGGCAAGAACCGGCTGCGCCGGCGGGGGCAACATTGGCGAGGTCGCCGAGCGCGTCAGCTACGGCTCGGCCAGCACCTTCAGCGCCTTCAGCCGCCATGCCGGCCGGCCGCCCGGACGCTATGCCAGTGCGGAGGCGCATCAGGCAATTCCGGGGAAAGTGCCCAGTTGCCACGCTCGGCCGGGTGGCGAGTCCAGCCGCTGCAGGAGGCTAGCCTCGAGAGTTCGAGGCATACTGTCTGTTGGCAATATCCTACCCTGGGGGATAGGATATTGCCATGACGATACACAGCTCCCATCCCGATATCATCGCCCGGCTCAAGCGAGCGCATGGCCATCTCGCCGCCGTGCTCACCATGTTCGAGCAGGGTCGGTCCTGCCTTGACCTCGCGCAACAGCTCCACGCCGTCGAAAGCGCGGTCGGCAATGCCAAGCGCGAGCTGATCCACGACCATATGGAGCATTGCCTTGTCGAAGGCGGCGAACCGACCAGGGACACGCTCAAAGAGCTGAAGCAGCTCACCAAATATCTGTGAGGCGGCGATGTGGGAAAAAGCGCTCGACTGGTTCGGCTTCGGCGTGCACGGGCATGACCATGGCGGCCACGGCCACGCCGATCATGGGCCGCATGGCCATACTCATGGCGTGATCGACGCGACCATCGCCACCACAGACCGCGGCATTTGGGCGGTCAAGTGGTCGTTCGTGATTCTCGCGGTCACGGCCGCGCTCCAGATTGTCGTCGTGATGCTTTCGGGTAGCGTAGCCCTGCTTGCCGACACCATCCACAACGTCGCCGACGCGACCACCGCCATCCCGCTTTGGATCGCTTTTGTACTCGTGCGCCGCAAACCGACAAGGGCCTTCACCTACGGCCTCGGCCGGGTCGAAGATCTCGCCGGCATCATCATCGTGCTCATCATCCTGGCCAGCGCGCTGGTGGCCGGATACGAGGCGATCAATCGCCTGTTCAATCCGCAGCCGGTGCGTTTCCTTGGCTGGTTGGCCGTCGCCGGCGTCATCGGTTTCCTCGGCAATGAAGCGGTGGCGGTTTTTCGCATCCGCGTCGGTCGCCAGATCAACAGCGCGGCGCTGGTTGCCGACGGCTATCACGCCCGCACCGACGGCCTCACCAGCCTTGCCGTCGTCGCAGGCGCGGCCGGCGTCTGGCTCGGCCTTCCGCTCGCCGATCCGATCATCGGCCTGCTCATCACCGTCGCCATCTTCGCTATCGTCTGGCAATCGGCGCGCTCGGTGCTGACCCGCATGCTGGACGGCGTCGAGCCCGGCCTGGTCGGCGAGATTCATCACGCCGCCGACCATGTCGCCGGGATCGAAAGGGTGGCCGACGTCAAGGCCCGCTGGCTTGGCCACAAATTGCATGTCGATGTCGAGATCGCGGTCAATGACGGCCTGCTGCTTGCCGCCGCGAACAACATCGCCGCATCGCTCAAGGCCGAGCTCTTCGCGCACATCCCGGCACTCGACGTTGCCACGGTGCGCTTTGCCGAGCCGGAGACGGAAGTCGGCCACCATCATGCGCCGGATCCGTTCCTTGTCGACGGCAAGCTAGCCAGCGGGCTGCTCGAAATCGTCGGCACGCCGCAGGGCGAGCGCATGCGGCTGCGCCTGTCGCGTCACGCCGAGGGCCTGCGGGCGAACGTCGCTATTGAAAGGATGGACGGTGCGGTCGAAAGCCTGCCGCTGTCGCCGGTCGGCGGCGACCATCATTATTTGCAGAGCCTGGTCGCACCTGCCGAACCGCACGAATTCAGCGCCAGGCTGCAACTGGCGGCCGGTCCCGACACCGAGGATTTGCCCTTCGCCATGGCCGAACCGGAAGGCCACCACGATGGGCACGCGAATAGATGATACAGGCACTCTTCGAATATCAACGTGAGATCTATCTGGCTGTGGCGCAACACCTGAAGTCGTTCGCTACGGACGGCAACTGGTTGGCGCTTCTTGCGGTATTGCCGATGGGCGTCGTATTCGGCGCGGCGCACGCGCTGACGCCGGGCCACAGCAAGACGCTGCTCGCCGCCTACATCGCCGGCTCGCAGGTAAAGCTGTCGCGCGGGCTGCTGGTGTCGCTGGCGCTTTCCCTCACGCATATCAGCCTTGCCGTTCTGATCGCCGCGCTGGCGCTGCCGCTGGTTTCGATCGCGCTCGGCAGTGTCGGTCGCGCTCCGGCACTGGAAGCACTTAGCCGAGGGCTGCTCGGGCTCGCTGGTGTTTGGATGATCTGGCGCGCGGTGCGCGGCCGTCACCAACATCATGCCCACGAGGGCGAAGCGGTTGGCGTCATGGCGGGGCTCATCCCATGTCCGCTGACGCTTTTCGTAATGACCTTCGCGATCGCCCGCGGGGTGCCGTGGGCCGGACTGGTGTTCGCCGTCGCCATGATGGCGGGTGTGGCGATTACCCTCGGGATCGTCGTCGCCCTCGCGGTCCTGTTCCGAAAAGGCTCCGTCGCTATCTTCGACCGGTTTGGCTCTAATGACGCACGCATCTCGACGCTGTTGGAGATCGGCACCGGCTTGTTCCTGTTCGGCGCGGCTTTGCGCCAGTTCTTGGTTGCTTGAAATCGCTGGCTTTTTTGCAATTCAGAGGCGGCTGAGCTCTGCCCTGCGTAGGCTGAAATCGGGTTGATTGTCACCTTCTGCAGACAGGCGCAGCTTCATCGCTCCTCAGGCGGCTTAACGTGGCGGAAAGCCCAAAGCAAAGCCAGATCATAGAGGATCGATGGCGACAACGCCGATCTTGAGCGGTCCAAGCCCGATTGAAGCCAGGTATACCGGCAAGAGCACCGCGGCAAAGCCATCGCCGAAATCCCGGAGGGCCCGCGCCGCGTAGATGTCCGCAGCGCAGCCGCCATTCCTCTTGGAGCCGGGTTGCTCGACGCCGCCCGGGCCGATGTAGCTCCCTTCCGAATTTTGAAGGGCTTCTGCCAAAGATCAACTACCCGTCTTGAGGTGCACTTGATCGAGCGCCAGCCTCAGCCCTTTGGCCAACTTCCCGACATCGTCATTTGCCCAAAAATGCATGAAGAATAGCCGTGGTTGATCGTCGAGCATGTGGTTGTGCACAGCGGTCACCTCTATCCCGCTTTCCCGCAGAGCTCGTAGTACCGGATTCACTTCAGAGGCGATCAGGACGAAATCGCCGGTGATCGCGGCCTTGCCACTTCCGGTCGGCTGGAAGTTGATGGCAATCGCAGAGCCCATTGCATCCGGCACTTCCATGCCATCGTCCTTGACGGTCTCCGCGCGCGGGATGCTGACTTGATAGACGCCGCCGTTGACCTTGCCCTTGTGGCCAAGCGCCTGGTCGATGATCGACGTATCGAGATCAATTGACTTCGAAGCAGCGGCGGCGCTCGCCGGCGCGTCAGAAAGCGGCGTAGCACTCTGCTGCAACGCTGAATGCAGCGCGGTGGCCAATTTTTCCGGATCGCCGTGACCAAGGACGTGCATATACATCGTCTCCGGCTGGGCTCTCTGCAGGTGATTGTGGAGGGCCGTGATCTCGATCCCGCTTTCAATCAGTTTCATCATCACGGGGTCGATCTCTGGCACGGTCAACACGAGATCGCCCATTACCATGGCGTCGTGATCGCCCATGGGTTTGAATGCGAGCCATGAGCCGAGCGCCAAGGCCGGTTTGAGTTCCACGCTGTCGAGAGTGACTTTCAGATCGGAGCGAGGCAGCCCGACGCGGTAGACTCCCCCTGGTGCTTCTGTGCCGGATTTCCCGAGCGCCTGCGCTACCGCCTTCCAGTCGGGCGCGGCAAGGGAGGGTTGGGCAATTCCAAGGGAGGCTGCTAACGCGAGGCCAGCTATGATTCTTCCATGCATGATTTGCTCCTGTGTTCAGCCCAGGTGCCCAAATGAAAACGTCTGCCGTTCCGAGATGCCATCGCGCTCGCGGAATTGTGATGCGCGCTCGGTTTCCGTGAAACGGTGAAAAGCCCCTAGGCCGTGCGGCTACGCGGCGCGCCGATAATCGACCATGCGGCGGCGCCGAGCGCGGCCACAGTGCCGAGGATCACCGCAAGGCTCGGCAAGTGGAAGAAGATGTCGCGCCAGCGTGGCTCGACGACCGCGCCGGTGCTGAAGGCCTCGCCGCTATACTGGCACAGGATCCACGACGCGCCGCTGCGCACCATCTCGGCATCGATGTCCGAGATCAGCGCCTTCGCACCCCGTTCAGCTGAAGGCATCGTGGCCATATAGGTGAGCAGCGCCTTGGCGGTGGCGAGATAGGCGTGGCTGCATTCGTTGAACGGGCTTTCCTCGTCGCCGAGGCTGCCCGGCATCAAGCCCCAGAGGCAATAGGTGAATTGCAGATTGCCGTGATTGTAGAGCCGGCGGAAGGTCGGGTCGGTCGTGGTCTGGCGCTGGGCGAGGTCGAGGATATCGCCGCGATAGCGCGCGATGACGGCCATCTGGCCGTGGGTCAGGCTGGGGATCTGGATGCCCGGAGGAGGTGGGGCCGAGGATCCGCTATGCGCTTGCGCGGATGTGGCGGCCACAAATGCGAGCAGCGCCGCAACCGAGCAATTCCAGGAAAAGTGTGCGGCGGTTTTCCGTCCGGAATTGCGAGAAAACAAAAGACCAAAGTGGCTCTGCGGTCGTATCGACCGTTGAGCAACCGAGCAATTCCAGGAAAAGTGTGCGGCGGTTTTCCGTCTGGAATTGCGAGAAAACAAAAGACCAAAGTGGCTCTGCGGTCGTACCGACCGTTGAGCCGCTTTGGCCGCCAGGGCGCGAAACAGTGGCGGCCAACGCATCGGATTTCAGGCGTAGCGGCGTGCCGGGCTGCGCTGGTCGCGCACCGCGACCACGCGTTCGGCAACCGCGCCGAAGCCGAGCCCGACGACGGTCCACAGCACCAGCTGGATGCCGAGCGAGGCGACGCGGAATTGCCACAGCACGGTCGCTGAGAAGTTCTCCGGCACCTCGTTGATGTCGGGCAGCGCCGCCTTCACCAAAGCGAAGACGACGAGGAAGGCGAGCCCGGCCACGATCGAGGCGTTCCAGGCGCCGAGCTGCTTCCACAGACGCTGCGCCAGACCCACCGCCGCCACCATCGCCGCGATCGAGACGACGATCATGATGAAGAACAGCTCGGTGCGGTAGCCAATCGTTTCCGCATTGCCGACCGCGGGCGGGTTGGCCGGATATTTGAGGCCGGGCACCACGATCACGGCCAGAAAGCCGAGCAACGCCAGCAGCGCCGAGGTGCCGCGCGGTCCCAGCGAGCCCAGCCGGCCATAGGCGTAGGCGAAGACCAGCGAGAACAGCCCGCCAAGCGCGGCGCCATAGATCAGCACGCCGGTTGCCAGGCCGATGCCGGCTTGCGTGGCGCGGCTGACCATCTCGGGCTCCGGCGCCCCGCCGGCGGCCTGGGCCTGCTGTTCCTCGAAGGCGATCGCCTTGTCGACCTGCGGCTCGCCATAGACGTGGGCGAAGGCGAACGCCAGAATCCCGGCGACCAGCCCGACAAGCATGCCGCGCAGCAAAAGTTTTCCAACCATGTCACTAATCCCTCCAAGCAATTCCAGGAAAAGTGCGTAGCGGTTTTCCGTCCGGAATTGCGTTAGATCAGAATCGAAAGCGGGTTCAGCGATGCTGTACCGCTTTAGTGGCAGGGGAAGCCGAGCAGGTGTCGGCCGTCATGCACGAATTCGTGCACATAGGTGCCGCGGATCAGCGAGGTCGCGCCTTCTTCCGCGCCGACGAAATAGATCGCCAGCATCAAAAGCAGCCCGCCGAGGATGGCCCAGGGCAGAAGCTCGCGGACCGGAATCGCAACCGGGCCGTAGCTGGGGGCGAAGGTGGTGTCGGACATATTGACCTCCCGTGGGATACTGCGTCCCGTTGATCGAACGATGCTGCGGAATAAGGCCTGACTTTCGGCTGGTGCCGATCACAGTGGCGCGACCGTGCCGGACTCGCACCGGCTTCCAATCCCGTATAGCACTAAGACACTTGTCAGCACTTCGTTCGCCTGTCAACGACATGTAATGGCGGCACGGCTACGTGAGGCCTGTTTTTCGCTGGGCCACGGAGTTTTTCATGCTTGCCCGCCTGACGATGATCGCAAGCGGAGCGACGCCCGGCATGCGCAAGGGCCGCTTTCCGAACGATGAGCCGCCGGAGCCGCGCGCCCTCGATCGCGCCGGCGCGCTGGCCGCTTCGCTGCGTCGCGCCGACCGTGTCTGGACAAGTCCGGCGCTGGCCGCGCGGCGGACGGCCGAGGCGCTCGGCCTTGACGCGGCGATCGAGCCGCTGCTTGCCGAGCAGGATTTCGCACGCTGGGCCGACAAAAGTTTCGAGGAGGTGCAGGTCGAGGATCCCGAAGGCATGGCGGCCTGGCTCGCCGACGCAGACGCGGCGCCTCATGGCGGTGAATCGCTCGCCGCCGTCGCCCGGCGGGGTGCTGCGCTGATGGAGCGGCTGGCCGGCGAGAGCGGTCACACCATCGCGGTGACGCATGCCGTGCCGATCCGCGCCACCATGGCGCATGTGCTCGGCGCGCCGCTTTCCTCGGTCTGGAAGATCGACATCGAGCCGCTGTCGCTCACCGAGTTCCGCGGCGACGGCCGCCGCTGGGTGCTGCGCGCGAGCGGCGTCACTGTCGCCGGCTGAACGCTCAGGCGTGAACGCTCCATCCGTGGACCCGGCCGGCATATCAAGCCGGCACACCACCGTTTCAGTGATCGCTAACGGAACGGAAACGCTTCGCTGCTATGGTGCGGCCCCATGGCGAGGAGAGCCTTGCCTGAGGAGCCCGCCGGATATGGCCAGTTTTCCCGAGACCGAGCGACGTCTTCATGCGCGCGAATTCGTGCTCAAGCAAGCCACGATCATCGCCGCCGGCGTCAGGATCGGTTGCTCGGTCAGAAATCAGCACGAGCAGGGCGCGGAATTGCGCGTTGGCGCAGATGTGGAGATCCCGGACCGCTTCCTGCTCGAGGTCCCGGCCGACGATACGGCCTATCGCGCTTTGGTGCGGTGGCGGCGCAACGACCGCGTCGGCGTGGCGCTCTACAGCAACGTGCCGAAGGACTGATGCTCAAAGGTATCGGCGCACGCTCGCCCTGTAGGCGCGGTAGGGTTCGCCGAACTTGCGTTCCAGATAGGCCTCCTCGCGCAGCACCACGCCGTAATGCAGGATGGGGAAGCTCGCGATGGTCGCGATGACGGCCCACCAGCTGTCAAAGAGCAGCCCGATCCCGAGAAGCAGCCCCATCAGGCCGACATAGAGCGGGTTGCGGGTGAAGCCGAACGGGCCGCCGGTGATGATCGCGGTGGTCGGCAGCGTCGGGTTCACATTGGTGCCGCCGCGCAACATGATCGAGCGTCCCCAGGCGATGATCGCAACCGCCAGTACTGCCAGCACTATGCCGAGCACGATGGTCAGCGGGCGGCCGCCGATCGCCAGCGGCCAGACATAGCGCAGCGCCAGCATCGCGATCAGCGCCACGAGAAAGAGCAGCGGCGGGAACACCGCCACGCCCGGATTGTCCGCTTTGTCATCCATAGCCATCTTCATCGACCAGGCGCCATTGCCGCCACTATGCACGGACGCTCGTCGTCCAGCAATTCGTGACTTGATCCTGCCTAGGCGATGTGCAACCCGGCATATCGGGAACACAACCGTAGCGCGCGCGTTCACTATCGCCGATCAACAGGATTTCGCGGATGAGCAAGACAGCTGTTTGGGTGGCGCTGATCGCCATCGTTCTCGTGGGCCTCTATTTATTGCAGGCCAATGGCATGATCCGGTTTTGATCAGGCGCGGCGCGTCACCATTCGCGGGCTCAACAGCAGCGGCTCGCTCCGCAGCCACTTGCCGCCTTCTGTTCTTCCAGCCAGCGGTCGCGCGGCTTGCAGCTTGCCGGCCGTGGCGACAGCTCGACCTCGACGGTCCCGCCAACAAGGCTCGGCTGGGCTGCCCGGTGCAGTTCGATGGGGCGCAGGCCGTCGCTGACCTCGAAGGTCAGCTTCGCCGCCTGATCGAGCGCCACATGATCCGCCACCTTGCGGATGATCGCGGCGAATTTGCCGGCCGGCATATGGACCGGCCCGCCCTCGTCCACGTCCCACAGCTGGACGAAGATTTCAGACCATGATTCCGGGTTCGCTTCGCAATCCAGCGCCGCGAACTGCCCCGCTTTCACCTCGGTGACATGATAGCCCGGCTTTACCGGCCGCCCGCCACAGCGGAACACCAGCGGCGTGTCCGTATGATCGGCCAGCGCAACCAGCAGATCGCCGATCGTCAGGTCGGAGGGGTCGATTGGGGCCACATTTTTCCGGTTGTCGGAAGAGAGCATGTCGGCTATTCCTCATTTCAATATTTCAAGGATTGTTGAAACGTGGATGAACGTCAAGCCCTGACCGCCTTTGGCGCGCTGTCGCAGGAAACACGGCTGCGCCTGCTGCGGCTGCTGGTCGTTGCCGGCCCGGGAGGCATTGCCGCCGGCTCGCTCGCCGAGCAGGTCGAGGTCTCGCCGTCCAATGTCAGCTTTCACCTCAAGGAACTGGAGCGGTCTGGCCTCGTGACCGCGCGGCGCGATGCCCGCTCGATCGTCTACAGCGCCGAGTTCGACGCGCTATCCGGATTGATCCGCTTCCTGATGGAGGACTGCTGCTCCGGCCGGCCGGAAATCTGCGCGCCGGCGGCTGCCGCATCTTGCTGCCGGCCGGGCGAGGAGGCCCGGCAATGACCGCCACGCCCGTCGCAAAATCCAAGGCTAGCTAATGAACACCTTCGATCTGCCGCGCCGGTTCGCGGCTGAAGCCCTCGGCACCGGTCTGCTGGTGGCGACCGTCGTTGGCTCCGGCATCATGGCCGAGACGCTGACGCATGACACCGCGCTGGCGCTGCTTGGCAACACGCTAGCAACCGGCGCGATGCTGGTGGTGTTGATCACCATCCTCGGGCCGATCTCCGGCGCGCATTTCAATCCCGCCGTTTCGCTGGTGTTCTGCCTCAACCGGTCGCTGCCTGCTCGCGATCTCCCTGCCTATCTGTTCGCGCAGGTCGTCGGTGGAATCGCTGGCACGATCGCCGCGCATCTCATGTTCGCCCTGCCGGTGCTGGAGGTCGCGACGAAACTGCGTGCCGGGCCGGCGCAATGGTTCTCGGAAATGGTCGCGACATTCGGCCTTATCGCCGTCATTCTCGCTGGCCTCCGCTTCGAGCGGCGGGCCGTGCCGTGGCTGGTCGGGCTCTATATCACAGCGGCCTATTGGTTCACGGCATCCACTTCCTTCGCCAATCCCGCCGTCGCCGTGGCGCGCTCACTCACCAACACTTTCTCCGGCATCAGGCCGCTCGATCTGCCGGGCTTCGTCGTGGCCGAGCTGCTCGGCGCCCTGATCGCGCTCGCGTTGATGGCCTGGCTGCTCAAGCCCGAAACCGTTCAGCAATACCAGCCACTGAAAGCAGAGCCATGACGGTCACGATCTATCACAACCCCGACTGCGGCACCTCCCGCAACACGCTCGCCATGATCCGCGCCAGCGGCGAAGACCCTGTCGTGATCGAATACCTCAAGACGCCGCCGGGCCGCGAACGGCTGCTCGAACTGATCGCCGCGATGGGGATTTCTGCGCGCGATTTGTTGCGGGAGAAGGGCACGCCTTACGCCGAACTCGGCCTCGCCGATCCGAAATGGAGCGACGATGAGCTGATCGATTTCATGCTCGCCCATCCGATCCTCATCAACCGGCCCATCGTCGAGACGCCGAAAGGGACAAAACTGTGCCGGCCGTCGGAAGCGGTGCTGCCGCTGCTCGACAATCCGGTGCGGGAGTTCGTCAAGGAGGATGGCGAGAAGGTCGCCTATCCGCCAGAGCAAGCCTGATTGGAAGCCGCCACGCCTGCCGGACACAGTCGCCGCGTCCTCATTGCGGGTCTCGGCATCACGCAGATTCTCGCCTGGGGATCGTCCTACTACCTGCCCGCGGTGCTTGCCGTGCCGATTGCCAAGGATACCGGCTGGTCGCTCGCCTGGGTCATTGCCGGGCTATCCTGCGGGCTCCTGCTTGCCGGGCTGGTGTCCCCCATCACCGGGCGGCTGATCCAGCGCCACGGTGGGCGACCGGTGCTTGCCGCCAGCTCGCTGCTGCTGGCGGCCGCGCATTCGCTGTTGGCGACGGCGACCGACTATCCTCTTTATCTGGCTGCATGGCTGCTCATGGGCTTGGGCATGTCGAGCGGCCTCTACGATGCCGGCTTCGCCACACTCGGCCGCCTCTATGGACAGAGCGCGCGCGGCGCCATCACCAACCTGACGCTTTTCGGCGGCTTTGCCAGCACCATTTGCTGGCCGATCAGCGCCTTCCTTGTCGAGCATGGCGGCTGGCGCACCGCCTGCCTTGCCTATGCCGCGATCCATTTGGCAATCTGCTTGCCGCTCCATCTGTGGATAATACCGTCGCCTCCGGCCGCCGCGCCTGCGCCGGTCAAAGATAGGTCGAAAGAGGCATCGACCACCGGCAGAGCGCGGGCGCGCTTCATTTTGCTGGCCTCCATTCAGACCTTGGCCGCACTGGTCGCGTCCATGCTCTCCGTCCATCTGCTGACGCTGCTGCAGTTGCGCGGCGCGAGCCTGGCAGCCGCCGTCGGACTTGGCGCGCTAGTCGGTCCTTCACAAGTCGGCGCTAGGGTGGCGGAGCTGCTGATCGGCCGCAACCGGCACCATCCGATCTGGACGATGCTGACATCCGTAACGCTGCTCGCCGCCGGAATCTGGCTGCTCCTGACGAGCCAGACTTTCGTTGCTCTCGCCTTGATCCTTTATGGCGCGGGTAACGGCATCCATACGATCGCGCGCGGCGCGCTGCCGCTGGTGCTGTTCGACCCGCAGCAATACGCGGTGCTGATGGGCAAGCTCGCGACGCCCAGCCTCATCGTCCAGGCGGCGGCTCCGTCCGTTGGGGCGCTGCTTTTTGGCACGGGCGGCGCCAATCTTGTCCTGGTCACGCTGGCGCTCGCGGCAACGGTCAACGCGGGGCTGTGTATTTGCCTGCTTGCGAGCATGCGCCGCTGATCCTTGGAGCGGTTCATCGCCCCACGAAATCGCCGACCTGTCCCGGGCTCTCTCGCGGCTCCGGAAGGAACCCGCCACACATTTGTGCCGCGAGGGCAATCCGCATTGACGCTCGTCAGGCCACAAACGAATTTACCGCGCCGCGCAAAAAAACCGACCCGGCAATTGCCGGGCCGAAGTCTTCTGATTGATTGCCAGTCGCGAGGCGTTCCTGTCAGTCGCGATGCTCCGGCATCGCCTTGAGCTGATCCTTCGTCCAGCTGGTGACGGCATGCACGTCGCCGTCCTCGTCGCGCATGAAATCGAGCTGGCTGGCGGTGACAGCCACCGGCTTGGCGCCGATGCCGAGAAAGCCGCCGACATCGATGACGACCTGGCTGCCGTGCAGGTGGTCGACCGAGCCGATCTTCTCGTCATCCGGGCCGTAGATGGTGGCGCCTTCGAGGATGTCGGGCGTCAGCTCGGCGTTGGTCAATCTTACGTGGCTGGTGTGGTCCATGGCGCATCTCCTGTGGTTGTACAGGGATGAACCTCTGATCGGGGCGAGGGTTCCGCCGACGGAGCGAAAAGCGAGCGCTGCTCAGCGAAGCACTGCCCAGCCCGTCACGAGGACGAGGACAAGCGTGACCAGCGCTCCGGAGACATAGAGGATCGTCCTGACGCTGCCGCCCTTGGCGGCATTGCCGCCGCGCAGGTAGATGATCATGTGGACGAGACGAATCGCCAAGTGAACCCAGACGAGCACGGCGAGCGTCATCGGCTCGACGCCGACCATCATCGCCAGCAGCACGGGCACGACGAAGGGCGCGAGCGCCTCGACCGAGTTCATGTGGACGCGATCGATCCGGTAAAGGGAGTTGTCGTCGTCCGCCGGGATCACCGGCCCTGAAAGCTTGCCGGCAAAACCCTTGGACGAGCCTGAGTAGATCGCCAGCGCGACCGACAGGAGGCAGAGCGCAAGCACGCCGAGGGTGCTCAACCAATAGGCTTCCATTATTTCCAGTGCTCCTCCGATCGCCACCGTGCGGGCCATGCCCCAGGGGGGGTGCCGCTGTCAGGCCGCCCGGGAAAAAAGCGCCTGGAACCGCTGCAGGTAGAGCGGCCAGCCCTGATCGCCGTCGACCCCGCTGCGCACGCCTTCCCAGCCTTGGCCATGCCGTTCGATATGGCGGTGCTCGATTTCGACCCGGGTCCGGTTTTCCGCCTCGGCCGTGAAGCGGACCTCCCACTCGCTCGTCCTGGCGAGGTCGGTTTCGATCTGCCAGCGCGGGCTGATGTCCCAGCTCAGAAGCAGCCGGTCGGGCGGATCGTAGGCCAGCACGCGGGCGAAGCGGCACTCTGAGCCGTCGACGCCGCGGTCGTAGACGTGGCCGCCGACGTGCGGCTCGAAGATCGTTTCCGCGATCGGCACGGCAAGCAGATTGTGCTCGCGCGGCTTGAAGCTGCCGAAATCCTCGGTGAACACCTTGAAGGCGCGCGCGATCGGCGCCTCGACGACGACGGAATGCCTTACGGGAGCAGGTGCCGGTTGCTTGATCATGTCTCGTCCTTTGTCGGTTGCTCGACGGCCAGCTTGTAGGCTGCGAGCGTCTTCACCCAGAACTGGTCAATCTCCGCGCGAAACGCCGCGAGCCCGTCCGGATCGATCCGGTAAATGCGCTCCTTGCCGGAGCGCGTATCGGCCACCAGCCCGGCATCCTTGAGCACCTTCAGGTGCTGCGAGACGGCCGGCCGCGTCACGGGCAGCGCATTGGCGAGTCCGCCGACTGAACTGGGACTTTCGACCAGCAGTTCGAAGATCGTGCGTCGTGTCGGATCGCCGAGCGCTGTCCAGTATTTCGCGTTAGTGGCCACTAACGCGAAAATTAGGACGGTGCGTCTGACCTGTCAACCCGGGTGGAGAGTGCCACCTGTGGCCGGTCCGATTGGCTGGCCACCGCCTCTCGGTGCAAGATTCTCCGTTCATTTCCGTGTAATCAGCGCAAACGCCGGAGGATTGGTTTCGGCCGCCCCAACGTCGTCATTCTATGGCGGAGCAAGGAGCGAAGCGACGCGGCGCAGACCATAGAATCCATTCCGTGACTTGGAAGCGCCGCCACGGTGCAGAATTCTGCTCCGTTGCATTCCTTGACGAAGGTAACGGCATGGATTTCCAGGGTCTTCGCGACGGAGCTTCGCTCCTGCTCCGCCCTGGAATGACGATCGCCATGGCGTTTTCGGCCAATCTCCAACGCGTGCCACCTGCCAACGCAAACAGAGCCGACCGGTCAAAATCTCAGTGCAGTGCCACTAATCGACACCGCGCTTGCGTGCCTGCAGATCGCGCGCCGCTTGCTCGATCGCAGCGCGGTCGTTGCCCAGCCTGTCGAGCAGCTCTTGCGCCTCGTCGCCCGAAATGCCGGTGCGCATGGCAAGCGCCTCCACCGTCAGCACATCGGCGCTGTCGATCTCGCGCGTTTCTGGCAGCGCATCGCCTGCCGTCAGCGGCAGGGCGGCCTCGCGGTCGATCTCCATCTCCGCCTGATGCCAGTGCCGTTCATGATTGCCCAGGATGCCGCCCTCGCGCTGAAAGATCTCATAGGCACGCTGCCTGATCTTTTCGGTCCGATCGTCGTCCATCGCCGTTCCTCCTTGCGTGTCACAAGAACGCAGGACAGGGCGGAACGATCCGCGTCGTTCACGAAGTGATCGCCGGCACAATTTCGGCCTCCACCGCGCAGATTTGCGCCTAGTGTTACCGTCCGTATATCGCCACCGCTTTGCCGAACATGCCGGGCTCCGGCTTCACGCCCAGCCCCGGCCCCTGCGGCACGGCGATGTGCCCTTGCTTGATGATCACCGGCTGCTTCTGGTCGAAATGCCCCTTGATGTATTCCTGGGCGATCCAGGCGCCCTCCATGCGGCGCGGCTCGACGGTCGCGGCCAGATGCACACAGGCCGCCGCGATGATGTCGCCGCCCCAGGCGTCGTCGCAACTGTGCGGCAGCGAGCGGATGGCGCAAAGGTCGCGCACGGTCGTCATCTTCGTCAGGCCACCCAGACGTGTCACTTTGAAGCCGAAGCCATCGGCGATGCCCAGCGAGATCGCCCGCAGCACAGCGTTCTGATCCTCGGTGCTTTCGTCGAGATAAACCGGATGTGTCATGCGGCCTTTCAGCGTCGCGATCTCGTCCATCGTGTTGCAGGGCTGCTCGAAGACGAAGGGAATTTGCTGGCAGAGCCGGTCAAGATGGATCGCTGCGGCCACCGTCAGGCCCCGGTTGCCGTCGACCGCTAGCCGAGCCTTGTAGCCGACCGCTTCCCAGACCTTGTGGACGACGGCGACGTCTTCTTCGAGATTGCGCCCGCCGATCTTCACCTGCAGGCGCGGGTAACCGGCGCTCACCTTGTCGGCGGCGATCCTCGCCGTCTCCTCCGGCGGGCCGACGATCAGCGAATAATAGGCCGGCACGCGGTCGGTCAGCGCGCCGCCCAGCAGCGTCGAGACCGGCACGCCGAGTTTTTGGCCGAGCAGGTCGAGGAACGCTATGTCGAAAGCGGCCTTGGCATAACCGTGGCCGTTGAGCCGCTCGTCCATCTGCTTGGCCAGAAGTCTGATCGAGGCGATCTCCGAACCGATCAGCCCCGGGGCGATTTCGGCGATCGCGGCGCGGGCGCCCAGCGCATGATGCGGCTGGTAGACCGGGCCGATCGGACAGGTCTCGCCCCATCCGGCAAAACCGTCATCGGTAACGATCTCGACCAGCGTCGAGTCCAGCGCCTCCACATCGGCGCTGGCCATGCGGTAGACGCCGCCTTTGACCGGCAATTGCGCCGAATAGACGTTGATCCGATCGATACGCATACGGGCTTCCCTCCGAAGGACACGTCGGCAACGGGGCCTTTGCAGGCCCTGCCTATTACATCCGCGCCCTGGCCGAGGTCGGATCGTAAGGCGAATCCGCGATCACCTCGGCGACCTTCCAGTCGCCCAGGATCGCGACGTCGAGCTTGGTGCCGGGTTTCGAAAACCGCTCGGGCAGCAGCGCCAGCGCCACGTCATGCCCGAGCGCGTAGCCGTAGCCGCCCGACGTGATGCGCCCGATCAGCGCGCCGTCGCTGTAGAGTCCTTCATTGGCAAGCGTGCTGGCGCCGTCGGTGTCGATCCTGAGCGTCACGGATCGGCGCTGGTCGTTGCGCTCCTTGTATTTCAGAACCGCGTCACGGCCGACGAAGTCGCCCTTGTCGAGGCGGATGAAGCGCTCCAGCCCGCTCTCCAGCGCGTTGAGCTCCGGGTTCATGTCGCGATGCATGGCGCGATAGGATTTCTCGAGCCTGAGCGACTCCAGCGCGTGCAGCCCGACCAGCCGCATGCCGTGCTTCTCGCCTTCCTTGAGGATCGCGTCGAGCAATCGCCGCTGGTAGGGCAGGGGGTGATAGAGTTCCCAGCCGAGCTCGCCCTCATAGTTCACCCGCAGCAGCCGCACGTCGCTTGCCAAGGCGACGCTGCCGGTCTTGACGCCGAACCACGGAAAATTTTCGTTGGAAAGGTCGATCTCGGTCAGCGGCTGCAGCACCTCGCGCGCCTTGGGTCCGACGACGGTAAAGCAGCCGCGGTCGTTGGTGACGTTCTTCAAGAATACGCTGCCGTCGGCGGGAAGCAGTTTGGAAAGATCGTCGAAGTTCCAGCGTTCGGCGCGCGGCGTCGAGATCAGGTAGAACAGGTCCTCGCCAAGCCGCGCCGCCATATATTCCGCCTGCACGCCGCCGGTTGCGGTCAGCTGATGCGCCAGCGTCACCTTGCCGACGGCCGGCAGGCGGTTGGCGATGATCCGGTCCAGCCAGGCGGCCGCGCTGGGACCTGACACCTCGAACTTGGTCATCGGCGTCATCTCGACCAACCCGACGGCGTTGCGTACCGCCTGCACTTCCTCGCCGACGAGGTTTCCCTTGGGCGTCCAGCGCCAGCTATATTGGTCCTTGGCCTTGACTCCGTCGCGCGCGAACCAGTTGGGCATCTCCCAGCCATTGAGCACGCCCCAAACCGCTCCCAGTTCCGTCAGCCGGTCATAGGAGGGCGCGGTCTTCTGCGGCCGCGCGGCGGGCATGTCCTGTCCCGGGTATTTCTGCTCGGCATGCGTGCCCCACGCCTCTCGCACCTTCTCGCGCGTCCATTCCTTGTTGGCGTAGTCGCCGAAGCGGCGCGGGTCGAGGTCGGATGTGTCGATACTGTTGCCGCCTTCGACGATCCGCTCCGACAAATAGTAGCCGATCGTGCCACCCCACAAGATGCCGCCCGGCACGCCTTCGGCCAGCCAGACGTTGGGCAGGCCCCAGGCCTGCCCCATCAAGGGCAGCTCGTCCGGCGTCATCTGGAACGGGCCACGCACATTGGCCTTGATGCCGACGCGCCCGAGCGCAGGCACCAGCTGCAGCGCCTGCTCCCAGTTCCACGACACCGCCTCGAAATCCTCTTCCAGCAGGTCGGCGCCGAACCAGTCGGGAACGCCGTCCTCGGCGAACAGCTTCAGGTTTTCGGTGCGCTCATAGGGACCGAACATCAGCCCGTCGCCTTCCTCGCGTAGATAGCCCTCGAAACCTTCGTCGCGCAGGATCGGCATTTCGGGCCGGCCAGCGCGCTTGCGCTCCACCACTTCCGGCACCGCTTCGGTGATCCAGTACTGGTGCAGGATGGGGATCGCCGGGATCTCCAAGCCAAGCAGCGCGCCGGTCTGGCGCGCGTAATTGCCGGTGGCGCAAATCACATGCTCGCAGGTGATGTCGCCCTGGTTGGTCTCGACCAGCCATTCGCCGGAAGCGGTCCGCTTGAAGCCTGTGACCTCGGTGTTGAGATAGACTTTTGCGCCGAGATCCCGCGCGCCCTTGGCCATGGCATGCGTCACGTCGGCCGGCGCGATATGGCCGTCATCGGGATGGTAGAGCGCGCCCAGCATGTCCTTGTTGTCGAGCAGCGGCCAGAGCTTGCGCGCCTCGTCGGGGGTAAGCAATTGCGCCCGCATACCCTGCACCTCGGCGACGCTCATATAGCTCTTGAACTCGTCGAGCCGGTCTCTCGAATTGGCGATGCGCAACTGTCCGCATTTGTGCCAGCCGACCGGCTGCCCGGTCTCCGCTTCGAGGCCCTCATAGATTTCGATCGTCTTTTTGATCATCCGCCCAACATTGATGTTGCGGGAATAGGACGGAATCAGCCCCGCCGCATGCCAGGTCGAGCCGGCTGTAAGCTGCGTGCGCTCGAGCAGCGCGACATCCGTCCAGCCGCGCTTGGCCAGGCCATAAAGAATACCCGCGCCGACGCATCCGCCGCCGACGATCACCACCCGCGCATGTGCTTGCATCGAACCACCAAATCCGGACCATTCTCCAAACCGCGCCGTCGAAGCTACAGGCGAGGCAAGGCGGTGTAACGTTCTGAAAAACTGAGGATGACGATAAATTGGGCTTATGCAGCGGTGCGGCTCGGCGGATCGCGACCTGCCGGCATCTCACTGCACTTGCCCGTCCTGCGCCGTCTCGTCCTTGAAGTCGACTTTGGTGCCCGGCTTGACCATGGCGGCGAGGTCCTCGGCGTCCCAGTTGGTCAGCCGGATGCAGCCATGCGAGAAGGTGGTGCCGATCTTGCCTGGGTCAGGCGTGCCGTGAATGCCGTAGCTCTCGATCGAGAGATCGATCCACACCGATCCGACCGGATTGTTCGGCCCCTTGGCGATGGTGAAGGGCCGCTTGCTCTTGACGCCCTTGAAGCCGAATTTCGGATTGTAGCGATAGGTCGGATTGTGCACCACGCGCTTGACCTCGGCCATGCCGCTCGGCGCCGGCTTTTCCTCACTGCCGATCGAGGCAGGATAGACCGCGAGCGCTTTGCCCGAAGCATCGAGCGCGCGCACCTGGCGGGCGCCCTTGTCGACCTCGACGCTCGCGACGGCCGCGGGAGGATCGCCACGGCCGACATCGGGCACCACCAACGTGGTGTCGGCCTTCCTGAAACCGGCTTTGGGATTGAGCAGCCTCAGCAACTGTTCGCTGACATGGAAGCGCTCCGCCAGTTTTTCCCGCGCGCTGCGATAGCCGAGCCGCTTCAGATGCGCCATCCGCTCCATGCGGGCGGGGATGCGCCTGGTGAACGGCCCGCGCACATCCTTGGCCGTGACCTCGTAGTTTATCAGCACCGGCCCGGCGAAAGTCGCCGCGAGCTTGTCCCAGGTCTCGCGGGTGAGCTTGCCGTCGGAGGGCAGTCCGTTGGCCGCCTGGAAGGCCGCGACGGCCTTGGAGAAATTGTCGGAAAGGCGACCGTCGATCAGGCCGGGGGAGAAGCGGGCGCGATCGAGAAGGATCTGCGCTCTGAGCACCATCGGATCGACGCCCTTCGGCTCGCCCTCGCTGAATTGCGCCTGGTTGACAGCGGCGAGGTCGAGCTTGGCTGCCAGCGTCCCGCCGCACGCGAGCGCCAGCGCCAATCCAGCGATAACAAGCAGCCTGATCATCGACGTCACTCCAGGATCGCGGCAAGAGCCTGTCTCTATGACGCGGCACGGCCGATGTGGTTCCTGTCGCGAGGAGCCGCACGAAGATCATCACGAGGGTGCGCTTTCTCCCATATACGTTTGAATTTTAAGCTGGAAACCAGTTCCCATGAACGCAGAGAACTGGCATTATGGTATCAGGGCCTGCGCATTTTCTTATTCCATGGCTCCTCGTCCTGGTAACCGGCGGCTCCCCAACACCCCCCGCCCATGCCGTCGGTTGCCCTGTTGGGCGCGTCTGAGCCCGAACGGCTGCGTCAGCAGCGGCTAATCATCGGCTGGAATTAAGCTTCTGGATACGGCCCTTATCCAGCCGGAACACGCCGTCCGTGCCGCCCTGGAGCTCGAAATCGGTTTGAAGCTCATCCCATGAGCCGAGATATTTACCGCACTCGGCGCAATGGATCGCCGTTTCGGGTTGAGCATCGGCCGGAATTTGCAAACGGATGGTGCCGCAAAACGGGCATTCCAATTTGTGGTCCAGATACTCGCCAGTCATGGTTGCGCAGCATCGCGCAATCGGCGCGTCTTCGCAAGGCTGGGGATTTCGGCAAGCCTTTGCTTCAGCCCGGCTCGATCTCGGAAAACAGCCAATCGCGAAACGCCTTCACCTTGCGCTGGCGGATCGCTTCCGGCGGGTAGACCAGATAGAAACTGGAGACCGCCTTCAGCGCATGGTCGAAGGGCCGGACCAACCTGCCGGTGGCGAGGTCGGCCGAGACGAGCATGGTCCGGCCGAGCACCACGCCTTCGCCCTGCACGGCCGATTCCACCGCGAAAGTGGCTGAATCGAAAGTGAGCCCGCTGTTCGGGTCGACGCCTTCGACGCCGGCGCTGGCCAGCCACGCGGCCCAGTCGATGCGGTATCCGTCGCGGATCAGCGTGTGGTGCTTGAGGTCCTGCGGGTGCTTGAGCGGATACGGCCCTTCCAGAAGCTTCGGGCTGCAGACCGGAAAGACTTCCTCGCCGGTGAGAAATTCCGACGTCAGCCCGTGATAGTGGCCGGCGCCGTAGCGGATGGCGACGTCGATGCCGTCGCCGCGGAAATTGGTCAGTCGCCCGGTGGTCGAGACGCGCACGTCGATATCGCTATGCGCGCGATGAAAGCGGTAGAGCCTCGGCACCAGCCATTTTCCGGCGAAGCCGTCCGAGGTGCTGACGTTGAGCGTCGAGCCGGAATGACGCGAGGTCGCGGTTTGCGTCGCCAGCGCGAGCTGGTCGAGCGCCTCGCGCACGGCAACCGCATAGGGCTCCCCGACGGGGGTGAGCCGCACTGAGCGCGTTGCCCGCTCGAAGAGCTGCACACCAAGCTGGTCCTCGAGATGCTTCACCGCGCGGCTGATCGCGCCATGGGTGAGGTTGAGCTCGTCGGCGGCCCGCGAAAAATTCAAATGCCGTGCAGCGGCCTCGAAGGCCGGCAAGGCGTTGAGCGGCGGCAGTCTGCGGGCCATGACGACAAAGCCATTTGTGAGTTATGGTAACAAATACTTGCCAAATTTTGGTTTGTCCGTCGAGCCTTTTCCAATCAAAAATCCTCACAGAATTTGTGATCAATACTCACTCAAGATCAAACCTGCGAGGACATCATGGCGACCGTTCATCCCTTCCTCTGGTTCAACCTCGATGCCGAAGCCGCGCGAGATTTCTATCTCTCGGTCTTCAGCAACAGCCGCGCGCTGCGGACCATCGAGTTCACCGACAAGCCGCATGCGATCTTCGATTTCGAGCTCGAAGGCCAGCGCTTTACCGCGCTCAACGCCGGCGGAGTGCCGCCCTTCAATGAGCGGATTTCGCTCTACATCGAAACCAAGGACCAGGCCGAAACCGATTATTTTTGGAACGCGCTGACCGCCGGCGGCGGCTCGGAGCAGCCCTGCGGCTGGCTGAAGGACAAGTTTGGCGTCTATTGGCAGGTCATTCCCGAACCGGCGCTGCGCCTGATGGACGACCCCGACCGCGCCAAGGCCGACCGGGCGCGTCAGGCGATGTATTCGATGAAGAAGATCATCCTCGCCGATATCGAAGCAGCCCACGCCGGCCGCGCCTGATTTTGAACCCATCATTGGAAGGACGGAGAAGACCCCCATGACCAGTCTCCCCATGACATCGCTCAATGGAAAGAAGATCATTGTCGTCGGCGGCAGCTCCGGCATCGGTTTCGGCGTCGCGGCAGCGGCGCTTGAAAGCGGCGCGGAGGTGGTGATCGCCGGCCGTTCGGCCGAAAAGCTGAAGGCCGCCGAAAAGCGGCTCGGCGGGGCAGGGCGCGTGACGGGCATCGCCGCCGACATGGCCAATGAGGCCGAGGTGTCCGGCTTGTTCGAGCAGGCCGGCGCTTTCGATCATCTGGTGGCGACGGCCGGCACGCCGCCGCCCAATCATCCGATCGGCGAGACCGATATGGATTTCGTGCGCCGATTTGTCGACGGCAAGCTGATCGGCGCGGTGATGCTAGCCAAGCACGCCGTGCGCACGCTGAACAAGGCTGGCTCGATGATCTTCACCTCCGGCATCAACAAGGACCGCCCGCCGGTCCCCGGCGGCTCGGTCGTTTCGGCGGTCGCCGGCTCCTTCACCTATTTCGCCCGGGCGCTGGCGCTGGAACTTGCGCCAACCCGCGTCAACATCGTCTCGCCTGGTTGGGTGGACACCGAAATGTGGGACGAGATCGTCGGCACCGCCAAATCAGGCTATTTCGAGCAGATGGGCGCCCGACTGCCGGCTGGAAAGATCGCCAGGCCCGCCGATATCGCGCCGGCCTATCTCTATCTCATGCAGAACGAGTTCATGACCGGCGAGACCATCCACATCGACGGCGGACAGCGGCTGGTGTGAGCGGTAGAGCCGGACCTTGATTGGAAGGTTCCGGCTTCACCTATTGCCACCCAAAAGGCCGGGCGCCGCCTTCCACACTTTCGCCGGCCAATGGCGTTTCCAGCGGAACGCTAATATAGATGATGCTCGAATGAGCAGCGCCTCCGCACCGTCGAGGAACGCCATGCGAAGGGTCATCGTCACAGCCATGTGGATTGTCGCCGCGACAGGCGCCGATGCTCATGACTGGTACGAAAACAAGGTCGACCCGGTAACCAACTTCAAATGTTGCGGCGGCACGGATTGCCGCCCCATCCCCGAGTCTGCCGTGCAATCCGGGGCCGACGGCGGCTATGTCTATCTTCCCGATGGCTTCAACATCCCGCGAGACCGCGTGCAGGAATCGCCGGACGGCCGATACCATATCTGCGAGAACCATTACGTCATAACCAACCAGCCCTATCTGCGCTGCTTCTTCGCGCCGCGGCTCAAGGTCTCCCGACTGCTCCCGCGCTAGTCACGGCCCGCGATATCTGCATGGCACCTGACACTGGTCATCGCCACCATTTGAGCTTTCACTTTCGTGCGAAGCTGAAGGTGAAATGGCTGCCGCGGTGATAGACGGCGGCATGGACGACCGGGGTTCCGGTCCCATCGAAACAGGTTTCCGTAATGAGCAGGGCTGGCCCGAAGTCGCGTAAGTCGTTGCGCTGCACGATTTCGTCGGGCAGCGTTACGGCTGCAACGGAGGCGGCCGACATACGCGGCTGATGGCGGTGCTTTTCCAGCAGGGCGAGCAGCGAGCCGCTCCATTCGATGTCGAAAAGGCGCCCCGGCAAAAGGCTGCGTGGTACGTAGTCGAGCGAATAAATGAGGGGCAGATCATTGTGCAGCCGCAGCCGTTCAAGCCGGATGACGCGCTCTCCGTCCGCTAACCGCAATTGCTGCTGGATCAATGGATCGGGCGTTTCCTCGTTGATGGAAAGAACCTTGTTGACGGTGTTGTAGCCATAGTGGCGCGACATGTCGGTCACGCTTTCGAACACCGTGATTGGACGGTCGACCTGGACGGCGGAGTTCGCGGTCACAAAGCGGCCGAGACCATGAGTGACGGAGATGATGCCGTCCTGTTCGAGAAGCTTCAGCGCTTCGCGCAGGGCAGGGCGCGAGATGCGGAAGCGCTGCGTCAGCTGGGATTCCGTTGGCAGCCGGTCGCCGGGCTTGAGCCCTTCGGTCCTGATGAGGTCGGCCATGCGGTCGCGCAGCTGAACCGCCAATGTGCGCGCGTCCCGAAGCGGCTCGTCCAAGTCCCTCTTCCCCATTGTGCCAACTCTCCTTTTGTTGTCGGACAATCGCGCTCAGGTCAAGCGGAGGCATGCCGTGGCGATCGCATGTCGTATAGGCAACGTATGGGAACCTATCCGCAAAATTTCTCTTGAAATGCGCTCCCACAGATGTCAGTTGTCTTACAACTGAATTGATCGAGGGAACGATGCTCAATTTCGATGAAGCCCGGTTTATGCGCATCCAATCGGGGGCGGTGGCCTTGCGCGAGCGCATTGAGGCCGTTGTGGCGCAGTGCCTCGCC
The DNA here is from genome assembly GCF_006439455.1 of Mesorhizobium sp. B2-9-1. Classification (NCBI taxonomy): domain Bacteria; kingdom Pseudomonadati; phylum Pseudomonadota; class Alphaproteobacteria; order Hyphomicrobiales; family Phyllobacteriaceae; genus Mesorhizobium; species Mesorhizobium sp. B2-9-1. The sequence goes on along the minus strand of NZ_VFTP01000004.1, from coordinate 350,752 downwards.
GCCGAGGCGCAAAACATCTTCTTTCTCGGCACCGGCGGTGCAGCGATCCTGATGCATCCGGCGGCGCAATTGCTGCAGCGCCGATCTGGCTTTCCGGCCTTCGTCGACATCACCGCCGAGCTGCAGCTTGTCCAATCCGTGCACCTGACCGACAAATCGATCGTCGTGTTGCCCTCGCTCTCCGGCACCACGAAGGAAAGCGTGGCACTGCTGTCCCGGATCAAGGACGTCGGGGCGACGGTGATCACGCTGGTCGGACATGAGGAGACGCCGCTCGGCAAGGGCGGGGACCATGTCTTCGTCAACTTCGCCGAGGACGACACGTCCTGCGAGTCCTTCTATCTCCAGTCGCTCTTCATCGCGCTTGCAGCGCTGAAGCATCGCGGCGAGCTCGCCGAATCCGAACGGATTTTCGCCGAACTGGAGCAGTTGCCGCGACTGTTGCTGGAGGTGAAGCAGAGCTATGAACAGGAAGCCGCCGGCTTCGCGCAAAAACTGGCCGCCACCGACTATCACATCATAACCGGCGCCGGGAATGTCTGGCCGCAGGCCTGGTATTACGGCATGTGCATCCTGGAGGAGATGCAGTGGATCCGGACCCGCCCCGTGCATGCTTCCGACTTTTTCCATGGCACGCTCGAGCTGCTGGACAAAGACGTTAGCGTGGTGCTCTTCAAGGGCGAGGACAGCGCCCGGCCGCTGGCCGATCGCGTCGAGAAATTCGCGCCCACCTATACGGACAAGTTGACGGTGCTCGACACGGCCGATTTTGAACTTCCCGGCATTTCGCCGGATGTGCGCGCGCTGGTTTCGCCGATCGTGCTCGCGACCGCGCTCGAACGGGTCAGCGCGCATCTCGAGGTGATCCGTGACCACCCGCTCACGACGCGCCGTTACTATAAGCGCGTTGCCTATTGAGCTTAGCTCTCGGCGTCAGCTTTGATCGTGCAGCGCAGGATATGAGCAGCCTTCGATTTGCCGCCGTCGGCGACAACTGCATCGACCGCCTCGGAGCGCCGATCGGCCGCTCTCTGGTCGGCGGCAACGCGCTCAACGTTGCCGTCCAGCTCGCGCGGCTTGGCCATAACAGCTTCTATTTCGGCGCGGTCGGCCGCGACGCCGAGGGCGAACGCACCCGCGCTGAGCTCGAAGCCAATCGGGTGGCGGTCAAGCACCTGCGCGTAGACCAGCGCAATACCGCCTGGACCGACATCAAAGTCTTGCCGTCCGGCGAGCGTTTGATTGCTGCCGAGGATTTCGGCGCCTGCGCCGGTTATGCGCCGGACGAGGCCGAACTGGCGATCCTGGGGACGATGGATCACGTCCATATCGGCTGGCTGGATGACGGCGGCGCTTTACGCAGGCGCCTGTCGCGGGCAGGCGTCAGCGTCTCGCAGGATATCTCGGTCAACGCCGATCCCGCCGATCTCGGTGTCGCGGGTCTGAGCATAGTTTTCTGCTCGACCGGCCAACATCGCGACGCGGCCGAAGCGATGGCCGCGGATCTCCTGTCGCGCGGCGCAGGCTGTGCCGTCGTCATGCGCGGTGCCGATGGGTCGATGGCGCTGACGGCCCGCGAGCGCGCCGAGACCGGCATCCGCCCGGTCGAGGTCGTCGACACGACCGGCGCCGGCGACAGTTTCATCGCCGGTTTCCTGCATGCCTGGCTGGCGAGGAAGCCGCTCTTGCTGTGCCTCGAAAGCGGCCGCGATCATGCCGCTGTGGCCTGCTGCCATCTGGGCGGCTTTCCCCAGGAGGGGATGCCGCATTGAAGCTCAGCGTTTGAGCGAGCGGCCGAACCGTTCCTCGATGCGGGACTGCAGGAATTCGAGCCCGATGGACAAAATCCAATAGATCATCGAGGCGGTGATCAGCATCTCGATATGCCGGAACTCGGTCTGGCCCTGCGTGCGCGCCAGATACATGATCTCCCAGACCCCGACCACCGAGACCAGGGAGGAATCCTTCAGCATCGCGATGAACTGATTGCCCGTCGGCGGCACGATGACGCGCATCGCCTGCGGCAGGATCACCAGGAACATCGTCTGGTTGGGGCTGAGCCCAAGTGCGGTAGCTCCCTCCGTCTGGCCGCGCGGAATGCTTTCGATGCCGGCCCGGAAAATCTCGGTCATATAGGCGCCGTAGCAAAGCGACAGCGCCATGATCCCGGCGGGCACGGCCCCGATCACATAACCGACCTGCGGCAGGCCGAGATAGATGATGTAGATCTGCATCAGTAATGGCAGCCCGCGAAACAGCGAGGTGTAGAAGGTTGCAAGGCCATAGACGATGCCGTTCTTGGAGAGCTTGGCTATGGCGCCGATGAAGGCGATGACTGTCGCGATGGCGATCGAAATGGCGGAGATGTAGAGCGTGGTCACCACGCCCTGCGAGATGAGGAAACCGATCTTCCGGGCGATGAAAGAAAAGGACAGGTCAAAGGAATAGAAGAACAGCATCAGCAGCACGAACAGCTCGACCCATACCGCCACGATCTGCTGCTTGCGCCCGAGTTGCTGCAGCGCCTTCCAGTTGGCGGCCACGATCAGCGCGATCAGCACCGCTGAGACGGCTCGCGCCACCACGGGATTGGCCGCAAGCCATTCGATCGAGCTCGGGATCAGCTTGCCGATCCAGTCTGCCTTGATGCCGAGACCGTAGAGGCCCGCGGCGAAAGCGGCGAGCGCCAGGCACACGCCGATGCGGCGCGTGGCGTCCGGATAGTTGAGCAGCAGTCTGCCGATCACCTGTCGATATCCTTCTGGTTAGCGGGGGCGTTCGCGCCACCAATCTTGCGCCTGCAGCTTCCAATAGGTGAGTTGCGCCGCGGCAAGCCCCACCGGTCCGCCTGCCCAGGCCAGGCCGAACGGCGCGAACAGAAGGTGGCGGTCCGATTGGCCGAGTACCGCCTCGGCGACCACCTTGCCGGCGATGGCCGTCGTGTTGATACCGTGCCCGCCAAACGCGGTGAGATACCAGGCGCCTGGCTGCAGCTGCCCGATCTGAGGCATCAGGTGGCGGGCGTAGGCCATCAGCCCAGACCAGGCGAGTTCGGTCTTGAGCGCAGCGAGCCGAGGGTAGGTTCCAACCATCTCCCGGCGCAATTCCCTGGCCAGCGCCGCCGGCGAAGCGGCCCGCGTAGTGATGCGCCCGCCCCAGAGCAGCCGCTTTCCATCCTCCACGACGCGGTAGTAGTCGCCGGCCCGGCGGTTGTCGCCGACGGCATCCGTCGTCGCGATAGCGCCGGCGATGAGATCCGGGGCTTCCTCGCTCAGCATCACATAGGTCGCGATCGGCAACATGGCCCGCTTCAGCCGACCGACCAGCGGTCCTGTATAGCCGCCGGTGGCAAACACCGCTTGCCGCGCGCGTACTTCGCCGCTTGCGGTGCGTAGGGTCTTGTGCGGGCCATCGAGTTTAGCCTCGATCGCGCTGGAGCCCTCGTGAATCCTGCCGCCCAGCCGCTCGATCTCCGCCCCGATGGCGCGCAGATAGTTCAGCGGATGCATGTGGAAGGCGTTGCCATCGCGTAGGCCTTGGTAGTAGCGCTCGGAACGCAGCACAGCGCGCACCTGGTCGCGCTCGAGATATTCGAGCGGATAGTCAAAATCCCGCGCCAGTTTCTCTGCATGAGCCTTCAGTTCGGCGCCGCCGTCATGGCGTAGCACGCCCATGATTCCGGGGCGGGGCTTCGCTGCCGTGATGTCGAGATCCTTGATCGTCTGCCGCACGAAATCGACGCCTTCGATCGACAGCCGATGCAGCTCTCGTGCCGCCGCCGCGCCGGCCATCGCGGCGATCTTGTCGCTGCCGGTCGCGAAGCCGGGGCTGACGAAGCCGCCGTTGCGGCCCGAGGCGCCGAAGCCGATGCTCTCGGCTTCGAGCAGCACGACCTGCTGCCCGGCGCGCGCCAGCTGCAGCGCCGTCGTCAGACCGGCCAGTCCGCCGCCGACAATGACCGTGTCGCATTCGGCCGGACCCGCGAGCGGCGGTCTGACCTTCTCGTCGGCAAGTGTACGGCGATAATAGGTATCGGGATAAGTCATGATAGGTTCTGACGGAAGCAGGCGGCCTTGAGGGGCCGCCCGCGATGAGCGTCAATCGGCGCTGTAGTTCTTGCCGTACCACTTGGTGGTCAGCGTGGCGAGCGTGCCGTCTTTCTTCATCTGGTCGATGATGCCGCCGATCTTGGTGGTCCACTCGGCATCGCCCTTGTCGGCGATCACCACCAGCGGCTCGCGGAAGGCGTAGTCGCCCTCGACGATGCGCAGCGGATAACCGTTCTTGATGGCGTTTTGAGCGGTCTGCTCGGGCGCGATGACCGCGTCGAGCCGCACGCCGTCCCCAAGTCTCAGATCGTCGAAGGGCAGCATGGAATCGGCGAAAGTCCGGATTTCGCCAGGCTGCAGCTTGTATTCGATTGGCGGAAGGCCGGGAGCGTCGATCTCCAATTGGCGGCGGATGAAATCTTCCGAAGTGGTGGCGGTCTCGACGCCGATCACCTTGCCGTTCAGATCATTCACCGATTTTGCCTTGCTGTCCTTGTGGACCACATAGACATAAGGGCTGTAATAATAGATGCCGGCGAAATCGATCACCCTGGCCCGGGCCTTGGTCGGCGTCACCGAGCCGACGCCAAGATCATAGCGGCCCTGCCAGTGGCCGCCGGTCATAGTCGCCCAATCGGGCGTCTCGAAGCTGACTTCGACGCCGAGGCGCTTGGCGATCTCTTTCGAGACGTCGATGTCGAAGCCGACCAACTGGTTGCTCTCGTCGAGAAAGCTCTGCGGTGGCCAGCCGCTGTTGGTCGCGACCACCATGGCCTTCTTGGTTGTGACGCGATCCAGGGTTTCTCCCGCCCACGCTGCCGACGCAAATGCGAGCGCGCCGGCAGCCAGCGCGAAACAAGCGATAAATCTCCTCACGAAACCTCCCTCTCGTATGTAAGATGTCTGACAACGCAACTTGTCCGTAAGCGGGAGGGTGAGTCAAGCGTCTTTATCGGGCGATCGTCGAGTTTGGCCTGCGATGCGCGTTCCCGGCGTTGGCCGAATCGGCATTGGTCGAATTTCCTGGACTTCTATGCGATCGGCCGCGGCAGCCGGCAGTTGCGAATTCGCGGATCAATCGGGCCCGCCACCAGTTCTCGGCGCTGGCTGCTGGTTACCGGCCCGTTGTGCGCGCCCAATCCATGCTGAAGGTGTTGCTCATTTTATGGCAGGCGCGGGCGCTCGGATGCGCAGCCAGTATCCGGGCGAGCAAAGTTGACCCATATGCCCGCATCCGCAAATGAACATTGAAATCTTGGGCTTCGGAAGAAGCCGCACCACGCCTCTATTCACGATTTCGTTTCCCCCAGAGATTCTAATCAACCTTTTTTCTTCCGGGGATTGCAATAGAGAACGCTTATATGCGGTCAGTGACGAACAGCTAATTGCTGCCGGCGCTTTGATCTGGAGGCAGGGTGGCTGGGGTGAAAGGCTCCGTTGTCAGGCCGGCAGCCCGAGCTGCTTTCGCAGGCTCTTGTCGAATGCGGATGCGGGGACGAAACGGCGCAGGAAACTGACTTGGCGCGCTGTCTTTCCCGCCGCATAGCGCCGCTTCGGAGCGGGATCGGTCGCAGCCGCCAAAACGGTGTTGGCCACCACTTCGGGTGTATCGCCTTTTTCCATTGCCTTCCGCACGGCTGTGGTCATGCCGGCGCGCGCGGCGTCATAGACATCGAGCACCTGGTCCGGCCTGGCCAGATTGTCTTCGAACAAAGTCCGGGTATAGGCCGGCTCGACCAATGCGACGCGAATTCCGAACGGCCGCACTTCGTGATCAAGCGATTCGGAATAGCCCTCAACGGCATGTTTGGTCGACGAATAAAGCGCGAAATAGGGGGCGGGGATGAACCCCTGCACTGAGCTCAAGTTGACGATCCTGCCTTTTCCTTGACGTCGCATGATCGGCAGCACCGCGTTGATCATCCGGATGACACCGAAGACGTTCACGTCGAACAGAGCCTGGGCCTGTGCAGTCGAGGATTCCTCCGCGCCGCCGAGCAGGCCGATGCCGGCATTGTTGACCAGCACGTCAATGCGCCCGGCATCGGCCAGCACCTCATCGACCAGCTTCGCCACGGACGCGTCATCGGTCACGTCGCAGGTCAGCATGGTAATGCCGTCGGTTTTCTTGGAGACCGCGCGACGGCTCGTTCCGAACACGCGAAAGCCGGCGCTCTGCAGGGCCTTGGCCGTTGCGTGCCCGATGCCGCTGGATGCCCCTGTGACGATGGCGACGCCAGGATTGGTCCTATTCATGGAGATCACTTTCTTTGGGTTGGACTGGAAAAGCAGGAAAGGCTGGAGCAAAGAGCGTCAATCACGAGCGGCTCGACCCGTTCACGCCATGTCCGTCCCAGCGCCGGAACAGCGCGCTGGCGTTGACGCCGCCGAAGCCGAAGCCGTTGGCGATCGCGTAGTCCATCTCCATCGGCCGGGCCCGGTTTGCGACGAAGTCTATTCCGTCGCCGGCCGGATCGGGGGCGCTCAAATTGAGGGTCGGCGGCGCCATTTGGTCCCTCAGCGCCAGGATGGTGAAGATGGCGCCAATTCCGCCGGCGGCTCCGAGCAGGTGTCCGGTCGCCGACTTCGTTCCGCTGACGGCTATGGAGAAATCCGTGCCGAAGACGGTTTTGATCGCTTCGATTTCTCCCAGATCGCCCACCGGCGTGGAGGTCGCGTGCGCATTGAGATGGCGGATCTCGCGCGCTGAAATGCAGGCCTGGGCGATCGCGATTTCCATGGCGCGGCGCGCGCCATCCCCATCCTCGGGACCGGACGTGACGTGATGGGCATCCGCCGTCGTGCCGTAGCCGACGACCTCGGCGAGCGGTTTCGCGCCGCGCGCCAGCGCATGGCTCAATTCCTCGATGACCAGGATGCCGGCGCCTTCGCCCATGACGAAACCATCCCGCGTCATGTCGAACGGACGCGAGGCCTGATCGGGACGGTGATTGAAGGAGGTTGAAAGCGAGCGCGCCGCCGCGAAGCCGCCCAGGCTGACGACGTTCATGCAGGCTTCCGTGCCGCCGCACACGGCGATGTCGGCTTCATCGGCGCGGATGATGCGCGCCGCATCGCCGATCGCCTGGATACCGGCGGCGCACGCCGTTACCGGCGCGCCGATGTGGCCCTTGAAGCCGTAACGGATCGTGACGTGGCCGGCGGCGAGGTTCACCAGGAAAGACGGAACCGTGAACGGCGAAAGACGCCGAACGCCGCGCTGGTCGACGGTCCGCACCGCCTCGGTTATGGCGGGGAACCCTCCGATACCTGAAGCAATGATCGTCGCGGTGCGAAGCCGATCCTTTTCCGAGGCCGGCTGCCACCCCGCCTGGGCAAGCGCCTCTTCCGCCGCCGCCAGCGCGAAAAGGATGAAGCGATCGATCTTGCGCTGATCCTTCGGCGCCAGGAAGGCATTCGCATCGAGGCCGGCTTCGGGATCCTCCTCCAGGGAAAGAACCGTTCCGCCGATCTTTGTCGGCAGGGCTTCCACCATGTCCTCAGGAAGCCTTCGGATGCCTGAGCGGCCGGCCAGGAGACGCGACCACGACGTCTCGGTATTCGCGGCAAGGGGCGTGACCGCGCCCATGCCCGTGACAACAATCCGTCGCATCTATTCTCCTATCGATCTGAGTGGCCAGCCCGCGCCGGTCAGACGCTGACGGTGTCGCGAACCTGTTCGGCCGCTGCATCCAGAAAGGCCTGCGCGAGGTCGGGATCATTGACGATGCGCGAGAGAACCACCGCACCGACCATCGTCGAGAGGACGGCCATGGCTTTTTCACCGGTCTCCTCGATCTCAGTCCTGGCAATCATCCTACCGAGCACTTCAAGGTATGCTTTGATGCCGACTTCGAACGACGCTTTCACCTCGGTCCCCTGTCGGGCCGCATCCGACCCGAGCGCCGCGACCGGGCAGCCGTCCATCCTTTCCTCGCGATGGCCCATGCTGAGGTAGAACTCGATCACCGCCCCAAGCGGATCGCCGGGATTCGCCGCAGTCGCCGCCGTCCATCTGTCGGCAGCGCTCTCCATCGCACGCCTGGAAGCTTGCGCCGCAAGGTCCTCCTTTGATGCGAACTGCTTGTAGAAAGCGCCTTGCGTCAGCCCGGCGCCCTTCATCAGGTCCTTAAGGCCGATACCGTCAAAGCCGTGCTCCCGAAAAAGCCGGCTTGCGACATCGATCACGGTTTGCCGGTTCTGCTCAGCCTGAATGCGGCTCACGCGCATCGTCGATCTCCATTTAGATTACGTACGACATCTATACTTCAGTTAGAAGCCGAACGCAATCTATCAATGGGTGGCGCCCCACGTGGCGGTTTGCTGCGGGCTGAATGTGGCTGCGGCAGGCTTAGATCAGCCTCGATGCCGAAGCGCCGCGACGATCACCGCCATCGCCGGCGAGAGCTGGCGCCGGCTTGGGTAGTAGAGGTGGTAGCCCGGGAAGGGCAGGCTCCAATCGTCGAGCACGAGTCTCAGCCGGCCCTCGGCTACATGCTGGCTAACGAGGTCTTCCGGGACATAGGCTATGCCGTATCCGTTCAGCGCGGCATCGACCATGGGGATGGTCGTGTTGAAGGTAAGTTGGCCCTCCACCCGGACCCTGAGCTCGCGGCCCTTTTTCTCGAACTCCCAGGCATAGAGCCCGCCGAACGTCGTCTGCCGCAGGCAGATACAGTCATGCGTGACCAGGTCCTGCGGTGTCCTCGGGGTGGGGCGGCGCGAAAAATAATCCGGCGAAGCGACGGCTACCAGCCGCCAGTCGGGGCCGATGCGCACCGCGATCATGTCCTTGTCGACGCTCTCGCCGAGCCGCACGCCGGCGTCGAAGCGCTCCTCGACGATGTTGCGCATGCCGTTGTCGCTGTAGAGCTCGACGCGCATGTCGGGATAGTCGCGCAGCATCGGCTGCAGCCTCGGCCAGACGATCATCCGCAGCGCATGGTCGGACAGCGTGATGCGCACCGTGCCCGCGGGCCTGTCGCGGAAAGCCACCAGGCTCGAAAGATCGGCCTCGATGCCTTCGAACCGCGGGACGAGCGACTGGTAGAGCCGCTCGCCCGCTTCCGTCGGCGCCACGCTGCGGGTCGTGCGGGTGAGCAACCGAACGCCGAGCCGTGCCTCCAATTGCTTGATGGTATGGCTGAGCGTCGATTGCGACGTGCCTAGCTCGGCCGCCGCCCTGGTGAAGCTGCGCTCCCTGGCCACCGTCAGGAACCACAGCAAATCCTTCAGATCCTCGCGCTGCATGGGCACCATCCTGGCTCAGCCGCTCGCTCAAGCCGCGGCGGTTCAAGGCCACCATTCGTCAATTCATATCAACAATGGATAAGTCCATGCAGATTGCAACGGCTAATCCGGATAGTGCCGGTGATTTATATAGCCGCCAGCGAAATGACTGGAGGGCTCGACGACGAGCCGCGGCACATGGATACGACCTACGACAGCCAATTGGCGAAAGCCCAACTGGTGAAAGAGCCGAGCGCCTGGGGAGCGGTGGCGTGTCTGTCTCTGCTCACCTTCGTGCTGGTGGCCGCGGAGTTCATGCCGGTCAGCCTGCTCACCCCTATCGCCAATGAGCTCGCCATCTCCGCGGGGCAGGCCGGCCAGGCGATCTCCGTCTCCGGCTTCTTCGCGATCCTCACCAGCCTGTTCGGCAATGCGCTGCTGTCGCGGCTGGACCGGCGGACCGTCATTATCCTCTACACGGCCGTCCTCGTGGTATCCGGCCTGGCGGTCACCTTTGCACCAAACTATCTCGTCCTCATGCTCGGCCGGGCTCTGATCGGCGTTTCGATCGGCGGCTTCTGGTCTCTATCGACCGCCATCCTGGCGCGCATCGTGCCTGGCGCCGACCTGCCCAGGGCGATCGCCATGCTGCAGGGCGGAACGGCCTTCGCCTCGGTGATCGCTGCGCCGCTCGGAAGCTTTCTCGGCGGCCTGATCGGCTGGCGCGGCGCCTTCTTCGTCGTCGTCCCGATCGGCCTCGTCGCGATCGTCTGGCAGCTTGCCATCCTGCCCAGGTTGCCCGCCGATGAGCAGGCGTCGGTCGGCAAAATGTTTGGCCTGCTCGGCAATCGTGTGTTCGCCATAGGCATGGCCGCCACCACGCTCGCCTTCATGGGGCAGTTTGCGCTTGCTACCTATCTGCGCCCGTTCCTCGAAGGCGTCACCGGCCTCGACGTTAACACGTTGTCGATGGTCCTGCTCGGGCTGGGACTTGCGGGCCTGGTCGGCACGTCGCTCGTCGGCTTCGTTCTTCGCACGCATCTCGGCGCGGTGCTGATCGGCCTGCCGACGGTCCTGGCGATCATTGCGCTTTCGTTGATCGCACTCGGCCCGTTCGCTATCGCGACCGCGTCCCTACTGGTCGTCTGGGGCCTGTTCACCACGCCGATCCCCGTCGCCTGGAATACCTGGATGGCCAAAATGATCCCCAACGATCTCGAAGCGGGCGGAGGGCTGCAGGTCGCGCTGATCCAGTTCGCCATCACCTTCGGCGCGTTCGCCGGCGGACTGCTGTTCGACAGCGCCGGTTGGTGGAGCCCCTTCGCGCTCGGCGCATTCCTTCTTCTCGGCTCGGCGCTGTTGGCCATCGCGGCGACGAAAAGCGGGGGTCACTATTGACGAAGCGACGACCGATCAGCCGACGAACGCTGCTTTATGCCGCGCTTGCAACCATTGTCCCGCCGGGAGCGGCCAACAGCCGACAGGGCAGGGACCCGGCCAACCAGCAGCCGACCGGTATGCGGATCAGGATGGCCTTCGACGGCCGCGCCATGTCGGCCACGCTCTACGACAACCCTTCGGCGCGGGATTTCTTTTCCATGCTGCCGCTCCATCTCATCGTCAGCGACTACGCCCACAACGAGAAGATCGCTTATCTGCCGCGCAAGCTGACCGAGGAGGGCAGCGGTCCGTTCGGCAACGAGCAGCCTTACGACCTCAGCTACTTCATGCCCTGGGGCAATCTGGCGATGTTTTACGCCGATTATCGCCATCCCGGGCTGATCAGGCTCGCTTCGACGAGGGCGAGCAGGCGCTGCATGTGCGCGGCGAGTTCCCGCTTCACATAGAACGCATCTGACGACGCAAAGGAGATCACCATGAACATTCTTCGCGCAGGCTCTCGGCCTTCCGGCAAGGGCCCCTCCGACTGGTTCACCGGCGCGGTGCGGATCGATCCGCTCTTCAATCCCTTCGATGCCGCCCGGGTGCAGGGCGCGCAGGTGACTTTTGAGCCCGGCGCCCGCACCGCCTGGCACACGCATCCACTGGGGCAGACGCTGATCGTCGTCTCCGGCCTCGGCCGCGTGCAGCGCGAGGGCGGTCCGATCGAGGAGGTCCGACCGGGCGACGTCATCTGGTTCGCGCGCGGCGAGAAGCACTGGCACGGCGCATCCCCCGAAACCGCCATGACCCACATTGCCCTCCAGGAGGTCAAGGACGGCAAGGTCGTGGATTGGCTGGAACATGTCAGCGACGCCGATTACGGCGCCTGACCCGATCGACGAAAGGAAAGCAAGAAAATGCTCGCAACCATTCTTCACAAGCCCGGCGACATCCGCTGCGAGGACGTCGCCGACCCGAAAATCCTGCGCCCGACCGACGCCATCATCAAGCTGTCGGCGAGCTGCATCTGCGGCTCGGATCTCTGGCCCTATCGGGGGCTGCAGCCGGTCGACGGGCCGCAGCACATGGGTCATGAGTATTGCGGCATAGTGGTTGAGGTGGGCAGCGAAGTCCGTACGGTTCGCCCAGGACAGTTCGTCGTCGGCTCCTTCTGCCTCTCCGACAACACCTGCCCGCATTGCCGCTTCGGCTTCCAGTCGTCCTGCGAGCAGCGTGAGTTCATGAGCGGCGCCCAGGCGCCTTACGCCCGCGTGCCGCTGGCCGATGGAACGCTGGTGGCGACGTCCGAGGTTCCGCCGGTCGAGCTTATTCCTGACCTTTTGGCCGTCTCGGACGTTCTCGGCACCGGATGGTACGCCGCCGATGCCGCCGAGGTTCGCGAAGGCTCGACGGTCGTGGTCGTCGGCGACGGCGCCGTCGGCCTGATGGGCGTGCTTGCGGCCAAGGAGATGGGCGCCGCGCGCATCATCGCCATGAGCCGCCACCCGAGCCGCCAGAAACTCGCGCACGAGTTCGGCGCGACCGACATTGTGGCCGAACGCGGCGAGGAAGGCGTTGCACGCATCAAGGAGCTCACCAAGGGGGTGGGTGCGGATTCGGTGCTGGAATGCGTCGGGACGGCGGAATCCTTCGAGCAGGCGCTGGCCTGCTCGCGGCCCGGCGGCACGATCGGCTATGTCGGCGTGCCGCATGGCGTAAGCTTCGATGGCCAGAAACTCTTCTTCGGCCAGAAGCGCATGCTCGGCGGCCCCGCGCCGGTACGCCGCTTCTTGCCCGACCTCATGGAGCGCGTGCTGCAAGGCCGCATCAAGCTAGGCAAGGTCTTCGACCTCAAGCTGCCGCTGGCCGAGGTGGCCGAAGGCTACCGCGCCATGGACGAGCGCCGCGCCATCAAGGTCATGCTCGAGGTCTAGAGCATGATGCCGAAAAGTGTGGAGCGGTTTTCGGACGACATCATGCTCTATCTCTTTGATTTAGAGCCGGATTCAGATTTCAGGTCGACTCGACCTGAAATCATCCGGCTCTAGGCGCCGATCGGGCGCTGAACCGTCTCAGCGCTCTGGAACCACCGCCCACAATTTTTCGGCGAAGCCGCGCTTGTCGAGCGCCCATGGCTGGCCGGTGATCACCGCTTTGCCACCCACGCATTTGTAGGCATAGACGGCGTCGTGTCCCGTCGCGAAGGCCGGCACGACGTCGTCATTCGGGTTGGTCCGGCAGAACTCGTCCGCGCCGGGATTGTCGCGCGCGGCGTTCATCTTCGCGCAGGGCAGGTTGGCGCCGACGAAGCAGGCCAGCAGCTTGCCGTTCATGCAGCGATAATTGGCTTGCGTCGTAAGCTCCGATTCCTGCGGCGCGCTCTTGGCCTGCGGAAACAGCTTGTTGAACGCCTTGACGGTGCCGGCGTGAAGCGCGTGCGAATAGGGGCGGACCGTGTCGTCGTTTTTCACCTGGCGGCAGAGCTTGCGGAGATCCTGCGCAGGCGCCGCGATTGCGGTCGCAGGCGCCGCCTTGGCGTTGTCGGCGGCGACGGCGGTGAAGGCAAATGCCGATGCAAGAAGGCCGATTGCCGAAAGACGAAATGCAGCCATTGTGACCTCCTCAGACTGGCCGGAGCAAAATCCGCGGGAAACCGTTAGGTCCGATTAAGACCATGCAGGAAACCGCAAGGATGGCACAACCCGTCGACAAACAGGAACCGCTCGCCTTCCGCTTCGCCGATGACGGGCTGGTGCCCAACCATCCGCGCTGGCCCATGCTCGTCTATCCCGGTGCCGTGCAACTGCCGGACGAGGGCGATCCGGCTGCTGTCCTCGAGGATATTTTCGGCGCCAATGGGTGGGGCGACAGCTGGCGCAATGGCATCTACAGCTTCGTCCACTATCACTCGCGCATTCACGAGGTGCTGGGCATCGCGCGCGGCGTCGCCGAGGTCCGCTTCGGCGGCGACAAGGGCAAGGTGCTGGAGGTGAAGGCGGGCGACGTGGCGGTGCTGCCGGCCGGCACCGGCCATCAGCGCCTGTCCGGCTCGGCCGATCTTCTGGTGGTCGGCGCCTATCCGCCCTTCGGCACCTATGATTTGTGCCGGAGCCCGGAGCAGCACGCCGAGGCGCTGCGCACCGTCCCGAAGGTCGGCCGGCCCGACAAGGATCCGCTCTTCGGCGGCGAAGGGCCGTTGCTCAAGGCATGGAGCGAAGGCTGAAATGGCAAGCATCGTCGCCATCGAGCATGTGACGCTGGACGGCGTCTTCCAGGCGCCGGGGCGCGCCGACGAGGACACTCGCAATGGTTTTGCGCACGGCGGTTGGGGCAATCCAGGCAGCGACCCGAAGATGCAGGAAGTCATTGGCCGCGCCATGGCCGGCGGCTGGTCGTTGCTCGCCGGCCGCACGACCTATGAGGATCTTCACGAAGCCTGGGCTGTTCGTCAACCGGCCAGTCCGATGACCAGGGCGCTGACCGGCGCGCGGAAGTTCGTCGCCTCGCATGACGCCGGCTATGAGCCGCGCTGGGAGAATTCGGCGCTGCTTGCCGGCGATGCCGGGGAGACGGTGCGCGCGCTCAAGCAAGGTCACGACAAGGCGCTGATTGTGTTCGGCAGCGGCAAGCTGCTGCGCGCGCTGATGCGGCACGGGCTTGTCGATGAGATGGTGCTGATGGTCCACCCTCTGGTGCTGGGCGCAGGCTCGCGCCTTTTCGAGCCGGGGCAGGCGCCCTCGATGCTGAAGCTGTCCGGCCAGATCGCGACCGCGACGGGCGTGGCGATCCTCACTTACGCATTCGACGGCAAGGCTGCGGCGGAGCTGCCAGAGTAACCGGAACCCGAGGTCCTTCCTCTATGGATAGTGCGTTTTCTTCGGCGCGTAGCTTGCCGGATCGAAATCGAGCTCCTTCGGCAGCGGCTGGCTCGAGCATTGCAGGTGCATCTGGCGGGCAAGAAGCCGTCGCTGCTGGTGCTCATGCTCCTTGACCGCCGCCACCATCCCCATGCTGTAAGGGCCAAGCAGCACACCGAACCCCCAGCCGGGATGGTCCTTCTCGCGCTGGGCGTAGTCCGATGCCGCGGCGCGGGCCTGCTGGCATTCCGGCGATGCCCATTTCGGATCCTGCTGCAACAGCGAAGCGCCATTATCGGCGGCAGAGGACACGCATCCCGCCGCTGCCGCGCAGAGCGCAACAAGCACCGCAATTCTCATCGTTTGAGTCCCTGCTAATTTAAGGCGGAGAGAACACAGAACGCTCCTTCGCACAAGCGAGACAGCGGCGAAAAGAACGGGTAGGCGGGACAGCCGCCATTGTCGACCTTCGGCGCTCTCGAGATTTTTTCAACGTTCCGTTCCGTTTGCCCCCACCATTTCGTCCTTGGTTCCGTCCCAACGAAAAAGGAGAACCGCAATGGCTGGAATGGTCGTCATCTACAAGCAGCCGGCTGATGCCAAGGCGTTCGACAAGCATTATTTCGAGACGCACATACCGCTGGCCAAGAAGATCCCGGGTCTGAGGAAATACGAGGTCAGCCAGGGGCCGATCACCGTGGTGGCCGGACCATCCGATGTCTACCTGATCGGGACGCTTTATTTTGACGATCTCGAAGCGATGAAAAAGGCGTTCGCAAGCCCGCAGGGAAAGGCGGCCGGGGCGGACCGCCGGCTTTACGCGCCCGATGAATCGGGCGTCCAGATGTTCCTCTTCGACAGCAGGGAAGTTTGAGCCCGCGGCCGAGATAGGATGATCGGCCCGCCGACAACCGCGGCCGCATTGCTGCTCATGTCGACTTTGCCCGCTCGATGTCGATGCGTTTTTGCTCGGCCGCGGCAATCGCGGTTTCCATCACGGCATCCAGATCGGCCATCGCCTCCAGATGGCCGTGATCGACGATCGACTTGCGCAGCATGCGCATGGCCAGCAACGCGTCGTCCAATGCCTGTTCGACATTTTTGACCATGGCAAGGTCAGCCTTTGCGCCGGCTGCGCTTCTTCGGCGCCGGATCGTCGACGGCCGGCCTGTCCGGACGATTTGCCAGGGCCTTGCGCGCCAGCGCCTCGGCCGCCGACCGGTCCGGCTGGCCGGCCGGTATCGTGACCGCGCCGGGCATCGCAGCACCCGGCTGTTCGCCCAAGCCGTTGTCCTCGCGCTCGATTTCCTCGCAAGCCTGACGCCAGTGCTCCTCGTCCTGGCCATTTGCTTCGCCGCTGCGTTGCCAGATCTCATAGGCGCGGCGCTTGATGCGTTCGTATTTGTCGGTCGCCATTGTCCGATCCTCCGTCATCTGTCTTCAAACGCGCGCTGGCCCCGAATGATCCGTGACGAGGACAGGGAATGGACAAGGTTGCGGCTCAGAACCTGCGGCTGAGATAGGCCGATCCGCCGAGGCCAAAGCGCCACTCGGCTTCCACGCCCTTGGTGAGGCCGATCCGGCGACCGGCGAGGATCGCGGCCGGGTCGGCCTCGGAACGGGCGAACTCAAACGGCGGCGCGGCAAACGAGAGCCGGTTATGCGAACCGTCGATGCCCAGCGCCTGGCAGAGCTTGCCGGGACCGGAGCAGAGCAGCCGGTCGTCATCCGTTCCGCGCCGCTCGCGCATCGCGGCGATGCCGGATTGCGGCTGGATGGCGCGGATCAGCACGGCGCTGCCCGGCAGGCACACCGCGTTCAGGCACCAATGCAGCCCGTAGGAACGATAGACATAGGCGTCGCCAGGCGCGCCATACATCGGACCATTGCGTGGCGTGCGGCCGCGAAAGCTGTGCGATGCGGGGTCGTCGGGCCGGTAAGCCTCGGTCTCGACGATGATGCCGCCGATACCGGCGAGCCCAAGCCTGGCGCCGATCAGCGCGCGTGCGACGATAACCGCGTCGCGGGCGAAGAAATCGGGCCCGACACTAAGCGGCATGGCGATCGGCG
Organism: Mesorhizobium sp. B2-9-1; assembly: GCF_006439455.1. Lineage (NCBI taxonomy): Bacteria > Pseudomonadati > Pseudomonadota > Alphaproteobacteria > Hyphomicrobiales > Phyllobacteriaceae > Mesorhizobium > Mesorhizobium sp. B2-9-1. Next base: position 334,164 of record NZ_VFTP01000004.1, on the reverse strand, counting down.
TCGTTCGGACAGGTCATCGTCGGCGTCCGCTCAGCCCAAAAGATTGCGCGCCGCGCGCATGAAGATCCGCGAACCGATCGGGATAAGATCATCCGGGAAATCATAGTCGGGGTTGTGCAGGGAAGGGTGCCTTTCGCCGGCGCCGAGGAAGAACATCGCCGACCTCGCCTTGTGGCCGAAAATGCCGAAATCCTCCGAGGCGCGCATCGGCAGCGCCGCTTCGCTGCGCGCAACGCCTTCCTCGTCGAGCGCGCGGTTGAGGTGCTCCACCGCGTCCGGCGCATTGACGCTGGCGAGGAAGATCTCGTGATAGTCGAAGCGCACGGCAAGGCCGTGCCTGGCCGCGATTTTTGCCGCGAGCGCCTCCGCCGCGGCGACCTGCTCGGCCATGCGCTCGTCGCGGCGGGTGCGAAGCGTCGCCCACACTTCGGCATAGCCTGGCGCGATGCCGAACACGGCTTCGCCCATCGCGCAATGGGTGACGGTCACCATGCCGAAATCCTCGTCGGTGAAGGTCCCGCGCCCGAGCGCGGGCAGCGCCGGCATCAGCTCGCTCATCGCCGGCATCGGCGAGGCGCCGGTCTCGGGCATCGAGGAATGCGCCGTCTTGCCCTCGAGCACGATGCGCATGCCGCGCGAGGCGCAGTTGACGGTGCCGGCCTTCACCCGCACCTCGCCGAACGGCACGCCCGGCAGATTGTGCAGCGAAAACGCAAAATCAGGCTGGATCTCGCCAAAGCGTGGATCGGCGACGACCCCGGCCGCGCCGTTGCCGGTTTCCTCGGCCGGCTGGAACATCAAGACGACGCGGCCGCGCGCCGGCCTTTCGCGTCCGAACTGGCGACCGAGCGCGGCCATGATCGCGGTGTGCCCGTCATGGCCGCACATATGCGACTTGCCCGGCACCTGCGAGGCATGGGCGACGCCCGAAAGTTCCGTGATCGGCAGCGCGTCCAGCTCCGAGCGGAACAGCACCGTCGGGCCGGCCTGTCCGCTGTCATAGACCGCCGCCACGCCGTGGCCGCCGAGCCCGGTCAGCACCTTGTCGGGAGCTGTGTCGGCGAGGAAATTCACCACCTCTTTCGCGGTCCTTTCCTCCTCATTCGAAATTTCCGGCTGCCGGTGCAGCTTGCGCCGCCATTCGGTCAGCTCGACGATGTCTCGATTGGTCAGGGTCATGGGTTGGCGCTCCGATCGGCTTGCGGGTCACACCAAACACGATAGGGTTTTTCTCGCGCCGTGCCATGCCGATCAATTCAAATGGTCCATCGACGAATTCCCGAGCCTATGTCTCGGGCGCGGCCGACAAGACTGCAGGTTTCCTTGCCCCCGAGAGGTGGTTCGGCGGAGCCGAGGCTGAGAGGGGGCAGCGCCGCCTTAGCCGATTGCCGGGCAGCGTGAAACCTTTTGATTTTTGGGCCGTTGTGGCGCGATGTCCCCGGCCAAGCACAAACCGAAACCGGCCGACAGCGCCACGCAGCGCGGTGCAAGCAAGCCGCGTTCGGCGCCGCCGCGCCAGGACAAGCCGCGCCAGTCGGAACCGCGCGGTGCCCCGAAGCCGCGCGCGGAGATGGCGCGGGAAGACGCACCGCAGGAGGACCGGCTGAAAGACGACAAGGCGCAGCAACGCAAGCCGCAGGCCGGCGAGGCCGAAGAAAAGGCATCCGCCGACGCCGCGCCGGAAGCCATCGGCCATGCCGGGTCGCCGCCGCCCGAGGCGATCGAGCCGGATCCCGAGCTTTCCCCCGAGGAGGCCGTGCGGGCGCGCAAGAAATATCTGCTGCGGCGCTTCTGGATCAGCGGGCGCGGCTATTGGGGTTTGCGCGGCGACAGGCTTGCCTGGCCGCTGACGATCGGGCTGCTCACGCTGATCTGCGTCAATGTCGGCTTTCAATACGGCATCAACCGCTGGAACCGCGCGATCTTCGACGCCATCGAGCTGCGCGACGCGCACACCGTCTACTGGTTGAGCGCCGTCTTCCTGCCGCTGGTCGCCGGCAGCATCAGCCTGGTGGTCGCGCAAGTTTACCTGCGCATGACCATGCAGCGCCGCTGGCGCTCCTGGCTGACCACGGCGGTCATCCAGCGCTGGCTGGCCAGCGGCCGCTACTACCAGCTAAACCTCGTCAAGGGCGACCATGCCAACCCGGAGGCCCGCCTGACCGAGGATTTGCGCATCGCCACGGAATCGCCGGTCGACTTCATCGCCGGCGTCCTCAACGCCTTCCTGTCGGCCTCGACCTTCATCGTCGTGCTATGGACGATCGGCGGCGCGCTGAGCTTTTCGCTGGGCGGTTCCACCATCACCGTGCCCGGCTTCCTCGTCGTCACCGCGGTCATCTACGCGGCGATCACCTCGACCTCGATGTTCGCCATCGGCCGCCGCTTCGTCCAGCTTTCCGAGGACAAGAACCAGGCCGAGGCCGAGTTCCGCTACGTGCTGACGCGCGTGCGCGAGAATGGCGAAAGCATCGCACTGCTGGGCGGCGAGGAGGAGGAGAACGCCGGCATCGACCGCACCTTCGCCGGCGTGCTCGGCCGCTGGGCGCGGCTGACCGGGCAGCACATGCGCACGGCACTGGTCTCGCAAGGCTCCAGCCTGTTCGCGCCGGTGGTGCCGGTGCTTCTATGCGCGCCGAAATTCCTCGATGGCTCGATGACGCTGGGCCAGGTGATGCAGGCGGCCTCCGCCTTCGCCATCGTGCAGGGCGCCTTCGGCTGGCTGGTCGACAATTATCCGCGCCTGGCCGACTGGAACGCCTCGGCTCACCGCATCGCCTCGCTGATGATGTCGCTGGACGGGCTGGAGCGCGCCGAGGAGAACGACAAGCTCGGCCGCATCCAGCGCGGCGAGACCGCAGACGGCGCGATGCTCAGCCTCAACAATGTTTCCGTGACGCTCGACGACGGCACCGCCGTGGTCAAGGAAACCGAGGTGGAGATCGAGCCTGGCGAGCGCGTGCTGGTCTCGGGCGAATCCGGTTCGGGCAAGTCGACGCTGGTGCGCGCCATCGCCGGCCTTTGGCCCTGGGGCAGCGGCAGCGTCGATTTCCACCCGGGCAAGCGCCTCTTCATGCTGCCGCAGCGCCCCTACATCCCGTCCGGCACGCTGCGCCGCGCCACCGCCTATCCCGCCGCCGCCGAGAACTGGAAGACGAAAGAGATCAATGCGGCCCTCGACAAGGTGGGCCTGAACTATCTGAAGAGCCGGCTGGAGGAGGAGGCGCCCTGGGACCAGACGCTGTCGGGCGGCGAGAAGCAGCGTCTCGCCTTTGCTCGCCTCTTGCTGCACGCGCCGGACATCGTGGTGCTCGACGAGGCGACCTCGGCACTGGACGAGAAGAGCCAGGACAAGATGATGCAGACGGTGATCAAGGTGCTGCCCCAGGTCACCATCATCAGCGTCGCGCACCGCGCCGAGCTGGAAGCCTTCCACACGCGAAAGATCACGCTGGAGCGGCGTGAGGGCGGGGCGCGGCTGGTGAGCGATGTCGAGCTCGCGCCGAAGAAGCGCGCGCCGGGCCTGCTGCAGCGCGCGCTGTGGGGCAGCGGCGGCGATAAGGGATAGGGGCACTCTGACGTCGTGCGTAATCGCCGGCGGCGCTCCCCCGCTCCGCCAATCGCCAAGCGAGCGGCCTTCGCAGCCTGGGTTCCTCGCCCCGCGAAGGTGGCTACGCTATGCACATATCGTCTGTGACTGCGCGACTGATCGGCCTGAGGCTTGATTGCCACGTGGTTCCCCCAATCCGTCGCTGCTTCGCAGCGCCACCTTTCCCCCCTCCGGAGGGAAAGGAAGGGAGCGTTGCTGGACGGGCGTTGACGGCAAAAAGCTTGGCGCCTTCCTCTACCCCGTCGATCGGGGGAGCTCGGCGAAGCCGAGACGGAGTGGGGGTCGACCAGCGCTACACAAGACAATGCATGCGCCAAGCTGCCAAGCACGCTATCGCCAAAGGCCGGCCGCTTGGAAATGTGTGCATGCCGTAGGCGAAGGCGGGGAGAGGTGGCTCGGCGAAGCCGAGACGGAGAAGTCCGCGCGGCTGCGATTACGGCCAAACGCGCCCACACTGAACAGTCTGTAGAGCTGCTCGCCGTTTCCAGGAACCGAAGAACCGCCTAGAGTTCCGCACGACAGACTGGAACCATCGGGGAGGGGAGCATCGCGATGAACGAAGCCACGCCGCACGATCCGAGACCGCTTTCGGAAATCGCCAGCTATCACGCCCACATCTATTACGGCGATGAGGCGCAGCGCCGGCACGCCGAATGGCTGCGCCAGCGCATCGGTGAGCGTTTTCGCGTGCGGCTCGGCAACTGGCGCGACGAGCCGGTCGGCCCGCATGAGCAGGCCATGTACCAGGTCTCCTTCGCCACCGAAATCTTCGCCACGCTGGTTCCCTGGCTGATGCTGAATCACGGCGGCCTGAGCATCCTCATCCACCCCAACACCACCAACCCCAAGCGCGACCACCTGATCGACCCGATCTGGATCGGCCGCGCGCTCGGCGTGCATGGCGAAGTGCTGGGGGAGGAGGATGAGGCGGAAGAGGCGCTGGAGGTGAATACCGAGCCGACGCTGGGGGCGTGAGGGGCGGGGCTCTCGTTACCTGGTAAACGATTTGTGCTCGCGCCGAACTTGGCAGCGACGCCGAAAAGCTGCAGCGCCCCGGATCAGCACGCGTCGCCCAGCAAAGCCATGCTCGGGGCATGAGTGCAGGAATGGCTGCGGTAGACATAATGCTGCCCGGCGCGCCAAGCATCAGCGCGGTGCGATCGGCCCTACCGTGCGATGGGCAGTCCCGGCACTGCAGCCTCAACTCAATTTCCGAGGGTCAACAGCCAGCTTGGCACGAATGATTGCCCGTGCCCTAGAAAGAGCTGGAATTAGCCGTTCGTCTCGGCGTCCGAGTACGTCAAGTATGCTACCGATGCCGGATAGGGCTTGGCTATCATTGATCGCAAAGCACAGTTTTGTGGCCGTCGCGCCGAGTAGCTCACGGTGCTTTTGCGGGTCAGCGTGGGCCGCGCAAGCCTCTGCCATTATCATGAACAGGTCCGATGACGCTGTTGCTGGCTCGCTATTTCTCGCCAAGAAGATACACCGGTTGATGACAGCCTCCGCAATCGGCTCGCTGCGCGAAATAGCAGAGACATGCGCGCCAAGTACCAGGAAGGAAAGCTCATCCACTTTAGCGATCGGTTCGTCAACAGGCTGGTTGAGAATGCGCAGGACATTCGCAATGAAGCGCTGTGATGGCTGAGCCGTATTCGCGAGCGCGACTACTCCAGGGACCTCATCCAACGCCCATGCTGCCTCCAGATTGGACTCAACGTCATTGAAGACATCCATCTGGGATGAAACCAACGGATACTCTCTGAAATCGTCAAAAGGTCCAGGGAAGTACGCTGCAATGACTTTTTTGGACTCCTCAAGGCGCGCCACTGCAGCCTCAATCGCAGCAACCCACGTAGGTGGGCGTTCGGTAGCGGGGATCGTTGCAAGTGCTCCTAGCGCACGGCCAACAAGCTCCGCAAAGAGGTGGTCGGGACTGATCCATTCTGGCCTCCATCGCGGTGCATCTCGTCGATCAATCACTCCGTGCCACAAATAGGTCGAAGAGAATTTCTCCGTTGCCCACTTCAAGAAATCTTCGGAGCTGGGTAAATCGTACAGCGCATTCGTCAACACTCCCGCGTGGGCAAGCGCTGCCAATCGAACCCAAAAAACGGGAGCATTCGACGCCCTCGCAACCCGTCGTAAATTGATGGTGCTAACTAGTGTCATTGCGCAGAAGATGTTGCAACGGTCGGTGGTTGCAATGGGATCGACCAGCAGCTTGTTTAAGAACGAGGTGCCAAGCTCGACGAATGCTGAGTCCGACTGGAGCAGCTGCCTACACAACTCGAAGCCGCACAAGAGGCTGAACGGATCATCTGCCTCAAGCAGTGACGAGATATCTGAGGAGCCAATCGAGGCCAAGATCTCAAAAGGAATTAGTGGTTGCCATAGCGCGGCAAATGCTATTCGCCGCAATGCTCGTTTAGGCTGCCGTTCTACTAGGCTCTTACGCGCTGTGGCGAGTTCAGACCTGTTGAATGTTTCCAGGTCCCTTGAGTCGCTAAGCGGCGCGATAAGTCGCCCGAAGTAGTCCGGTTCATCTGGCATGAGGGAATCGACATCCAACTCCTGCGCGGCCCGCAACTGCGTCTTGATCGCCTCAGGGGTAGCGGCTAATGCCGTCTTAAGTGTCACGTATTCGCGGTCGGTGAGCGCTCTTTCGCCCGCAATCGCCAGCCACTTCTCCTCTTCGTCGCCCCGAAGAGGCTTTGCTGCGAAGACACGCGTCAGCGCTTTGATGCGGGTGTCGCGTTCGTCGCTCAGAAGATCGGCGTCGGAAAAAGCGAATCCTTTCTGATCTATCACAAGTGTGGCTTGTCCTTCGTCGCCCATACCCAACTCCGCGCGGATATCCGGGCCGCTCTGAGTTTTCAGGAAAGCCGATTTTTTGCCCGCAATGGCCCCTCGCAGTGCTTGGTGCAAGCTGTCGGAAGTTACCGAGCTAACATCGTTAAGTGGGAACCAGAATTGGGGCTCGATTCCAAAATTCGCGCAAAAACCTTCATCCAACAGAAGCTTGCTGCGCACTTCTGATGGGAGAGGGTTGACCAGAAGCGCAAATCGCAGGTCAATCGCGTCACGGCTCATCTTCATCGACCTCTGCTAACCTAACAACGTGCGCCTTCAGGAAATCGAGGACTTCATCCCAGATTTCAGGATGATTGTGTCGCAACGGCTCAATGAGTGCTTTGTCGAGCCATTCGAAATATCGGCGCCGTCTCTGGCGTGTCCCAGAGACGAAAATCATCATGAGCCCGGATTGGACTGCGAGCTGTTGCCGGGAAGCGGCCCAGGCCAGCTCATTCCCAGGTTCCACGCACCATTCCAAAGGATCGGGCAAGAATGAGATGAGCCAGTTGGCACACGCTTCCGCCTGGTCAATGTCATCCGCTTTACTCCAAATCTCCCTGATGGCGGAGCAGGCTGCGAACCGGGCACTGATAAGCCACAGGACCTCCTCAGGGACAAAAGCACTGTTTATTTGGGGCAGCGTCAGACTTTTCGACAGCGCCTTTAGCTCGGGCGTTTCAGGTATCTTCCCATCAACGACTGCAGGAGCGGCGGCAAGGTGATGCAGCAGCTCGTCCGCTTCAAATGGAACGGCATAGTACCCAGCTTCCCTCAGTCTATGGCGGCTGCGCCAGTAAACTTGAGCGTCAATTCGGCCGCTGTCCTTCAAAGCTGCGAGAATGTCGAGCGTTGAGGCCGAGTATGCACTGCGTTTGGAACTGTCTACCCAAGCCGGACGTTTGTTGAGACACCGATCATCAGAAAGCACAACCTCGGTTTGTGAAAGGTCGGCCACGAGGTCCAAAGTTGGTGAGGAGTCGAAGGTCTCGTCCCTTTCGTGCTCTTCATCATTCCCGTTGTCGATTCTGTGCCGAGCCGAGAAGGTGAGCCGCCCTGCTTCCACGCTTGTGCTGACATTTGCCCGAATCCTTTCGATAGCGCTAAGCAAGTCATCTACGTGCTTGCCATGCTGTAGAGTTTCCCTTGTTCTCGTGTCCAAGTCGACATGAACAAACACCGCCTTAACTGATCGGGTCAAAACATCTAGCAACCCTACATAATCGAGGTACACAACGGCCAAGTCATCTAGATAAAGCGTCGATTGGGGAGTGATTGTTTGTGGAGTCTCCCAACCAACATCTACGTGGGTGAGGTAGGCCTCCGCAGCTCTCTTCGTTTCCGCGTCTAGGTTGCCGGAGCCAGACAAGAAGGAAAGAACCGATAACGTATCTGTCAGGACGCTGCGGTGGGAAGTCATGTCAGCCGTATCCTCAAGAAACGTGCCAAGTTTCGCGACGGGTGCACTTCTGACGACCAAACCCCCATCACGTTGCGCCACAGAGAGCAGCGCGGCAAGGTCGCGACCGATCTCCTTTGCGGCCGCACGATCCCCGTTGCTATCGGCAACAACCGTCACGCGTCCCGATGCGATAAGAGCTTGAATCCGCCGCGCTTTCGCCATTTCCGACGGCTGTTGGACTTTGAGAAACTGCCTATCTATGAACAGCATGCTCAGCGTTTTGGGCGCTATGGTAGGCCGGTGTACGAATGCCAGCGCCTCCTCTGCCAACCCGAGATAGTCGAGTGTTATCAATGCGGTGATGTCAAAGGCCACAGTCTTTGCCTGTGTGAGATCGTAGCGAGGGCGCGAGCCTGAGAAGGCAAAGACCGGATAGTTGATACGCAAATCGTATGGATCAGAGTTACGAAGAGCCTGCCCTAGGGTCAGGTCGAGTAACTGGCGGCGAACACCCTTTGCGGCAATAAACAGTGGTATTTCTGCATGCCGCACCAATTGATCGATTTTTTCGGTGTGCTCCTCCCAACCCGGCGCTCTATCGATCACCTCCTTGATCGACATACGCTGCACCGGACCTTCGCTACCGGAATGATCAACGGCCTTCTGAAACCATTCTCGGGGTTTCGATCCTTTGTATTCTTCGCCGCGTCCCGTTGCCAGCAGGTACGCTGCGAGGTTGACCTGGGGATCATCGGGAGCCTTGCGAAGCGCTTCATCACGAAAATGGTCGACGTAGGGGCTGCCAGCCTCCAAAGCTAAGCGAGCAAGGCGGAGAAGGTCATGTGTCGGAAGCGCATCCGCGCGAGAAGCTTCCTGTGCTAGGATAGCCTGTAAGTTGCCCCAATCGCCGGTCTCGATAGCGGTGTTGATCGCGAGTTCTCGATCGCCTGCGACCTTCCGTCTTGTCAGAAGCTCGCGTGCAATCGTCCGAGCCTCGACAATCGACCCTAGCTGGAAGAGCGACCAGCCCTTGATTGCAGCGTACTCGTCGTCCAGAGCAAAAAGGTCTGGCAACTCTTCGGCAATCGCGACCACTTCAGCATATCGTTCGCTCCTGAAAAGAGATTTGATTGCGAGGTCGAAATCCTCCTGCGACTTAGTTTCTTTCGCTAGAATCGGCGCGTATTCAGCCAATAGCTTGGCCTCGCCCCGGACTCGGATAGCTGCTAGCAAAAATCGCAAGTTGGGCAGAGATTTCGATTCAGCATAGCGATGTCGCAAGCTCTCAACCTCGTCCCCCTTCTCTATGTGATCAACAAGTTCCTCAAGATCGCGTGCCTGATCGCCGTTTAGATGTGGTCCTCGATGCAATGCGATTAGGCGGCGGGCATCGTCCAGAGAGCCTGTGCGGGCAAAAATCTCGATCTCGATTGCGGCGAGCGCGCTCCTTACCAAATCGGTCTGTGCAAAAAGATCGTCGTGATGTTTCTCAAAAAACTCACGAATCTTACGAGGGTCATGGCTGTGGTAGGCCATCAGGAAGGCCGCAAACCGTTCGTCTGCGGTCCAGCCGCCAAGCTCTTTACGCGCTAGTAAGTGGCGATTGAGGGCATCTTGATTAAAGGAAACATCATAGGCGAGCGCCAGGCGTACCCGGTGCAAAGTTTTGTTGGGATCAGAGATTTCAGCCGAGAGTTGTTTCAGGGCCTCACCCCGTGTTTGGCTTCCTTCGAGTCGAAGCCAGAGATCGAATTCTCGAAGAAGGTTTCCCAGTTCCTCAAGGCCAAGTTCGTCCGTTTGGGCGAGCAGGCTTCGAATGTCGGCGTCTGCCTCCTTTATCCTGTCCTCACCTTTGGGTCCGCTCGCGAGTTGGAGGCTTTTGGGGTCTAAGGGCAGCCCCTGGAAGAGAGCTCCCTTCTGATCAGCCGGCAGGATGGATGCAAGTGTGAGTTGGGCACGTAACAAGTGAAGCACCGGGCACTCGTGAAAATATGCCTCGGGCACTTCAGCAACGTGGTCGAACGCAGCCTCGAAATCGCTTTCATCTATTTCTGTGACTACTAAGCTTACGGCGCCGGCGGCGGTCAAATCTGCTGGCCCAATACGCTCTAAACGCACCCATTGAAGGGCCGACGCAGCTCCGAGCTGCTGAACGATAGCCGTCAACAAAGTCGAGCGCGCTTCAGGATCGCTTCGCAGCTTCAATTCGCGCAACGTCGCTGATGGATCGCCTTCGGCACCCTTCAATAATGCGTCGGTGATGAACAAGTCGCGGGTAGGGTCAAGCTCCGCTGCAAAGCTCCGGTACCGTTTCGCATCAACAAGCCTGTCCGCCGTAGCATTGGCACGCGCAGCACGATCGCAGACCTCCGCCCGAATCGTGTTTGCGCCGAGCGACAGGTCTCCACTTATAACCCTGTCTGCGAGGTCAGCGAGCGCGCCTGCTACGTTCGCTATCTGGAAACCCCGTAGCTGAAGTATCTTAGACAGGCCTTCTTTCAATTCGCGATCGGCATATTTGGCTGGGAGCCGCGCTTGGGTGTCGGCGCCTAGCCTATCGATGCTCTTGGCGAGCGCTGCCACCTGCTCATGCGAAGCTTGGTTTTCTTGGCCCGCTATCAGAATATCTAGTTTGCGATTTTGCGATTCAATGCTGGGGCTAAATCCGGGGTCGAAAGCAGACTGCGCCGCTTCGTGCTGTCTAATATTCTCCTGTAGAGTATCCCAACCCCAAATCTCGATTTGAACAACCCGGCCGGAGGCTGCTTGTTCCTGCATTATGTGTTGAGCTAATTGAGTTAACCGTGTATCGTTTTTTGACGTAGAGACAATAAAGTATTCGCTCAAAGGCGGGTCGTATTCTAACGCAACTTTTATCTCGTCGGTAACTTCTTTTTTGGTTAGTTTTGCGTTTCCCGATTTTAATTTACATTGGATTCCAACAATTTTTTTAGGGTCGCAATCTCGATGCCCGACAATATCAACCCCGTCCTGGATTTGCCCTCGCGTACCAAGGCGTTCAACGTTTGGGTCTTTAAGTATCGCTTTGAAAAGTACGACGCAATTTTCCTCGAATTCGACTTCGTTCGCCGGCTTACTTATCTGGGTCGATTTATACCCTGCCATCCGGCGCGCGCCTAATAGGGGAAATTTCGTGGATAAGCGTCGGATGCAATACTACCTATGCGAGATTGCCAAGTGCGAAGGGGTCTGCGTCCCCAGCTTATCTCCTCACCAGCCGCGGCAGCAGAAATATCTCCGTCCCCTCCGGCAGCTCCTTCCCCCACGTATCCCTATAAATCGTCCCGTCGATCGCCACCGCGATCCCCGCGGTCGATCCACGGCTCAATCCCGGGATGCCGCCAGTTTGCGGAACAGTTCCCTGATTTCCTTGGCCTCAATGTCGCGTTTGGCCTCGCCGGCGGCGCCGGCGCCAAGCGAGCCCCAGCGGGTGACTTCGACCAGGTCGCGCCGGCCCCTAACCCCTCAACCCTCCTCCTCGACCACAAACGAAAGCGCGATCAGGTCGTCGACGTCGATGCCGCCATGGCCATTGTCCAGCACGTCCGCGACCTTTTGAAAGGCAAGCATGTCATCCATGCTGAGCTTGGCTTCCCGCAGCCTGTCTTGCAAGCCCGCCACCTTGGTTTCCAGGATCCTGGAAGTCTCGATCATGCTTGCCTCCGTTATTCTCCAACGCCGCGTTCCACACGCTCAGCATCAGGCACGTGAACACGACCGGCCCGATGAAAAGGCCGATCGCCACGGCCGCCGCAATGCCCATCCGCTCCGCTTTCGCGGCGACCTTTGCAAGACCGTCATCGGCCGGGACGAGATCGGAAAGATCGCGGTGATGGAGCGCGCGGTTGTCGTTTACGGCCGTCGGGGGCATCTCCCACCGCTCTCGGAAAGGAAGCTGCTGCTCGGCAAAAGGTTCGCGGGCACTCATCCGCATAGGTCACACCCCCGAAAACGCCGCCTTGCCGTGGCGTTCGAAAAGCGCCAGCTTGGCCGAATAGCCAAGCCTGAGCTTGGTCTTGCAGGCATCGCACCGGAAGGTGCTCACCGACTTGAACCATGAACCGTTTCTGATGATCGGCCGGCGGCAATTCGGGCATTCATAGCGAAGACTCACGTCCCGCAACTCCTCGGAAATCGACATTGTCCACCTCTGTCCCGAGCCCCTGTTCTTTCTGCGGATGCCCACCACCTGGGGCAGGTGGCGGGCGATCCAGCCAACTGACGATGAAGGGACTGATTGCTCGTCAGCGCAGCCCTAATGAGATCGCAGGGCTTATGTTTCACGCGACGGACCAATGCGCTGGCGAATGGGACCTCAGTCGGAGAGAGGGCCTCATCAGCGGAACCTAATGTTGGCCGCGCGCTTATGGCCACATGAGCAGGCGAGGTCTCGACTTCTTCGACCGATGGATCGCGGAGCATCTGCCAAACGTGATGACGGATGACCCCGTCGCAGTTGCCGACCTGGCCGACGAAATGATCAAGGCGGCCGAGCGCGAAGGCATCGCGGCCAGCGAGATCAACGAGGAAATCGACAGCGTTTTCGAGGTGATCTTCGAGGCGTTGCAGCATCGCGAAGGCAGTTTGGGGGAGAGCGACCAGGCTGTCTTCGAACTGCTTGCAGGACGCCTGGCAAGGGAAACCGGCATCACCCAGGAGCAGGCCGGCGAGCTGATCGAGACAATCGGAACCGACTGGGGGTCGCTCCTTCGCGAAGCTCATTTTTTGAAAGAGCAGGGCAAATGAGCAAGCGTGGCGCGGAGTTCTTTGGCAGATGGATCATCGATAATGTGATGCGCGGCAATGTGGGCGCGGACGTCGTCTCGGTTGCCGAGCTGACGACCAAGCTGTTCGCCGATGCCAGGGCGGCAGGTATCGCCGAGGAGGAGATTGAAGAGGAAGTCGGAAGCGCATACGAGGCGATCCTGGAGGCGATAGTCGGCTCCGAGCACAGCGGCAAACCGTAACGATCGGATGGCCGTCTATGGGAACATTAGCGTACCCTAAAAGTTCTCTCAGCAAGGATCACACACTCAGGTGGAATCATGGCCGAGTTGGCATTTGCTTTTGTGTATTATTCGGGCCTGACCGGCCACGACATGGTCGGCGCCATTGTGTCTTTGACTGCGGGGCTTCTTCTCTACAACGTTGTGCGCGAAGACCGGCCAAACCGATAGCCGCCCGATAATCATGAGCGGCCCAGCTCGAAAGCGGGGGGTGCCCACGAGCCGGGCCTGACCGGCGGGGGAACGGACTAGACGCAGGGCGCCGGCTGACATTGTTATATCAGCTTACGCTAAATTATAGCCATCCGAACGCAGGACGCTTTGGTCTCCCGCGCGCAGAGCCTATGGGGCCGCGCGTCCCCATCACCCTCCAGCCAGCCGCGGCAGCAAAAATATCTCCGCCCCCTCCGGCAGTTCCTTGCTCCACGTATCCCGGTAGATCGTCCCGTCGATCGCCACCGCGATCCCGCGGTCGATCCACGGCTCGATCCCGGGATACTGTTCCGCAAGCTTGCGGAACAGCTCCCTTATGTCCTTGGCCTCGATCTCGTGCTTGGCCTTGCCGCCGGCGACGGCGCTGAGCGAGCCCCAGAGGGTGACCTCGACCATCAGGCCCGGCTCCTCATCGGGCGGGGATGTGAGCCGAAAACCGCTTCGCGCTTTTCGGCATCAGCCTTCCCGCTCCGCCTCCAGCGCCGCCAGGATGCGCGGCGGCGACATCGGGATGTGGGTCATGCGCACGCCGACCGCGTTCGACACCGCGTTGGCGATTGCCGCCAGCGGCGGCACGATCGAGGTCTCGCCCACGCCGCGCACGCCATAGGGGTGGTTGGGGTTGGGGATTTCCAGGATCTGGGTGTCGATCATCGGCAGGTCGGAGCAGACCGGGATGCGGTAGTCGAGGAAGCCGGCGTTCTGCAGCCGCCCGTCCTTGCCGTAGATATACTCCTCGTTGAGCGCCCAGCCGATGCCTTGCGCGGCACCGCCCTGGTACTGGCCCTCGACATAGGTCGGGTGCACCGCCTTGCCGGCATCCTGTACCACCGTGTAGCGGATCACCCTGGTCGCGCCGGTCTCGGGGTCGACCTCGATGTCGCAGATATGGGTGGCGAAGGAGACGCCGGCGCCGTCGGCGACGAGCTCGCTATGGCCGGCGATCGGGCCGCCGGTCGTGCCCGACTTGGCCGCGATGTCCTTCAGCGACAGCGGCGAGAGGTTGCCGTATTTCTCGCCCTTGGCGATGGCGTGGCCCTTTTCCCAGGTAACGTCCTCCACCGGGATGTCCCACATCTGCGCGGCGCGATCCTTGAGGATCTTGATCGCGTTGCGCGCGGCCGAGATCGTCGCCATCGAGGAGGAGAAGGTGCCGCGGCTGCCGTCGGTCATGTCGTTGTAGCCCAGCGAGGACGTGTCGGCGACGATCGCCTTGACATTGCCGTAGTCGATGCCGAGCTCCTCCGCCGCCACCAGCGACAGCGAGGCGCGGGACCCGCCGACATCGACGGTGCCGACGGCCAACGACACCGTGCCGTCCATGCCGATGTTCAGATCCGTGCAGGTCTGCCCGCCGAAATTGAACCAGAAGCCGCAAGCCATGCCGCGTCCCTGGTTGGCTTTCAACGGCGCCTTCATGTGCGGGTGGCTCTTCACCGCCTCCAGCGTCGGCCCGATGCCGATCGGTCCGTAGACCGGGCCGTAGGACGAGCGCGTGCCTTCCTGCGCGGCGTTCTTGATGCGGAAGTCCACCGCATCCATGCCGAGCTCCTTGGCGAGCTCGTCCACCGCGCTTTCCACGGCAAAGGCGGCCATCGGCGCGGAGGGCGCGCGGTAGGCCGCGGTCTTGGGCCGGTTGACCAGCACTTCGTAGCCGACCGTCTTGACGTTCTCGAGCTTGTAACAGGCGAAGGCAGTCATCGCTCCGATCTCGGCCCAGGAGCCGGCATAGGGGCCGCAGCTGTAGCGCAGCGTCGCTTCCGCCGCGGTGATGGTGCCGTCCTTCCTGGCGCCGATCCTGACGTCGATCGAGGTGGCGCTGGTTGGCCCTGAGGCACGAAAAACCTCGTCGCGGGTCATCACCAGTTTTACGGGGCGGCCGGCCTTGCGCGACAAGGCAAGCGCCACCGGCTCGGCCCAGACATGGGTCTTGCCGCCGAAACCGCCGCCGATCTCGGACGAGGTGACGCGCAGCTTCGAGGCTTCGAGCCCAAGCAGCTGGGCGCAATGCTGGCGGTAGACGAAATGGCCCTGCGTGCAGACCCAGAGCTCCGCCGTGCCGTCCGGGTTGACGCTCGCCACGCAGGCATGCGGCTCGATATAGCCCTGATGCGTCTGCTCGGTCTTGAAAGAGCGCTCGACGATGAAATCGGCCTCGGCAAAACCCTTGTGGACGTCGCCATGGCCGAACTGGGTGCGCTTGGTGACGTTGGAGGGCTTTGCCGGCTTTTCCTCCAGCCCCTCGGTGAAGACCTGGTCGTTGATCAACGGCGCGTGGTGGTGCGCGGCCTCGTCGACATCGGTGACATGCGGCAGCACCTCATAGTCGATCTCGATCAGCTTCAGCGCCTGGCGGGCGGTGCGGGCGTCGATCGCCGCCACCGCGGCCACCGCATGGCCGTCATAGAGCGCCTTCTTGCGCGCCATCGAGTTGTCGAGGATGTCGTACATGGCGGCGTCGCCGTCGGTGAGGTCGGGCAGGTCCTTGGCCGTGATCACCGCCTTCACGCCGGCGAGCTTTTCCGCCTTCGACGTGTCGATGCTTTTGATCACCGCATGCGCGTGCGGGCTGCGCAGGATCCGGCCGACCAGCTGTCCGGCCATGTTGAAGTCGGCGCCGTAGCGGGCGCGTCCCGTCACCTTGTCGACGCCGTCGGGGCGGATCGGCCGGGTGCCGACCGATGAGAAATTGCGTCCGGAGTAGCGCGGATCGAAGTTCATGGATTACGCTCCCTTCATCACTTGGGCCGCATCCTGGACGGCGCGCACGATCTTGTCATAGCCGGTGCAGCGGCAGAGATTGCCGGCGAGCCCGAAGCGGATTTCCTCCTCGGTGGGCGAGGGGTTCTTCTCCAGCAGGTCCTTGGCCGCGATCAGGAAGCCCGGCGTGCAGATGCCGCATTGCAAGGCCGCGTGCTCCAAAAACTTCTGCTGCAGCGGATGCAGCTGGTCGCCATGCGCCATGCCTTCGATGGTCTCGACCTTGCGGCCCTCGGCTTCGGCGCCCAGCACCAGGCAGGAGCAGACCAGCCTGCCGTCGACGATGACGCTGCAGGCGCCGCAGTCGCCGGTGCCGCAGCCTTCCTTGGCGCCGGTCAGCCCCAGCCGGTCGCGCAGCACGTCGAGCAGCGTCTCATCGGGCTGGCAGAGATATTCGACGGCGTCGCCGTTGATCGTGGTTGATACAGCTATACCGGCCATTATTTGCCTCCCGCACGCTTGTAGGCGGTCGTTGCGGCTCTCTGTGCCAGCACGCCCGCGACTTTCCGTCTGAATTCGATGGTGCCGCGCTTGTCGTCGATCGGGCGGCAGGCGCCGGAGCAGATCTTTGCCAGCCGCTCCAGCGTCTCTTCGTCGAGCTTCGAGCCGATCAGCACCTGCCCGGCTTCCTCGACCAGCAGCACCGTGGGTGCGGCGGCGCCGAGCGCCACGCGGGCGGTCTTGATCGCGCCCTTCTCGTCCAGCGTCAGGTTCACGCCGGCGCTCACCACCGCGATGTCCATCTCGGTGCGCGGAATGAAGCGCAGATAGGCGTCGCCCGCATGCTCAGGCCGCTTGTCGAGCAGGATCGCCTCGATCATCTCGCCCTTGGCCAGAGACGTGCGGCCGGGTCCGGTCGGCACGGCTTCCACGGCGATCGTGCGCTTGCCCGAAGGCCCGGCGATGACTGCTTGTGCCGCGGCCGCGACCAGCGCCGGCACGCTGTCGGCGGCGGGCGAGGCGTTGCACAGATTGCCGGTGATGGTGCAACGGCCCTGCACCTGCTTGGAGCCGATCAGGTTGGCCGCCTCGACCACGCCCGGCCATGCCTGCTTGAGCGCCTTGTTCTCGCCCAGCACCGCGCAGGGCACGGCGGCACCGATCCGGAAACCGTCGGCCGTCTCGGCGATGTCGGCCAGGCCGCCGATTGCCTTGATGTCGACGATCAGCTCGGGCTCGATGAAGCCGCCCTTCATCCTCACCAAAAGGTCGCTGCCCCCGGCCAGGATCGCGGCCGGGCCTACTGCCTTGGCGAGCTCGCCAACGGCATCTTCGATTGAAAGCGGACGTATGTAACGCATCGTCTCCCCTTGGTGGTCATAATCGGATCGCCCGTTATAAAGCGTCTGGTTATAATGGCCATCCCGTTCGTGCATTGCACCATCCAAGTCAGGCAGGTTGGCCCTAATTCCTGGCCCAATCTTCCAGGCCTGGGCCCCGCAACCACGCGCCTGCGTTGAGCCGGGCGTCCGCGCCACTACAGAGGAGCTTCAAATTCAGTGACCAGCACCGGTCAAGCCAGCAGCGAGGATCTGGTTCGCCGCGCCGTGGCCGCCTTCAATTCCGGCGACCACGCCCAGGCGATGGACCTGTGCGAGCTTGGCCTGAAGCGGCACCCGGGCGATTCCGCGCTCTGCCACCTTCTGGCGGCCGTATTGTTCACCAGGGCGGACATGCCTGCAGCCCGGGCGCGCATCGAGGCGAGCCTGGCGACGCGTCCGGACAATGTTCCCGCCCTGATCCTGGCAGGCAGGATCGCCCGGGCCGAGGGACGGTTCGATGCTGCGTTGCAGTTCCTGGATCGCGCCGCCAGGCGATCGTCCCAGGCGGAAATCCTTCTCGAGCGGGCACGCACCCTCGATCAGGCGGGCGATGCTTCCGCCGCGGGCGCGGCCTGGACAAAGGTCCTGCAAAGCGATCCGAAATCCGCGGAGGCTATGGCGCGCCTCGGACGCCTGGCCTGGCAACGCGGCGTGCCTGCCGAGGCGGAAGGCTTCCTCGAACGCGCCGTCGCCGGCGGCGGGCATCCGGCGCAATGGTTCGACCTCGGGCTGGTGCGCCAGGACATGCGCAAGTTCGACGCCGCCGCCGAGGCCTACCGGCATGTGCTGGAGATGAGCCCGGACGCCGCGGAAGCCGCGGTCAATCTCGGCGTCGTCCTGCAGGAGACGGGCGACCTCGAGGGGGCGATGGCGGCCTATTCGCGAGCCTATCGTCTCGCCCCGTCCACCTTCGGCGTCATCGCCATGGCGCTCACCTCCGCGCCATGCGGCCGGCTCTGGCTCGACGAGGGTGCGCTGCGTCTTTCACTCGCCGGTGGAGCGTCCGCGCCTGGCGCGGAACCGCTTGCGGTAGACGCCCGGCGTTGACAGGACATCCGCGACCGTCCGCGCATAGGCGGCCTGGCGTTTTTCGTCGAACACTTCGTATTCCAGCCGAGGCGCGGCCCGCGGAACCGCGAAGCATTGCGCGACCGGAGTTCCTTTGCGGAGCACGCCGGAGAATTCGGGCTCCTTCCAGATCGCCGGGAAATTGATGCCGCCATCGCTGAACCGGTCCGAATCCACGAGGCCGGTCACCAGCCTGAAGGGAAGGTCCTCGCGATTGACCGGGTGCGTCGCGTAGAGCGACCAGCCATCCTCGACCTCAATGGTCCAGAAGCTGTTGAATTTGAGCGCGGCCTGGCCAGGCGCGGCGAACGGGCTGCCCGCGAGCTGCCCCGGCGTGTGAAAGCTCAGCGGCGCTCGCGGGTGGTTCCCCGTGGCGGGTTCCGGAACCTTCCAGTCCCAGGAAAACTTGCCCTGGTCGACGACGACGTCGCAGGGCAGCAGGATCATGAACCCGTAAGTCATCGCGTCGACTACCGGCGGGCATTGCTTGAGCGTGCGGATATAGCGGCCGTGGATCGCCGAATAGGCGGTGGCGGGCATCATGCGCAGCCAGTCCGGCAACACGCCGCGCGCCGGCACCGGGCGCGGCAAATGCTCCGCCAGCATCGGATCACATCGGAAAATCACACGCATCGCCACCTCCCGGCATTGCGATACCATGCCTGCCCGCCGCGCTCCAAGCGGCGCCCGGTCAGTCAGGTGTCAACCTGCCGTGACCGGCGATGACGGCGCCGTGCCGGATTGCGACGCCTGCCGATCGCCGAAGGCGCGCACGAGGAATCATGCAACGGTTCAAAACGCTATTCAACGCCACGCTATCCAGTCCGCTCGCCGGTAGATAAACCTCACGGCCGGCGCTCCAGGGTGGCGCCTGGTTCGGAAAGGTCGGTTCGCGAAACAATGGCCAAGAAGTTCGCATTTCTTTTGGTGCGCGATTTCACCTTGTCGCCGCTGTCGCTGTTCATCGACACGCTCAGGCTCGCCGGCGACGAGGGCGACCGCAGCCGCAGAATCGAGTTCGACTGGGAGATCGTCGGCGAGCGCGGCCTGCCGATCCGCGCCAGCTGCGGCGTCGAATTGCTGCCGACCAGGGCGATGGGCAATCCCGAGGATTTCGACAATGTCGTGGTGGTCGGCGGCCTGCTCGACACCAGCCGCAAGCTGAGCTCGGAAAAGGAGGCATTCCTGTTGCGCGCCGCGCAGAAGGGTGTGCCGCTCACCGCGCTCTGCACCGGCAGCTTCGTGCTGGCGCGCTACGGCCTGCTCGACGGCTACAGCGCCGCAGTCAGCTGGTTCCACATCAAGGATTTTCGCGCCGAGTTCCCCGATGTGAACGCCCATGCCGACAGCCTCTATTCCGTCGACCGCGGCCGCGCCACCTGCGCCGGCGGCACGGGAGCGGCCGACCTCGCCGGCTATTTCGTCTCGCAATTCATCGGCCGGAAGGCAGCGGAAAAGGCGGCCAAGATACTGGTGCTCGACCGCATCCGCTCCAGCCGCGACGTGCAGCCGGTCGGCGACCTTTTTCCAGCGGCCGCGAGCCGCGCGGTGAGGCGGGCGCTGCTCCTGATGGAAAGCAATCTTCAGGAGCCGATCCCGATCGCCGAGATCGCCGCCAGGCAGAACTGCTCGCGCCGCCAGCTCGAGCGCCTGTTCGGCGCCGAGCTCGGCATCGGCCCGATGGCCGCCTATCTGGCGCTCAGGGTTCACTATGCCAGATCGCTGCTGGAAGGCAGCGACCTCGCGATCGGCGAGATCGCCTATCGCTGCGGCTTTGCCAATGCCGGCCATTTCAGCCGCGTCTTCCGCCAGCAGGCCGGCATCACGCCGACCCATCTGAGGCATCCGAACCGGGCAGCGAGTGACGTTGCCAGATAGCGGTCCCTGCGCACGACCTCGGCAAGCTGGCTTCTATGTCACCGCGATGACTTTCCCCGTCGCACCAAGGCGACACAGAACTTTCGCTTGTCGCACTTGGATGCCGCCTGGAAGCGCATAGTTTATTCTCACCTCGATCGGCGCCGCCAGACCGGCTCTGCGTTGGCGCATCGGACCGGCACTGACCGCGTATACGCGCACAGCACCAAGCGGCGTCGCGACTGACATGATCGCCGCGCGGCAAGCGCTCACGACTTTGGGCGGCGTGCCTGGCTTCGCTTTCAGCGATACAAGGGGTGCAAAAGGATAGCCCGCTCTAAACCGCCCGAACTCCCCACCACGTGCGCTGGAAGGTTTGAGGATGGATGGCAGGCTGATCGCGGTTGTTGCGCTTTTGGCGGAGAAAACGGTGGGATTGTCGGGGGGCGCGGTGTCCCTGGTGCCCGACGTTGCGGTGCCGGCACCCGTCGACACGCCCGCGCTTGTGCTGCCTGCAGCGTCACCCGTCGAAACGCTCGCGCCGATCGATCCGGTACCAGCATTCGCGGACGCGCCAAGGCTTGTCCCTCCTGCGCCTGCCGACGCGCCAACGCTGACGCCGCCTGAGCTCACCGACGCGCCAACGCTTGCGCCGCCCAAGCCGCCGACACTTGCCCCCAAGCCAGCGGAGACACCTTGTGATCCGGCGCTCACTCCAGCGCCGACGCCAATGCCGCCGACCTTGCCGCCACCGCCGACATCAAGGGCGGCCGCCGGTCCGGTAGCGGCTGCGATCATCAAGGCGACCGCCACGTATTTGCCCATTTCAGGACCCCTCCTGGGCATGCGTTCGTGCCAATCCAAATGTACTCCCGACCATCATCATCGAGGCGGGGTCGGAAGCAACGCGTCGGGGAGAGTGATCGTCGTCGCCGCCAGAACCCGTTTCGGCGATCTTGGGATCTTCGCTCTGTTCTTATCCTGCAAGCCCGTTTGGCGGACAGCTAGGCCATCCTGGCTGGCAAGTGGAACCGCGGCGGAACGCGTCCCGGGCGCGCGCTCCATCTGCGCTGCGCGGCGCGCACTTTGCGCCTTGACGAGGTCGATCGCCTTTCGCGCAGCGGTAAGAGACACGGACATGTCGGTCAGCTTTTGGCGCTCCTGCTCCAGCGCCGCGCTCAAGTCGGCAGATGCCTGCTTCGCAGCGTCTCTTTCCCGACGGGCGTCATCGGCATCGCTTGCGGCCGAAACCGCGCGCGTGTGTTCCAGATCCAATGCCTCGTTGACATGCTTTGCGGCAGCAACCGCCAGTTGGAGGTCCTTTAGGGCGGTGGCCCGCTCGGCCGCAGCCAGATTTGCACGTTTCTGATCGGCCTCGCCGGCCTGGCGAGCCATGGCGAGTTCGTGCTCGAATTGTTCGACCTTATGGCGCTCTTCGGCAACCGATTGATTTGCCTCGGCCAGGGACACTTCCACGGCGTTGCGTGCTTCGTTTGCGGAAATCAATTGTGCCTTCAAGTCTTTGATGACGCGCTGCGCCGCTTCCAGATCGAGCTTGAGGGTTCCGTTGCTTTGGTTCGCTTCTCTCAGGGCCTTTGTCTGCTCTGCGGAAGTGCTGGCCAACAGCCTTGCCTGGGCGCTTGCTGTGCGCTCGGCATCCTGACTCAGGCCCAGTTGCGCTTTTGTCGAGGCCAGTTCGCCTCGCGCCGCCGCGATCTGTTGCTGCATTTCGGCGCCGTTGTCTGGCGGAGATACCGCCGCCAAGAGGAGGATGCATCCGGGAACGGCGCTCCACCTCCAGTGGCGCATGCTGAAGCGAACCCATGCCGGGCGCGGGTCGTCTTCGAACTCCTCGTAAGATCCATGTATGGACGTCACTGGCCACGGTCCTCTGTCTACTGGGCATTCCTCGCGATGCTCAAGAACGTGTCATAGCGGCTCTGTGCATGAATTGCGGTTCTTGTTGTAACAGTTCGCTCCGTTTTGATTTATACCGCTGAATAATCTGTATTTTTCGAAATCGTTCCGGCCGCTTATACCAAATACGCTTTCAGGCGTAGGAAGCATCATCCAAATGGACTAGACCTCATGTCGATCGTTTCGCGGCAGAACTTGTGGCGGCAGGGACCTGACGGCGCGCTGGCAAGATCATCGGCGGCGGCTTCCCGGCGGGTGCCGTCGGCGGGCGCGCCGATGTCACGGCGGTGTTCGATCCGACCGCAGGCAAGGACCACGCTGCCGCATGGCGGCACATTCACGGCCAATCCGGTGACCGCGTCGTCACGAAGTTGTTTGCCTTCCCATTATATCAGGAGTCGCGTATATAAGGCTGCGTTACTATGCTCATTTTCAGAGGGGAATTAAATCATGCGCAAACAGAAATCGCTTGGACTGGCACTTCTTGCTTCTATATCGCTTTTCCTCGCCGACGCCGTTTTAGCGAAAGACGCCTACAAAACACCATGCAGGGCGGATGCCCAACGACTGTGCAAGATGGTCGACAACGCAAAGGGGTTAAGCTGTCTTAAACAGCATATCAGTGAGCTCACTCCTGCCTGCAAGGCGTTTCTCTCCAAGAAATGAGCTGTAATAGCCGCCAAGGATCGTACTGATTACTCGGCAGACCTACGGACCGCCAAGGTGGTTCTCCGTCCGGAATTGCGTCAAAGCAAGGACATGGACCCGCTCGCTGTTTCGGTGAAACGGTGAACCGCTCCAGGCACCGCGACCGACGAAAGGCCGCCGCCGTGGTGCATCGATCAGAACGGGACGCGTGGCAACCGCCCATGCCTGGGGGAACGCGGTCGCTGGCTTCAGGAAATTCGCAGCCCGGCCTCGTCCAGCAAGACGCAGTCGTCGGCGTCAAAGCCGAGTTCGACCGCTTCGCCTTCGCGCAGCACGCGGCCGTCGATCGGGGCGTTGGCGCGGATGTTCGCCTTGCCGCCCATGTCGACCTCGTAGATGGCGCTGCCGCCGAGATAGGAGGCCGACACGACCCGGCCGGACAACCGGTTGGCGCTCGTTCCACCGACCGACAGTTTCTGCGGCCGCACCACGACGGTGACGGCGCTTCCCTGCGGCAGCGGCCTGGGTGACAGGACATTAATCGTCTGGCCGCCGGCGAGCGTGACAATGGTCGGCCCGTCGGTTCTGCTCACCGTGCCCGAAAGCATGTTGGCCTTGCCGAGGAAGTCGGCGACGAAGGCGGTGGCCGGCCGCTCATAGACCTCTTCCGGCGTGCCGACCTGCTCGGCCGAGCCGGCATTCATCACCACGATGCGGTCCGACATCGACAGCGCTTCTTCCTGGTCGTGCGTGACGAAGATGGCGGTGATGCCGGTTTCCTTCTGGATCTTCTTGATCTCGACGCGCATCTCCTCGCGCATGTTGGCGTCGAGCGCTGAGAGCGGCTCGTCGAGCAGAAGCACCTGCGGCTCGAAGACGATGGCGCGCGCCAGCGCAATGCGCTGCTGCTGGCCGCCCGACAATTGCGAGGGCAGTTTCTTCTCGCTGCCCGGCAGCCGCACCATGTCGAGCGCCTGGCCGACCTTGCGCTTGATCTCGGGCTTGGCGACGTTGCGATATTTCAGCCCGAAGGCGACATTGTCGAACACGCTCTTGTGCGGAAACAGCGCATAGCTCTGGAACACCAGTCCGATGTTGCGCTTGTAGATCGGCACGTCGTCGACGCGCCGGCCGCCGATCATGATCTGGCCGGCCGAAATGTCGACCAGCCCGGCGATGGAGCGCAGGATCGTCGTCTTGCCGCAGCCCGAAGGGCCGAGCAGCGTGACGAAGCTGCCCTTGCCGATCGACAGGGAGAAATCGCGCACCGCGACGAACTTGCCGTAGGCGATATCGATGTTGCGGAACTCGACCGCGGGGCTGTTCGCCCCGGCGGCCGTGCCCGCGCCTTCCGCCCCGGCCGAGGCCGGCCGGGGATGGATTTTCGTGTCCTGGCTGTCAGGCACCTTTCGAGATCCTGTTCCACTGCTTGGTCCAGGCGTCCTCGTTGGTCGCCCAGTAGGTCGGATCGGCGAAGGTCAACGCCTTCATCGTGCCGGTCGGATCGAATGCCGGCAGCTTTGCGATCTTGTCGGTCAGCTTGACCCTGTTCGGGTCGAGCGACGGCGGATAGCTCTGGCCCTCGGCCACCGCGATCGAGGTCGCCGGATCGAGCATGAAGTTGATCAGCTCCTCGCACTCAGCCATCGGCGAGCCTTTCAGGATCAGCATGTCCTCCATCCAGGCATAGGAGCCGGCCGGATCGAGATAGCCGATCGGGTGGCCCTGATCCTGCAAAGCGGCGACCCGGCCCGACCAGGCATCGGTCACCACGATCTCGCCCTTGGACAGCAGGTCCATCAGCTCGGCGCCGGAGCTCCAGAACTTCTTGGCGAGGTCGCGCGTCTCGCGCACCTTGGCCCAGATCGTGTCCATGTCCTTGAGGTTGTTGGGGTCCTGTCCGGTGGCGAGAGCCGCGTACCAGACGCGCGTCGTCATGTCGGAATAGCCGCCGACCTTGCCCGCATATTTCTTGTCGAGCAGAAGTGCGGCGCCCTTTTCCTTGGCTTCCTCCGGCGAGATCACCTTGGTGTTGTAGGCAATGCCGGTGGTGCCGTAGTCGTAAGGCACGGCCGAAAGCTTCGGCGTCAGCTTACGGAACGGCTCGATCATCGGCTGCAGCACATTCACCATGTTGGGAATGTTGGCCTCGTTGATTTCCGAGGTCAGGCCGCCATTGACGTATTTGATGTAGTAGTTGACGCCCGAGGAATGGATGACCTGGTAGTCGCCGGGCTTCGCCGTCTTGATCTTGGTGATGATCTCGTCCTCGTCGCCGAACGTGCCCTGGACCACCTTGATCTTGGTCTTGGCCGTGTAGGGCTGGAAGGCGAACTTGTCGATCGCGTCCTGCACGGTCCCGCCCCAGCCGTCGAAGCGCACCTGCTCGACCGCGGCAAGCGCCCGGCTCATCCATGGCATGGAGAGGCCGGCCGAGGCCGCGGCAGCCGCGGTCAGGCTCAGGAACGTCCGTCGGCTGAGATCGCCGTTGACATAGCGGTCGTGCAGCCGCTCCAGCCGCTTGGTGGTGGTCAGTTTCATCGTGCTTCCTCCTTGGGTTCGCTACGTCTTCTCAGTTTTGTCAGGCTTTGCATCAGCAGGCCGCCGATCAGCGGGATGCCGACCGTCACCACAATCATCACGGTGCCGAGCGCGTTGATCTCCGGGCTGATCGAGATTTTCAGCATCGAGAGGATTTGCGTCGGCATGGTCTCGACGCCTGCCGGCCGCCAGAACAGGCTGGCCGACGTGTTGTCGAACGAGATGGTGAAGGCGAGCAGCGCGCCGCCGACGACCGCCGGGATGAGCAGCGGCAGCGTGATCTCGCGGAAGGACGAAAAGCGCGAGGCGCCCAGCGAAAGCGCCGCCTCCTCATAGACGCGCCGGATTCCGACCATGCGCGCCTGCGCGATCAGCACCACATAGGGCACGGCTAAAAGGATATGGCCGAGCACCAGAAGCAGCATCGTGCGCGGCTGGTCGATCGCCTTGATCAGCACCAGAAGGCCGACGCCGAGGATGGTTTCCGGCACCAGCGCCGGCAGGATCACCAGCGTGCTCAGCGCCTGCTTGCCGGGAAACTCGAAACGCACCAGCGCGAACGCCGTGACGACGCCGATGGCTGTGGTGACGGCGGCAGTGACCAGCGCGATCCACAGCGAGGTGCGGAAGGCGGCCAGCACGGCTTCATTGCCCATCAGCTTAGCGTACCATTGCAGCGAAAAGCCCGTCATCGGGAAGCCGCCGAACATCGAGGCGTTGAACGATAGGATGACGGTCGCGACGATCGGCGCGAACATGAAGATGTAGACGCAGAGCGTGACGAAGCCGGTCAGCCGCCAGGCCCATCTGCCTTCCTCCTTGCGCCGCGCCTTCATCCGCCCAACCCCTTCACGATCTGCGACATGCCCATGTAGCGGGTGTAGATGGCGGCGAAGAAGCCGAGCAAGAGGAACAGCACGATCGACAGCGTTGCGCCCATCGGCCAGTTCAATTCGCTCATGATGGTGTCGTAGATCAGATTGCCGAACAGCGCGTCGCGGCCCGAACCCAAGAGCTGCGGCGTCACATAGCTGCCGGCCGCCAGCACGAAGCACAGCAGCAGCCCCGCCGCCAGGCCCGGCAGCGACAGCGGCAGGGTCACCTCGCGGAACGCCTGTGCGCTGGTGCAGCCCATCGAGCGCGCCGCCGAGATCAGCGTTCGGTCGATGCCCTCGAGGCTGACATAGACGTTGAGGATCATGTAGGGCAGTAGAAAGTGCAGCAGTCCCAGGATCACCGCGCCTTCGTTGTAGAGCATCGGCAGCGGCGCATTGATGATGCCCATTTTGAGCAGCGCGACATTGATGACGCCCTGTTCGCCAAGGATGTTGATCCAGGAAAAGGTGCGGATGGTGAAGCTGATCCAGAACGGCACGATGAGCAGGAGCAAGAGCAGCCATTTGTGCCTGAAGCTCGTCGCCCAGATGAAATAGGCCGGGAAATAGCCGAGCACGCCGCACAGCAGCGCGGTGATCGCGCCGACTCTCAGCGTCTTCAGAAGGAAGCCGGAATAATAGCTGTCCGTGAAGAATTCCTGCCAGTTGGCGGTGGTCAGCGCGCTGGTTTCGACGCCTGCGGTGACGAAGGTGAAGAACGTATAGGCCGCCATCACCGCGATCGGCAGCACCAGGAAGAAGATCAGCAGCAAGAGCACCGGTGCAACCAGCATCCAGGCCAGGCGCGGATCGTACAAGGTCCAGCGATTGTTCATGCGCACCCGGAGCTAGGCGCCTTCTTCGAGGCGCGCTTATGTTCCCGCAGTGAAGATTGTTTCATTGCCGCCTCTATGTCTACAGGCGGTGATTGAGCCAGAGAGATGGAAGCGAGGAGGGTAACCCCTTTTGGTATGTCGCCGGGTACATTGTGGCGTTGTCTGAGCAGTTCTCCAGCAGCCTCGAAGAGCTTGATGCATCCGCATTGGTTAGAGCCTGCCGCTTCGTCAAAAGAGGCAGAATAGCGGCATAGATGTGTCATTTCCTGGAACGAACAGTCACGTTTTCATTCAGCCTGATAACTATTCTGTGTTGCACCGCACCATTTTGTGCCGCAGTCCTTTAGCGTAGGCGAATATACGGTTTAGGAGTCGGCACGCTTGCGTTTTCCGTTGACCGGCACGGATGTTGCGGCCGGCGGCCCGGGCCATGTCGTCAGCACCAGCGGCTGCGAATGATGCCCGGCGGTCGCGACCTCCAGCTTGACGCGCTCCGGGCTGCTGCCGTCACGCTTGTGCTTTATTCGCATTTCTTCGCGCCCGGCGGCACGTCCTTCCTTGGTCATCTCGGAGTGCGGCTGTTCTTCGTGCTTTCCGGCTTCCTGATCACCAGGCTTTTGCTGGAGGCGCGCGACGCCGACCAATTCGCGGCTGGATCGGCGCTGCGCTCCTTCTATGCCAGGCGCGCGATCCGAATATTCCCGCCCTATTTCGCGGTACTGGCCTTCGTCTGGTTCACCGATCTTGAACAGGCTGGATCGTCGCTCGTCTGGCACGCGCTCTATCTGTCGAACTTCTGGTACGCGCATCGCAACGACTGGACGCCTTGGCTGCTTTGCCATTTCTGGAGCCTCAGCATCGAGGAGCAGTTCTACATCGCCTGGCCGCTGATCGTGCTCCTGGCGCCGCGCAGGCGCATCGAGGCGATCACCATTGGCCTCATCTGCTTCTCGCTCGCCTACCGCTTCTACTGGCCGATCGCCGCCAACCCGGCGCTGGCCCGAGACCTGTTGCCGCCGGCCTCGATGGATGCGCTTGCCTGCGGCGCGCTGCTTGCCGTACGTCGCGCCAGGGGCGCCGGCGTGCCGCGTTGGATGCGGTTCGGCTGGCCGGCCTTCGTGGCGCTCTTCCTACTCGTCGTCTTGTCCGACCCGGGGCCGGCGAACTCGACATGGGAATGGCCGCGCTGGCTCCTGGTGCAGGTGCTGCCGCTGGTGCCGTTGGTGGCGATCGTCTCGATGTGCTCGAACGGCCTTCCCGGCACGCTCGGCTGGCTGGCCGAACTGCCTCCGCTGCTTTTCCTCGGCCGCATCAGCTACGGCGTCTATCTCTATCACGCGATCCTCCTCGCCTATACCGTAAAGGCGCAGCCGTGGATCCCGCTCAACGTCTCGGAGGAGGGGCCGGGCCGCTTCCTGGTCGCGGGCGCCGCCACGCTGATTGTCGCCTCGCTGTCCTGGGTGCTGTTCGAAAAGCCGCTCAACAGCTTCAAGCGCTATTTCCCCTATATCGCGCGGCCACGCGCTCGTGCGCCGAGCGAGGCCCGGCGGTTCGGCGCCACATATCCCGGCGCAAAAGCGGCGCTCGATCTGCAGCCGACGGACCGGAGCTGACAATGATACGCCCGCTCATCTCCGTCGTGCTGCCGATCTACAATGCCGAGCTCTATGTCGGCGCTGCAATCCAATCGATACTGCGGCAGGACTACGAGCGGCTCGAAGTCATCGCCATCAATGACGGATCGACCGACAGGTCGCTGGAAATCCTGGAGCGCTTCCGCAAGGCGGACGGCCGCGTATCCATAATCTCGCGCGAGAATCGCGGCCTCGTCGCCAGCCTCAACGAGGGGCTGTCAATAGCCCGGGGCGAGTTGGTGGCGCGGATGGATGCCGACGACTTTGCCTATCCTTGGCGCCTGTCGCGCCAGGCGGCGCTGTTTGCCGCGCGGCCCGAACTCGGCTTCTGCGGCTCGCTTGTCGACACGCTGCTGCACGGCCGCGTCGCGCGAGGCAGGCTGGATCCGGTGTTCGGCCTCGGTCTCCTCCCCGTGCTGTCGAAGTTCTTCACGATCTTCATGCATCCGACGGTGGTCTACAACCGCCGGGTCATCGGCGAGGCAGACCTGCATTACGATGGCCGCTACCGGCACGCCGAGGATTTCGATCTCTTCCGGCGGCTTGCCGACCGCTATCCGGCGGCGCTGATGCCGGATAGCCTGCTCGTCTATCGCCTGCATCCCGGCAGCGTGACCAGCTTGCATGCAAGCGAGATGCGGCGCACGCACCTCCGGATTGTCGGCGAAAATCTCGAGCGCGAGGGGCTGGCGGACGAAACGCAGGATCTGCGCGCCATTGGCGACAGTGTTTCGTTCGATACCGTGCGCCGCGCGGCCGCGTTCATCCGCAGCCTGGAGGAGCGGATCGCCGAGTTGCCGGCCGCATCGCGGCCGAGCTTCGAGGCCGGCGCGCTGAACCTGTTCTATTTCCTCTACCAGCTCGTCAACGACCAGCAGCGGCCGGCGTTGGCGCATGAGTTGCTGACGCTGACGGCGAAGTGGGACGTCATCCGCCGCCGCGAGAAATACGCGCTGCGCGCCGGCGCCTGGGCGCCCTGGCTGAGCCAGGCTTCGATATGGGCTGGCAAACGCGCGGACAGGGTCGCCTATCGCTTCAAATCCGCGCCGGCGGCGTCCGTGCTTGCGCCTTATCGGATGGGGGCGGCATGAACGCCGATCGCCATCCGCTGCTGCAGCATCTACGCTCGCCTCCCGGCCCGAACCCGCGGCCTGAGGTCTCCTTCATCGTCTGCACGCGTGATCGCGCGGCGGTGCTGAAGTCCTGCATCGATTCGATCCGCGCCGCCTGCCGGACGCATCCTGCCTTCGCCGCCGAGCTGGTGGTGGTCGACAATGGCTCGCGCGACGGTACGGCCGACTATCTCTCGCGGATCGCCACGACGTCCGACATGGCGCTGACGGCTATCTGTGAGCCACGGCCCGGACTGGCGGCGGCGCGCAATGCCGGGATGGCGCGGGCGCGCGGGCGCGTGCTGGTCTTCGTCGACGACGATTGCCGGCTCGACCGCGACTATCTCGTCGACCTCGAGCGGCATTATGCGAGCGGCGAGAAATGGCTAATCCGCGGCGGCCGCGTCGAGATCGGCGACGCCGGGGACCTGCCCTTCACCATCAAGCGCTGCGAACAGCGCAAGCGGCTGACGCGCGCCGTCCATCCGGGCGGCTTCGTGCTCGGCTGCAACATGACCATGCATCGCGATGTTGCCGCCTTGATCGGTCCCTTCGACGAACGCTTCGGCGCCGGCGGAGCGCTGCGCTCGGCCGAGGATACGGATTACCTGGTGCGCGCCATGCTGGCCGGCATGGCGGTGGAGTATGTGCCGGATATGACGATCTTCCACCATCATGGAAGGCGCGACCGCAGGGCGATCGAACGGCTGCACCGCGACTATCACTTCGGCAACGGTGCGCTCTGCCTGAAACACATGCGCCGCGCCCCGTGGCTGCTTCGTCACTTTTACTGGGCAACGCGGGCGGCCACGCGCGAGCTCTTCGGCGGTCCGCGCTTCGACCAGGAGCTCAGCCTGTCGCACTGGCCGATCGTGCTGATGAACCTGGCGGGCGCGGCGAAGTTCATGGCCTTGGTGCTTGCCGGGCGGCCTGACCGGCAGGAGCGGCCCGCCCAGGAAACCACCGAGGCCAGGGCCGAGGCCGGCGCGCGATGATCGAACCCAAAGCCCCTATCTTGTCGATATTGCAGCGCGCGCTCGGACGGCGTCAGCTCGGCCTGATGCCCGTCGTCGTCGTGCTCGGGCTTGCAAGTGCCGCGCTCGAAGGGCTCGGCATCGGGCTGATCATCCCGCTGCTTGGCATCATCATGGGCCATGGCGCGACGACGGGCATGGCCGGCCTCTCCGCCCTCCTGCAGAAGGTCGGCGCCGGGCTAGGCGAGCGTGAGCGGCTGATTGCGATTTCGGCCGCTATCCTCGGCTCGATCCTGCTCAAGAACCTCCTCGCCTTCGCCAATTCGGTGCTGACCGCTCATATCTACGGCAAGGCGAGCCAAGCGATACGCGGCGCCTTGGCCGAGCGGCTGCTCAATGTCGGCTATCCCTTCTTTCTCAGGCAAAGCCCGGGCCGCTTGCTCAACATCATCTCCAGCGAATCCTGGCGGGCGTCGGACGCCATCCAGGGTATGCTCAGCGCGATCGTCAGCGCCTCGGCGGCGCTCATCCTGCTCGCCTTTCTGTTGCTGCTCTCGTGGCCGATGACGCTCCTGGTGATGCTGGGGCTGGCGCTGGTGCAAGCGGCGCATATGGCGCTGTCGGCGCATCTCAGGGCGCCCAGCCGCAATGTTTCGGCGCGCAACAGCGCCCTGGCCTCGCAAATGCTGCATCTCGTCCATGCCGGCCGGCTGATCCGCATCTTCGGCCAGGAGGCGCGCGAGAAGGCGGCGTTCGAAAAGGCATCCGACGGCGTGCGGCGCGCGGCCTTCCTGCTCTCAAACCGCCAGGGCGCGCTGGGGCCGCTGACCGAAGTTCTGCACGCCATGCTGTTCCTGGCGGTGGTGATCGGCGCCTGGCTTGCGGGCTTGAGTTTCCCGCTGGTCGCCGCCTTCCTCATCCTGCTCTACCGCCTGCAGCCGCATGTCAGAGCCTTGCAGATGACCTGGAGCCAGTTGCAGGGTCTTTCCGGCTCGCTGGAAGAGGTGACCTGG
Source organism: Mesorhizobium sp. B2-9-1 (assembly GCF_006439455.1). Taxonomy (NCBI): domain Bacteria; kingdom Pseudomonadati; phylum Pseudomonadota; class Alphaproteobacteria; order Hyphomicrobiales; family Phyllobacteriaceae; genus Mesorhizobium; species Mesorhizobium sp. B2-9-1. The sequence goes on along the minus strand of NZ_VFTP01000004.1, from coordinate 302,502 downwards.
CTGCTCGATCCCGATGGCAAGCCCGCTCCGCCCGAGGGCAGCCGGCAGTTCGCCACTTTAAGCAAAAAAATCGCCTTCGAGGGCGTGAGCTTCAGCTATGCCAATGAGGAGCAGCGCGCGGCGGTGCTGCATGCGGCGAGCTTCGACATCGTGAGCGGGCACTCGACGGCGCTGATCGGCCGCTCCGGCGCCGGCAAAACGACGATCGTCAACCTGCTCTGTCGCTTCGTCGAGCCGGATGCAGGCAAGATCCTCGTCGACGGCGCGCCACTCGGCGAGATCGACCCGGCCGACTGGCGCCGCCACATCGCTCTCGCCAGTCAGGAGCTGGAGCTGGTCGACGGTACGATCCTCGACAACATCACCTATGGCAAGGACGCGGCGACGTTCGAGGAGGCCCGCCGCGCCGCCGAGCTTGCCGAGGCGCACGGCTTTATCGAAACGCTACCCCAAGGCTACCAGACGGTGGTCGGCTATCGCGGGGTGAACCTTTCGGCCGGGCAAAGGCAGCGCATCGCGCTCGCGCGCGCTCTTGTACGCGACCCCGACATATTGATCCTCGACGAGGCCACCAACGCAGTGGACGGGCTTTCGGAAGCGGCGATCGTCGAGACGCTGAAGTCGCGCGCCGGCCGCCGCACCACGATCGTCATCAGCCACCACCGCAGCACGATCTCGTTCTGCGACGACCTGGTGATCCTGGAGCATGGTAGAGTGAAGAAACAGGCGCCGTTCACTGAGATGGCGAAGCTCACCATGGATGAGTTGTATCGGCCGGAGTGAGGAGCACGAGCAGGGGCTCGCCCGCATCGTCTTCGTCATCACTTCCTCCTCCGATGTGCCGAAGCGAGGACGGTTCTGGCGCAAAACGGTCGTTCCGAGGCGGCCGGAAGGGCTGCCCTACCTTTCCCTGAACGCCCGTGCGAACGAGTCCATCATCGGGCGTACCAGATACTCGAAGAAGGTCCGGTTGCCGGTGCTGATGAAGGTGTCGACCGGGGTGCCGGGATAGAGCTGGTCCGCCTTCACGCCGGGGGGCAGGGCATCAGCGATCTTCAGCCTGGCGCGGAAATAGGGTTCGTGGGTGGCCTCGTCGATCAACCGGTCGGCAGAGATCTCGCTCACCGTGGCCGGGACTTCCGGCGTCAGGCGCGTGTTGAGCGCCGACAGCCGGAGCTTTGCCTGCTGGCCGACATGCACCTGGTCGATGTCCTTCGGCCGCAGCCTGGCGTCGACCACCAGGCCCGAGGTCGTGGGCAGGATCTCCATGATCTTTTCGCCGGGCGCGACCACGCTGCCTTGCGAATTGTAGGTCGAGGAGACGACGATGCCCGCGGCCGGCGCGGTGATCGTCGTGCGCTTCAGCACCGCTTGCGCGGCGCGCATCCGCTCCTCGATGTCTGCGAGGTTGGTGCGCACATCGTCGAGCTTCGTCAGCGCCTCCTCGACGCGCTGCGTGGTCGCGCGTTCGGTCTGCGCCTCCGCTTCCACGATCTGCGTGCTGGCCGAGGCGAGGTCCGCCTCCAGCGCGCCGGCTTGGCCGACGAGGTCGGCCTCCGAGCGCAAAAGCTGCGAATATTCCCTGCGGTCGGTAAGGCCTCGGTTCAGAAGGTCGGTCTTGATGCCGAGCTCCTTCTTCACCACCTCGGCCTGCTGCTCGATTGCCGTCTTCTGCGCGTTCAGCCCTTTGACCGACTCGCGATGCATGGCGACGCGCTGCGCCAGGATCGACCGCTCCGACCGGAACCGCGCAAGCCTGGCGTCGAATTCCTTCTGCTGCTCGCGGATGAGGTTTTCGAATTCCTGCTGGAACGGCGCCGGCGCGGGCTCGGCGATCGGCGCCAGCGTGGCGAGGCCGTCGCGCTCGGCCTCCAGCCGCGCCGCGCTGGCCTTGAGCGCGATCCATTGTCTCGTCAGCCGGTTGAGATCGGCTTCCGCGGCGGTCCGGTCGAGCAGGATGAGGTCCTGGCCTTCCCGCACGCGGTCGCCTTCATGCGCCAGCAACTGCCTGATGATGCCGCCCTCGCGATGCTGGATCAGGATGTTGCCGCCGGTCGCCGCGATTGTGCCCTGCGTGATCACTGCGCCTGCCAGCGGCGCACTCGCCGCCCAAAAGCCGAAGCCGCCGACCATCAGCGCGATCGCCGCGTAGCCGGCGACGGCCGTGCGCCGGAAGTCAATGCGCGGGCGGCTTTCGAGGATGAGGCTCTGCGTCATCGTCCAGGACCCGTGGCGATGCTGTGCGAGGCGCGGATGGTCGGCGCGAACGATCCTGTGACCACCGTGTTCCGCTGCTTGCCCGGCTGGCGCAGCACCTCGGCGCTCGGTCCGAACGCCTCGATCGCGCCGCCGCGCAAGACCATCACACGGTCGCAAGCCGTGGCGATCGAGGGGCGATGCGTGATCACGATCGTGGTAACGCCCGCAGCGCGGGCCGCCGCGAGCACCGCTTCCAGTGCCGTCTCTCCGGCGCCGTCGAGATGCGTGCTCGGCTCATCCAGCACCAGGATACGCGGATTGCCGTAGAAAGCGCGTGCCAGTCCGATCCGCTGCCGTTCGCCGCCCGACAGCGTCCCGGCGATCATTGTCTGGTAGCCGTCACGCAGCGAAAGGATCAGCTCATGCGCCTCGGCGCGCTTTGCCGCTTCCACGATCGCGGCGTCGTCCGCCTGCGCGTCGAAGCGGGCGATGTTGTGGGCGATCGAGCCGGGGAAAAGCTCGACCTCCTGCGCCAGATAGCCGATATGCCGGCCGAGCTGGTTTTCGTCCCATGTCCTGAGCTCCGCGCCGTCGATCCTGATCGTACCGCCGCTCGGCCGGGCGGCCCCGACGACCAGCCGCGCCAGCGTCGACTTTCCGGCACCGCTTGGGCCGACGATCGCCACCGCCTCGCCGGCCTGAATCGCGAAATTCAACCGCTTGAGAATGGGTTCGGCGCCAAAGGCGGCATTTGGCGCGATGAAGAAAAGATCCTGTGCCGAAATCGCGCCGGTCGGGTCGGGCAAGACGAGCTTGCGCGTCTCTGCCGGCTGCGCCGCGAGCGCGGTCCCCAGGCGCGTCCAGGCACGCCTGGCCTCACCGAGCTGCCGCCAGGAACCAATCAATTGGTCGAGCGGCTGCAGCGCGCGCGACGACACCAGGGAGGAAGCGAAGATCATGCCGGCCGTCATCTGGCCCTTGAGCACCAGCCAGGCGCCGGTGCCGAGGATCGCCAGCTGCAGCATCATGCGCAGTGCCCTGGAAGCGCCGCTGAAGATCGCGTTGGCGCCGGCCGAGCGGTCATGCAGGGCAAGCGCCTCCGACACATGCCGGCCCCATGCGCGCGCGGCGTTCTCCACCATACCCATGGCGCGCAGCGTCTCGGCGTTGCGGGCGAAGGCCTGCTCGGCCCGGCTGGCCAAGGCCGAACGCTCCGCCGAGAGCGCATCGTTCCTGCCGATAGCAAGCTGGTTGGCCACGACCAGGATGACCAGCAGCGTGGCGCCGCCGAGCGTGACCCAGAACAGCAGCGGATGGATAAGATAGAGCAGGCCAAGAAAGACCGGCGCGAAGGGCAGGTCGAACAGCACCGAAACACCGCGCGAGCGGATGAAGGCGCAGACCGAGGCAAGGTCGGTGAGCGGCGACGGCGCATTGCCGGAACCGAGCGAAGCGGCGAACGCTCTGGCGCCAAGCCTGTCATTGACCGTCGCCGCGACGCGCTGCGTGTAGACGGCTCGGACGGCGTCGAGAAAGCCGAGGAAACCGAGCGCCGCGACTGCGATGACCGACAGATAGACGAGCGTCTCGACGCTGGAGGAGGGCAGCACCCGGTCATAGACCTGGAGCAGGTAGAGCGGGATGACCAGGAGCAGAAGGTTGATGAGCAGCGAGAACAGGCCAACATCGGTCACGGCGCGCAGGAACATCGGCCGCAGGCCGGCCTGCCTGATCGCACCCGGAGCGCTCTCCTGTGACATTGGCTCGGCCGCCTAGGCTGTGTGTTCGCCCGTGACGTTCAAATGGCTCTGCTGCAGCTCATCCAGCGTGTAGGCGTGGATATAGTCGATCTTCATCTGGGCCGGCGTGGCGAGATGGTCGGGCGGCGCGCCGGCTTGGCCGCCGATCGCGAGATCCACCAGCATGTACATCGGCTTGTTCATGTCGGACGGCGTCGCCGCTTCGGCGACCTGCATGCCGTCATAGGTCCAGACCAGCTTGTCCGGGGTCCAAAGGAGGCCATAGGTATGGAAGCCGGCGGTGTCCATGACGTTCACGGTGGATCCGACCATCGTGTGCTGGCCCGTCTGGTTGGTGTGCGCGGTCATCAGCAGCGAATTCGGTTTCTGTCCGTACATCTCCATCACGTCCAGCTCCGGCGGCCAGGAGCCGTCTTCCGGCAGCAGCCAGAAGGCCGGCCAGGCGCCGGCGTGTTCCGGCAAGTCGGCCTTCATTTCGAAATAGCCATAGGTCTGCGAGAAGGAGTCATGCGTGGTCAGGATGCCGGAGGTGTATTCGTAATTGTTGATCAGCGGCTTGATGTCGGCCGGTGCCTGCGCCGCGGTGATGGTGAGGACCCCGTCCTGCACGCTGAACGGATGCACCGAGCTGGTCGGGGCGTAATTGGCGTCGATATACCACTGCAGCTCGCCATTTCGGGTGAGCGTGCTGCCGTTCGGCGCCCCCCACCAGAAATTGGTGTCCCAGGTGCCGCCTTGGGCGTTGTGAAGATTGAGCGTGTTGAACTCGTCGCTGAAGGACAGCGTCATGCCGGACTTGTCGATCGGCAGCTCGAACTGGTTGGGCTGCAGCTTGTCGATGGTCATGTTCTTGAATTCGAGGATCTCGCCCGATCCGAGGTTCAGCACCACATTGGGTCCCGCTTGGATCATGTTCTGGTGGATGGCCGCGAACGATGTGAACCCGTAGCCATCGAGACGCACGGTGTCGTTCGAGGCGAAATTGACGATCGAGTCGCTCCCATTGCCCTTCGCGATGATGAAAGTGTCGGCGCCGCCGCCGCCGTCGATCAGGACATCGTTGCCTGCGCCGCCGTCGATCGTCTGGCCGCCCGCCGTGGCCGTGATGATGTTGTCCAGCGCATTGCCGAAGGCGTAGTTGTGAGCGTTGGTGACGACGAGGTTTTCGACATTGTCCGGCAGCGTGTAGCTCATCCATGTGTTGATCGTGTCGACGCCCTGCCCAGGGTTCTCGACCACTTTGTTGCCCGCCGAATAGAGGTAATAGATGTCGTCGCCGGCGCCTCCATACATGGTGACGTTGACGCCGCTGGTGGCCCAGATGGAGTCGTTGCCGCTGCTGCCGTTGAATGTCGGTCCGGACGTTGCCGAAAACCAATGATTGGAAGCCCCGCTATAATAAAGAGGAACGCCTACCGCGTTGACAACGAAACTCATCGGACACTCCTTCCGCGCTGCCCCGCCCGGATGGCTCGTTGCAAGTTCAAGTGCCTGATCCGAACCAACTTGCAGCACGGGCTATCGTTCCCGAAAACAAGCATTTAGTACAGTGAAAATTACCGGTTTTTTTATCGATATTTTATGCAGATAGAATAAGTGAGGCCTAATACAATTATGAGGCGAGCCGTTTTCAATTTTACTTAATTTTTGCAAGGTTTTGGTCCGCTCATGCTGCGCGAGAACGACGCCCGCCTGAAGCGGCGCTTGAGATAGCTCCGCCCGGCCAGCCCGCGCCGCGGACGCCCAGCCTGATCCTAGCTTAATATCCGCTCCTGCATTGGAAGGCGCACGGTAGGTGCGGGCAGAAAAAATTTGACAGCCTCTGTCGGATAGGCCGGAGTCCAACCGTCCTTGGGCCATCGATCAGCCAAACCGAAAAGGGATATCGAGACATGCCGAGCACCATTCAACTGCACCGCGTCCTGGCGACCAAGCCGGAGAAGGTTTACCGCGCGTTCGTCGAGGCCGATGCGCTGGCGAAATGGCTGCCGCCAAACGGTTTTACTTGCACGGTCCACGAGTTCGAGGGCAAGGTCGGCGGCGCCTACAGGATGTCCTTCCGCAATTTCACCACCGGCGACAGCCATTCCTTCGGCGGCGAATTTGTCGAGTTGGTTCCGAGCGAGCGCCTGCGCTACACCGACCGCTTCGACGATCCCAACCTGCCGGGCCAGATCGAGGTGACCGTGATCCTGAAGAAGGTTTCGGTAGGCACCGAGATCAACATCACCCAGGCCGGCATCCCGGACGCCATCCCCGCCGAGGCCTGCTATCTCGGCTGGCAGGAATCGCTGCGCAACCTGGCCAAGCTCGTCGAGCCCGAGATCAACCAGTAAGGTCGGAGCAATTCCAGGAAAAGTGCGTAGGTTCCGGCGCATTCGCCGTAACCTACTGGAATTGCGTCAAGATGAGAGCGGGCGGCGGTCGGTCTTCCGGCCGCCGCCTTACCCAAGGTAAGCAAAATTTCACCAAGTGCTGTTAAAAGCCGCTCCCATGGATCGCAACAAGAACAATGACCTGTTTGTGCTGATGGCGGCGCTCGCCGCCATCGCGATCTACAACATTGCCTGCGGCATCAAGACAGGCGAAGTCCGCGGCAAGTTGCATTGGGTCGCTTTGGCAGATGATCCGACACGTTTTTGGAACATCGTGGTCGGCAATTCGATCGTCCTGGTGGCTTCGATAGCCTTTCTGTGGGTGCTCAATTCCCGCAGACCCGGATGACTTGCAGCGCCGCCCGCGTCGTCCGCACGCGATAAGCAAAATTTCATCGGACGCAGCTAGACGTGCTCCATGGATCGCAACAAAAACGACGCCGTCTTTGTCGTGATGGCGGCACTCGCCGCCTTCGCGATCTATAACCTTGCTTGCGGCCTGAAGACCGGAGAGATCCGGGGAAGGCTCAGCTGGATTTCGTGTGCGGACGACCCAGCGCGTTTTTGGAACAACGTTGTGGGCAACGTGGTCGCCGCCGTTGCGTTGCTTGGTGTTCTTTTGCTGCTGCATCGTCGCCGCAGCAAATGACGTGTCGCCCGGCTATGCCGGGCGCTGTCCCTCGGCCGTGCGGCTTACACTGCTCTTGTGATGCCGCCATCGACGCGGATGTTCTGTCCGGTGATGTAGGCGGCTCCGTCCGAGGCGAGGAACGAGATCGTCGCGGCGATCTCATCCGACGTGCCGTAGCGCTTCATCGGCACGCTCTCGCGGCGCTCGTTCGTCGCCGGCAGGCTGTCGACCCAGCCGGGCAGCACATTGTTCATGCGGACGTTGTCGGCGGCATAAGTGTCGGCGAAGATCTTGGTGTAGGCGGCAAGCCCGGCGCGCGCCACGGCCGACGTCGGGAACATCGCGCTCGGCTCGAAGGCCCAGGCGGTCGAGATATTGATGATAACGCCACCCTTCTGCTTCTGCATCACCGGCGTCACCAGCCGGGTCGGGCGCACGGCGTTGAGGAAATAGGTGTCGATGCCCTTGTGCCAGTCCTCGTCGCTGATCTCGATGATCTGCGCACGCGGCCCGTGGCCGGCGCTGTTGACCAGCACGTCGATGCGGCCCCAGCGTTCCACCGCGCCATCGGTAAGGCGCTTCAGATCCTCATTCGACTGGTTGGAGCCGGTGACGCCGAAGCCGCCGAGCTCCTTGCCCAGCGCCTCGCCCTTGCCCGAGGAGGACAGCACGCCGACCTTGAATCCGTCCGCCGCCAGGCGCCTGGCCGCCGCTGCGCCCATGCCGCTGCCGCCCGCCGTCACCAAAGCTACCTTTTCTATCGCCATGTCGCTGTCCATCCTGGCTGTTAGGGGGCGGAACCCGCCCGGAGGTTCAAAGCGTCCCTGTTAGCACGGGGGGATGCCAGCACGAACCGGTTTGGATTGCGCCAAGATGACGATTGGCGAAAACGGCGGAGCGCTTGATCTCCCCCACAAGAGGGGAGATTGGCGGTTCGAGCACCCTCAAACCTTGAAGCCACTCATCAACATCCTCGACACTCGCGCGCAGCGCCCGGGCTTCACGTCGCCCGCTTTCAGCGGCACGCCCTTGCCCGCAGCCACTGCCGGCTCGTACCAGCCGCGCAGCGCTTGGTCGGCGGCGCAATAGCCCCAGTTCACCAGGTCGACCGTCTCTTCGCTGCCCAGGAAATGCAGCGAGGTGCCGATATCGGCAGGCGCGGTGGCGGCGGTCTGCACGAAGGTCGGCTCGGTCGTGTCGGGCTTGCTTGCGATCGACCAGAAGACGCCGCGCGTCGCCGCATAGCCCGGCCGGGTCGCGTCGTTGGCCAGGCCGCGATCGTCGGCGTCCTTGGCTGCCTGGAAGCGCGCCACCAGATCGCGGCGCCTGAGCGAGCGCACCTGATTGTCGGTGGTGTCGAGCACGCGTTTCAACTGCGAGAACCAGTTCCGATAGCCGGCGCTCGACGCCTGCCACGGCGCGCCGGCGTCGCTGACCAGCAGCCAGCGGCAGCGTTTCAGCGCCGGCTCGATGCCGTGATTGTCGTAGACGCCGCCATCGGTGAGCACGGCGCGCCGCGGCGGCACCGGCGGGCCGACAGAGGGGTCGAGCTTGTCGTTCTTCCACGCGAAGGGCGTGAGGTCGAGCCGCAGCGGCGACAGGAAAGGCGGGAAGGCCGAAGAGGCGGCAACCGCGAGAGCCACCGGCAGGTCGGCCTGGTAGGCGACGCCGATGCGATAGTCGGCGATGTAGCGCCGCGACAGCCGGAACAGCGAGCCGGTGCCGAGATTGCTGGAGCAGAACACGAACCAGGGTTTTTCCGGCAGGCTCTTCAACATCGGCCTCGAGCCGGCAAACAGATGTTTCTCGTAGCAGGCGGCGACTTCGCGCGCCGCGCTCGAAAACGGGTTGAGCAGACCTTTGAGGATCGCCGGCGCGTCGAGGAAGACTTTCGAGAACTCCAGGATCCTGTCCAGATAGATATTGAAATTGGCGGCGACACCGTCGACGAAGGCGAAACGTGGCCAAAGCACCGCCAGCAGCCCGGCGGCGATCGAGCCGCCCGAGACCGAGCTTACCATGTCGAGTTTCTGGAGCAGCCCGGCCTCGTTGAGGCGGCATAGCGCGCCGGCATGAAACAGCATGGCGCGGTAGCCACCGCCCGACAGGCAGAGGCCGAGATCGTAGCGCTCGGGCGCGCTGCCATCCGCGTCCGGTGGTGATCCCGCCGCAATCGGCTCCATCGCGGCCCCCTTTGCCTCTCCGGCGTCCTTAAGCCTGGCTTTGGGCAATCGAGCCCAGCACCGATGTTCTTGCAAGTGGGGGAACGCGTAACTTCACAAATCGGAAACCGGCCCGCGCCGACGGATGGGGAGGTTACCCGAAGCGGTCGGTACGTAGCGCACGGACGGCGCCTAGGCTTTCGCCAATCTCCAATGCCGCCAGAGGAGATGCCTTAGCCACTCACAACTCCTTCTCGGCCAATTCCCTAAACCCGTCCGGCACCGAGCGCGGGCCTTCCAGCGCCACCGTGCCGTAGCCGACCGCCTCGTTGCCGAAGCGCTGGCGGATCTTGTCCATCGCCCGGTCGGCGCCGAAGCGTGCGAGACCTTTGCGGCTGCCGGGCCTCAGCTTCTCGTCCGCCAGCCCGAGCGGCAGTTCGAGCTGCAGCTCGGCATGCTCCTCCAGATGCGAGACGGAGATGGCGAGCAGCGAGATGTCCCTCTCGTCCGGATGGGCGGCAAGCACGCCGCGCACCAGTTCCTCGGCGATCTCCGCCAGCATCGCGGTCGCCTGGATCGGCTGGTCGAGCGTGATCGAGCGGCTCACTGCCCGCAGATCGGCGAAGCGAACCCGCACCGTCACCGTGCGCCCGGGCCGGTCCTTGGCGCGCAGGCGGCTGGCGACGCGGTCGGCCAGATGCAGCAGCGTCGGCACGAAGACGCGCGGCACCGCCGGCTTCCTGCCGAGCGCCGATTGCGCGCCGGCAGAATGCGCGCGGCGGTGTGTCTCGAGTTTTCGCGGGTCGCGGTTCCAGGCGAGCGCGGCAAGCTTCTGGCCGGCGGCGTGGCCGATCAGCCGCTCCAGCGCGCCGCTATGGGTGCGCGCCAGCTGCCCGATCGTCTCGACGCCGATCTCGGCCAGCCTGGCCTTGGTCGCCGGGCCGACACCCCACATCAGCGTGACAGGCAGGTCGTGCAGGAAGGCGAGCTCGCTGCAGGGCTCGACCACCACCAGCCCGTCGGGCTTGGCCACCTGCGAGGCGATCTTGGCCAGATGCTTCGTCCGCGCCACGCCGATCGAGATCGGCAGACCGAGCTCGGCCTTCACCCGCTCGCGGATTTTTCGCGCGATCTCTTGCGGCGATCCGAACAGATGCGTGCAGCCGGCGACGTCGGCAAAAGCCTCGTCGATCGAGATGCGCTCGACCGCCGGCGTGAAATCGTCGAGCACCTTGATCGCGGCGTCGCCGAGGCGCTGGTACTCGGAAAAATGACCGCCGACGAAGATGAGCTGAGGGCAGAGCTCGCGCGCTTTGCGGCCCGGCATGCCGCCGCGCACGCCAAAGATTTTCGCCTCATAGGAGGCCGCCAGCACCACGCCTCCGCCGACGGCGATCGGCTTGCCACGCAATGACGGGTCGAGCAGCTGCTCGACCGAGGCGTAGAAGGCGTCGAGGTCGGCATGCAGGATGGTGGCGGCCGCGGCGGTGTTCGTGGCGGCCATCGCGCGCTCCCATGGCCATTTGTGTGGCATTGCAGCATTAGCTGCGTCTTTTGTAAGGGGAATTAACGGAACATAAAGAGAACAAAAGAAGCTCTCTGTCAAGCCACCACGCTTGGCCGTGCAGGTTTCCACAACTGGGGGCGCAGCCACAGATAGAACGCCGGTTGTGCGCGTGACCTTTGCGCGGGAGATGCCGCCGCAGGCTGAGGAGGGATCGCCTCGCGAGGCGATCCCTCCTTCGCTTCTGAACGTAAATTGCGACTGTCTGCGCTATGCCGGCTTGGCGTATTGTTCGGCGCTCAGCACCTCGATGCATTGGAACGGCTGGTTGCCTTCCACCCAGGCGTCGTGGCCGGGCGGGATGGTGTAGGAAGTGCCGGCCTCGATGGTCTTTTGCGTGCCGTCGGTCATCCGTATGGTGATCGAGCCGGACACGGCATAGCCGACATGCGAGACTTGGCAGCTGTCGGTCTTGACCACCGGCTTCACGCATTCGGACCATTTCCAGCCCGGCTGCATGTTCATCCGCCCGAGCGTATAGCCCGGCAGCCGCACGATCTCGACACGCGTCTTGGCGGGCGCGCGGACCTCGTCGGGATTGTTGTGCGATTTGGATTCGAGTTTCGTCACCTTCATTGCAACTTCGGCCATGGTATCCCTCCCATGTGTGAAGCGGCGCCTGACGTTGCGATCGTCGGCGACCGCGACTGTATTCATAAGCCTTATTATGAGCGATTGCTAATTAATTGAGGCGACCGCGAGTTCAGCCGAATGCTTGGCGCATTGTCGTGGGAGGCTGATATTCCGACCCTCGGGCGACGGTCCCGGGCCATCTTCGGACCGAAGTCCCATCGCACGAACGCAGAGGCCTGAGACGCCTATTTTCAGGAAACAACGACGGCACCAAAATCATTGGCTAGCAAGCCGCCGGACAAAGTCCCTTCATCGGCGGTTGACCACGGCGTGCCCGCTATTCCTGCGATATGGCGGGCACGCCTTTCCCTGAAACCGCTCCTGGAGTTGCGGGCCGTGCAACCCGGTAAGATGATCGCCAATCTGTTTGCCGCGCTGCTTCTGGCCGGCCTGGTCGGCGGCGTCTTTTTCGTCTTCGGCAGGCCGCTCTGGCCCGAGCGCCAGGCCCGTATGGTGATCCTTCTTCCGATCGATACGATTGCGACCGGATCGCTGCGCCGAGCCTGCCTCGAGCCATGCCTGCCGGCCCGTTTCGATCTCAAGCTCGCGCCCGCCAGGCCGCGCGGATGAAACCGGGCGCGGGAACCAGTCCGCGCCCCGGGCCGTTGACGGAACGAAGGGATGGCGCTGGCGGAGGCCGCCATGGACAATTTCGACCTCATCGATCTTCTGTGCGTCATCGACGCCTGCGTGAGCGACCGTTCGGCCGGCCGTATTGTGCCGATGTCGAGGGCCGTCGAGGAGTTGCGCGTCCTGACCGGCGATTTCGTCTCGTCGGATGAGGACGCGGCCAACGCCTTGACGCAGGTCGCGCTCAAGCGCGGCTGCGCCGTGCTCTTCGACGAGCGAGCGGGCGCGGACATTGTCGGCTAGGCGCAATCTCCCCCTCCTCCTGGCGGAGGAGGTTGGCGCTCATTTCGCCAGGGTGATCATCCGGCCCGCATACGCCGTCCGGCCTCCGAGTTCGGCCGTGCAATCCGATTTCACGGCCGAGTTTCCCGTCATCGAGATGGTATCGCCGACCAGCCGCAGGCAACTGCCCTGGGCGTTCATGTCCGAATTTCCGGCATAGGTGATGACGGCGTCCGGGGCGTAGATGAAGCCGCTGACCACGGAGCCCGATCCGCCGTTCAGCGTCAGCGCCTGGGTGTTGCCGTGAGCCTGGTAGATGGTGATTCCGGCGTAGGGGCCGCTGGTGGGCGGCGACAGGTTCACCTGCTCGTTGGCGTTGATATAGAGTTGTGAGTTCTCCATCAGGAAGATCGTCACGCCCTGGCCGCTCAGGCTGCCGTTGCCGCCCGGCTTTATGGTGACGTTGCGCATGATGTAGGTGCCCGGATTGAGGGTGATCTTTCCCGACAAGGTCTTGTCGCAATAGGTGCCCGGCGAGAGCGTCACCGTTTTGCCATTGGGCACCGGCAGGCAGAGCGTGTAGGCGGGAGGAACGACGTCGGCCAGCGGATCGAACGAAGCATACTGGTTCTCATGCGGCGCGCCGCAGGAAAGCGTGGCGTTCGGCGGCGTCAGCCCTTGCGTGCCGCCGACCGTCGAGACGCAGCCGGCGCTGAGGATCGCCGAGCCGCCGCGGTTGACGGCGTCGGGCGCGTCTGAATTGGCCGCGATCACGCAGCCGTCCATCGCCACATTGGTCGAGCCCTGCAGGTGGACCGCGCCGCCGGCATGCTGATCGAGCGCGAGCACGCAGGCTTGCGCGCCGGGCTTGAGCTTGACCGAGGCGGTGCGCGTCGCCTGCCAGGCCGGCATGCCGCTGATGAAGGCCGGCCGGCTGACGCTCGACGACAGCGAAATGAAATAGGCGCCCGGATTGCCGCTCGCGCTGGCCTGGAAGGCGGCGAGGCTGCCCGATAGCTCCTGCGCGTCGGCTGCGCTCATATTTGCGGCGAAGAAGGTCTGGCCGAGTTGCTGCACGTCGCTTGCCGACATGCCTGGCAGGTATTTCGTGCCGATCGCCAAGCCGGCCGCGTCCAGCGAGTTCTGCAACTGCGCGGCGTCGTCGCTCGTGCCTATCAGGTCGACGGATGCCGCCACGCCAAGCATAAGCGGCACCATGGCGACCGCGGCCGCGATTGCAAAGTTGCCGCGCCTCGATGCCAAAAAACGTCTCAACATGGACCCCATCCTCGCAGACCTGCGAGATGTGATATGCGCGCCGTCTCTACGGCCGATTTCCAAAATAGATAAAATGCAGAAAGAGCTAAAATGCATGGTTTTACCGGCACTTAAACCTTAAGTCCGATGTCTTATAGGCCTTAAGTCTTAGTGTGCGCGGCGCAAGGTGGGGGCAGCGGAGTGCTAGGGTCCCACCGGCAAAAATCGAACGAAATAATTAGGCATTCGTTCACATGGCAATGATGACCTGACGACTGGGATAGCTTGGGCGCGCTCGGCCATGGCCTTTTCGGGTCGTTTCTTCAGACAGTTTTTTTCTCGACTTTTTTTTCGACGCTTTTGCGAAGGCAAGAGCGGCAATGTCGCCACCATTTTCGCGCTCACCCTGCCGGTCGTCGTCGGCGGCGCCGGGCTCGGCGTCGAGACCTCCTATTGGTACTATTCGAGCCTGAAGCTGCAGGCGATCGCCGACGCGGCCGCCTATGCGGGCGCGTTGGAAAAGATCGCCGGATCCAACACGGATGCCATCACCGCCGCCGCCGCGTCATCAGCCGCCTCGAATGGCCTTGGTGCGGGCACCATCGTCGTCAACACCCCGCCGGCGTCGGGACCGAACACGGCCAAGAAGGCGGTCGAGGTCATCCTTAACCAGGATCTCGACCGGATCTTCACGTCCATCTTCACCCAGACAAAGGTGCCGGAGCGGGCGAGGGCGGTGGCGCTGATCACCGACGCTTCGAAAGCTTGCGACATAGCTCTCAGTCTCACGGCCTCGCAGGCGTTGCTCTTCTCCGGCAGCACCAACGCGAAGAAAATCGGCTGCATTGACATGGCGAATTCGAACGCCTCCGACGCAATCAAGATCCAGGGCTCGGCGGCTGTCCAGACCGACTGTCTGATTAGCGCCGGCGGCATGGTGCTGAACAATCCGCCAACGATGGTCTGCAAGGCCCCGATCACCCAGGCGCTGCCGGCGGCCGATCCGTTCGCCAGCTTGCCGGCTCCCGCGACCACGAGCCCATGCCAGAAGATCAACGGCAACAAGACGACGCAAACGATCCAGCCCGGGACCTACTGCAGCGGCATGAGCCTCAACGGCAATATCACGCTTTCCCCCGGTGTTTACGTCGTCCAGGGCGACTTGAAGATCAATGCGAGTGCCGTCATCCAAGGCAGCGACGTTACGATCTTCATGGCCGGCAGCAACACTGTCAGCATGAACGGCAACGCCACCGTGACGCTTGCCGCCCCGACCACGGGCACCTATTCGGGCGTGCTGTTCTACGGCGACAGGACGGGGACCGCCGCGCAAAGCACCTTCAACGGCACCGCGACCTCGCTTTTGACCGGCGCAATCTATTTTCCCAGGCAACAGGTCAACTATCTCGGCAATTTCTCGGGCGTGAATGGCTGCACACAGGTCGTTGCCGATACCATCCAGTGGTCGGGCAACTCGACCATCAATCAGGACTGCTCGAGCCTCGGGATGAAGGACATCCCGGCCGCTCAGTCGGTCGCGGTGGTCGAGTGAAATCCGCTGCCCGTCGATTGATGCCGGCCATTCGCGATGAATCGGGCATCGCCGCGGTGGAACTCGCATTTGTCTTGCCCGTCCTATGTGCGGCGTTGCTCGGAATCATGGACGGCTGGTCCTATGTTAACGGTTCGCTGTCGATGCGCGCCGGCGTGAAGACGGCGGCCAACCTCGTGATGGCTGGCTCCGCTGACGACAGCGCGACCCAGACTGTCGCGCTGGCGAGCTGGGAGAACAAGCCTTCCGACGCGCAGGTTACGATTAGTCGCATCTACAAGTGCGGGACCACCGTGGTCGATGCGTCGACCTTATGCAGTGGACCGAAAGCGCCGTCCGTCTACGTCCAGATTCAGGCATCCGGCACCTGGATCCCGCCCTTCACCTTTGGTCCATACCCAGACAATACCGCGATCGGCCATGTGCAGGTGGTCCGTGTGCGCTAAACGAAGACTCCGGCTTTCGGCATTTGCGGCTAATGAAGCGGGGGGCGCCGGTCTCGAATTCGCGCTGGTCGCGCCTTTTCTCATCATGCTCCTGTTCGGCATTTTCGCCTTCGGCTGGTCGATGAACAGCGTATCCAGCGTGCGCTACGCGCTCGAAGCCTCAGCGCGCTCCCTGCAGCTCAACAACACGCTGACGCAGGCCGACATCCAGGCCGTCGCCACACAGAAGCTTCAGGCGCTTGGCCTGCGGAATGTGAACGTCACCATCAACACCGATCCGGCGAGCGGCGGGTTCCGCATGGCACACGTCAACGCCAGCTATGCCTTTGTGATCAGCTTCCCCTATTTCAGCGATTACCCAATCAGCTACACCACCTCGGTGACCGTGCCCCTGGTCGGCGGCTAGGGGGACGAACGGATGTATCTTAGAATTCTCTAAAAAGCTGCAGGGCTGGCGCCAGCCAGGAATGCTAGGGATTTGCTGTCATCCAATATCAGGAGCGCAGCCATGACCTCTCTTGTTGGAAGCCAGCACGGCCCAGGCGCCGTGCATCAAGCGAGCAGACCCCGGGCGTCGGAAACTTTCCCGGGCAAGCGCGCCGAAAGCGTCGGCCACCTCGCGAAAGCCTCGGTCTTTGAGACGGACACCGGCGAGCCGAATGCGCAAGGAAAATCCGCGTCCCGGATCGCCCGGATGGACCTGACCGTGCTTTCCCCGACCGGTTCAGGCGAAGGTCAGGAGCCGGAGATGGCAACCGACACGCCGACCGAGACTGATGGCACGGAAGATCCAAATCCTTCCGCCTGATGGCCGGCAAAAGCCAGGCCCACTTGCGCCTTGTGGCTAGCAGCCTTCCGTTGTGGTTTTCATCTGGCCGGGAGCGTTGGATTTGGCGCTCGTGTCCTGTTGGCCAGGGGCCGCCTGCTTGGCACTGCCGGTCTGCTGCCCAGGCGCGCAGTCCTTCGCTGAATTCGAGTTGGTCGAGTTAGTCGTGGTCGTGTCTGTGCTCTGGCTGCTGGGCATCGTCGTCGTTGATGACGATGACGAGGTGCCCGACGACGTTCCCGATTGGGCCGTAGCCAGACCACAGGACAAAGCAACAAAAGCGGCAACGAGAAGAATTCGTTTCATGATGACTGTCCTTTTAGGCAATGTCCCTTCGCTTGTTTAACCTTGACCTCACGACAGGGTTCCGATGGTCCACATATTCCCGATTGCAGGGGATTGTCGCGGCGGCAATTGCCTCTTGGGACCATGGTCTGGCACGACAAGGGCCCTCATTGTTCCAAACGGCCCACGAAGGTTCGGCCCTTTGTATTTCCGTTAAATTTCAACGTGTTAAAGGGAGTTTTCGCGAGAATTTCCGGGCGATGGCAGCTATGCTCTCATTTCGCGACCGCAATTGCTTAAAGTTTATCCGACGTCATTAGGAAATTCTCATAAGAGGCTGCCTAGCGGTTGGGCGATAGTGACGATTTATCTGCGGAGAAGCACAATGACATTGCGAACGACACTTCTGGCATCCCTTGCTATTCTCGCGCTCGCGGCCGCCCCCGCGCTTGCCGGCGCCGGCGGTAACGGCGGCGGCCATGGCAATGGCGGCGGCCATGGCGGCGGCAACGGAAACGGCGGCGGTAACGGCAACAATGGCGGCAATGCCGGTGGCAACGGCAAAGGCAACAGTGGCGCCTCGCATGGTAAGTCAGCTTCGGCTAGCGGCCACAACAAGGGCACCGACAGCACGTCGGACGACAGCTCGACCGACGACACCACGACTGCCGCGACGCCGAAAGAGAAAAACCTTCACGCCAAGCTCGGCCGGCTGAACTCGCTGCAGCGCAACATCAACGCCTATATGAATTCCAAGAGCAAGAAGTTCGCCGGCATTCAGGCCTATGTGACGCAGGCCGCGGCGGCCCAGAACGCACAGGCCGCGCTTGAGGCGGCAAACGACAAGCTGGCCGCCGACCAGACCACCCTGGCGACTCTCGAGACAAATCTGGCCGCGGCGCAGGCCGATTCGACCACTTCGCCCCAGACAATCACTGACCTCGAAAATGAGATCACTGCGCTGAACGATACGATCAGCACCACTGACGCCCAGGCGATCGCCGATGCGCAGGCAGCGGCTGACAACGCATTGCCTCCCACCAATGAGTCCTTGGACGCGGCCCTTGCCGACATGGCCAACAAGCCGGTCGACGCCGACGTCACCGCCTGGGCCAAGGATACTTTGGCGGGCAAGATCGACGCGCAAGCCGCGGCCACGGCGACAACCACAACAACCCCATAAGGCCGGAAGAACCGACCGGAGGGCGAGCGAAAGCCGCCGGGCCTCGCCCGGCGGTTTTTTGTTGACAGGGCGACGGGCGCGGCGCGCCGGGCCAATTTCGGCAGTGCGCCGGAGCTCAGTCGCCTTGTATTCGATGGCGCACAACGCCCAGTGGCACTGCAAGGGGATTTTGACCGGTCGGCTCTGTTTGCGTTGGCAGGTGGCATGCGTTGGAGATTGGCCGAAACGCCCATCGCGATCGTCATTCTAGGGCGGAGCAAGGAGCGAAGCGACGCGCGAAGACCCTGGAATCCATGCCGCTACCTTCGCCAAGGCGTGCAACGGAGCAAAATCTTGCACCGAGGCGGCGCTTCCAAGTCACGGAATGGATTCTATGGTCTGCGCGCGTCGCTGCGCTCCTTGCTCCGCCATAGAATGACGAGGTTGGGGCGGCTTCAACCAATCCCCGGCGGTTTGTGCTGGTTTCACGGAAATGAATGGAAATTTTGCACCAGACAAACGGCAACCTTTCAAAATCCCTGCGTCGGGGAACTAGTCACTGACGCTGTTCTTGTCCTCCATGGCGCATGGCATGTAGCTGTTCCTTCGTCGTGGCCGCCGCTGGTTCAGGCCAGCAGGCGGGCCTTTGACGATCTGGGCGACGCAAACCGGCTCATTCGGCGTGATCGAGCAGGCGGGTGACGTCAGGGCGATCCCGGCCCTGCTTGACCCCGGCGTGATCTATGCCTTCCACGGTGATCGCGAACGTGCCGTTCTCGGTCCTGCCGATGAAGCCCTTCGCCTTGAGGTACCACAGGTGGAACTCCAGATGCTCGCGAGGGCAACCGGACAGGCGCTCGAGTTCGTCGTCGCCGATGCCCGGATTGTTGACGTCCCGCCGGCGCCTCACATAGAGAAGCGACAGCAGATTGGCCTGGATGACGGAATCCCGCTCCATGCCACCGCCGTCGCGCGCTGCTTCCGTGAGTTCGTGACGAAGACCCAGATGCTCGCGGTAAAGGATATCGTATTGAGCCCGTTTGACGGGGTCGCGGAGTGTATTGTTGGCTTCAACGATCTCGCTGAAGCGCGATTCATTGCCGGTTTCCCGATTGTCGGGGTGATAGCGCATGGCAAAGTAGCGGAAGATCCGCTCGATGGTCTCGGAATTGGCGTTCGGGCTTATTTCCAGAATTTCGTAGTAGTCGATGAACATGTAATCGCGCTTCCGAAACTACGGAAACCACTCCCCCGGTCCCAAGCATTGCCCAAATGCTGCGCGCTTGCAAGGCGCCGGTCCCGGTCTCGAACCGCCAAGGCCGGCGCGAATGCCCGCCATACGAAAATGTAACGTTGCGGCCACAATTGCGGGAGCTTTCGAGCCAAATTCGGCCACCGTCCTCATGACTATTCAACAACGTGAAGGCGTGGGACGCCTTGTATTCAGGGGAACGGACGCGATGGAAACCAGACATGGATATTCAATTTTTCAGATCGCGCTGCATTGGCTGATTGCAGCGCTGGTTTTATTTCAGCTCTTCTTCGGTGAGAGCATGACGGTCGTCGTGGACGCCGCCGAAGACGGCCAGCCGGTATCGGCCACCGACCAGGCGCTAGGCTCAGCTCATTACTGGGTCGGCCTGTCCGTTCTTGCGCTTGTGCTTGTTCGACTGCTCCTCAGGCTGGCATCCGGCGTGCCGGCCCCCGCCGGTCATGGATCGAGATGGATGCGGGTCGCCGCGCATGCATCGCACGGCCTGTTCTATGTGCTGTTGCTGGCGACGCCGGCAATCGGGCTTCTTGCGTTCTATCAGGGCGACCCTTGGGGTGACATCCATTCGCTTGCCAAGCCCGCATTCATCGTGCTGATCGCCGTCCACGTCGTGGCGGCGCTCTACCATCAGCTCTGGCTGAGGGACGGGACGCTGAAGCGCATGCTTTCGCCCGCTGGCTGATCGGGGAAATATGCTGGCCGGCGGCGTCTTGTGTCCGATGGCCGATCGGCAAAGGCTAGCGGCCGCGCGTCGGAAAAACCTTTGCCCCGTTGCGGTGGGATAAATTCCGGGCTCTATTACGTTAGCTCTGCTTGGAATTCAGGTGGCAACCTGGATGGAGCCGACCTCAAGCCCGGCTCCCTTTCGGCTCGCTTCGAAGGAGGCGAGCCATTTTTTTCAAAACCGCCGCCAAACCTCACGGCAGCGACGCCGACCTAGTGGCACTGCACAGGGATTTTGACCGGTCGGCTCCGTTTGCATTGGCAGGCGGCATGGGTTGGAGATTGGCCCAGCGCGATCGTCATTCCAGGGCGGAGCAGGAGCGAAGCTCCGTCGCGAAGACCCTGGAATCCATGCCGTTACCTTCTTCGCGTGGCGCCGGCTCGGCCTCAGGCTGATAGCGACGGCCGTAGTCGCTCAGCATCCTGGCGTCGAGAGGATCGGTCTTGGCGCGCCGTCTGGTCGACTTCGAATAGTGCTGGGTGTGCGCCGGGTTGTGCCGCGAGAATGGCATGCCGGCCTTGGCCAGCGCATGGCGCAGCAGCCGGTCATGGACGCCTGTCGCCTCCATGACGACGAAGTCGCGGCTGGGATCAAGCCCCGCCACGTAGGCCGCGATCGCATCGGCCTGGTTGTCGATGCGCCGAAGACGGCCGCTTGTCTCATCAAAAAAGTCCAGCCACTGCTTGGAGATGTCGCAGCCGACATAGTTCTGGGCTATCATATCCACGCCTCTTCCTGTGGTGCGGGGTCTGGTTTGAGACAGCCCCGTGCAACTGTTCAGGTTGATGGTTCACCGGTGGGAAGGGACCGAGCCATGCCACGGCCTGTCCGAAAGGACGACCAGGATTCATTCGGTCTCCTTCCCACTTCAACCATACACCAGAACCAACACACAGGATTCTATGGTCTGCGCGCGTCGCTGCGCTCCTTGCTCCGCCATAGAATGACGAGGTTGGGGCGGCTTCAGCCAATCCCCAGCGTTTGCGCTGACTTCACGGACATGAACGGAAAATCTCACACCAAGACAAACGGCAACCGTCATAATCCCTGTGCAGAGCCACTAGGTGCGTCATGGCTAATATGGCTTGCACGATGTAGACTTCATAGAGTCGGATCTGCAAAGGCATTGGGAGGACAACAAATGCCACGGGTATCGGAACTCTTCTTCAAGACGGCCATCGTCTTTCTCATCCTGGGAGTCGCCGCCGGACTGCAGATGGCGATTTCGGGCGATCACGGTGCGTTTCCGGCGCATGCTCACATCAACCTTCTTGGCTGGGTCACCAGCGCCATCTTCGGCGGCTACTATGCGCTCAACCCGGCCAAGGCCGAGCGCCGCATCGCCATGATCCATTACGGCCTCTATACGGTCGGCATCGTGATCATGCTGCCGGCGCTCTACTGGATGCTGGCGGCAGGCCACCCGGAGATCGAGCCGGTCGTGGCGATCGGCTCGCTGATCGTCGCCGCCGCGGTGCTGGTCTTCGGCCTCGTCGTCTTCTCGTCCCCGGAGACGGTGCGCTCAACGACGGCTACCGCCACCCGCTGAGGATACGTCCCTCATAGCCGAGCGGCTTTTGCGCCGCTTGGCCTTCCGCGCCAGGCTATGCGACGCGCTTGTCTGCCTGTGGCTCAGGGTAACCTTGGAAACAGGCGCGACAGTAGCGCCTGGATGATGCCGTCCCGCTCGAACGGGCCGGGCAATTTGGCGGGCGAGGCAGCGCCCTCGCTAGACTTGGCCTCGTCGGTCGCGCCTTCGCGCTGGATGAGCCACAGCACCGCTGCGAAATAGCCCACCTGCAGAATGACGGCGGCAAGCACTGTCCAGCCCAATGCCGCCCAGACAGATCCCGTGGATGCAAACATCCAACCGAGGACCACCAGAAGCGTAACCACCATTCCCACAAGAAACTGCGGAAAATACATCTGCCCATTCGAGCGCCGCGACCCCGTTCGGTCAACGACGATCTCGCCCATATCTCTACCCATTTTGACCCATGCACCTTTTCCGGGTGGACCGCAAGCTTGAACGATTTGCCGGCGGCCCCATTGCCCTTTCGTCCGACCTTGACAGGGACGACGGACGCAGGACTTCCGTTGTGACAACTGGGAATTGCGCCGGATCGTTCCACAGCCGACGACATTCTAGTCATGCCTGATGGACCACAGTGAATGCGGGCGACTGCCTGCTGTTTTGACGCCTCTTCGCAAAGAAAGGCCCGCCACCTGGGCGGGCCTTTGTCCACTGTGCTGACTGGATCAGCTCAGGATCACTACGATCTTGTAGGTGTCCGGGTCGACGATGACGATGCGTCCATCGGCCAAGACGAAATACTCATAGTCTTCATAAGCCGGAACGATCTTGACGATCCGGGCCGGCAGACGGTGCAGACGCACCTTATGGCGCGGCACCTCGACGCCGACGGAGATGTCGAAGCTGACGTCGCGAACCGGTTCGACATGGCTCTCATGAATGACCTGCGTGATCTGCGTCTTCTGTTCCACCGTCACGTTATTGATCGACGCCGTCTTGTTCTGGTCGGTCTCGACGTTGGTGTTGCCCTGGGCGTTCTGCTGGGTGGTCGTACCGGTCTTGCCCTGGGCGTTCTGCTCAGTCTGCATCTTGGTGGTGCCCTGAGCGTTCTGCTCGGTGGTCGTGCCAGTCTTACCCTGAGCCTGCTGATCGGTTTGGGTCTTCGTCTTGTTCTGGGCATTCTGCTGGGTGGTCGTACCGGTCTTGCCCTGGGCATTCTGCTCAGTCTGCATCTTGGTGGTGCCCTGGGCGTTCTGCTCGGTGCTGGTGCCAGTCTTGCCCTGCGCCTGCTTCTTCTTCAGCTGTGTATTGTCCTGGGCGTTCTGGTCAGTATTGGCGCCTGACTGACCCTGAGCCTGCTCGTCGGTCTTCATCTTGGTCTTGCCTTGAGCCTGCTCTTCGGTGTTTGCGCCGGCCTTGCCCTGGGCGTTCTGCTGGGTTTGCGACTTCATCTCACCCTGGGCCTGGCCGCCCGTCTTGCCGCCCTTTTGGCAATTGGCCGTGCCGGCCGTGCAATTATTGTCGCCGCCGCTCGGCTGCGCGGACTCGGTCTGCGCCATCGCGGCGCCGCAACCGACGCCGAGCGCGATCATGCTTGTGATCAGCAGATGTTTCATTGGATTTCTCCTCGGAAAGTCGGTCCCTTCGGATGGGTAACCCAGCCCGAAACGCATTGTTCCGAAATTGGTGCCACGGTCGGAGGCGATGATCGCGGAACACGGCGGCAGTTGTTTTTGCAGGCGCCGGTCCAGTTTTGCAGGAACAAGGGTAGGCGAACGGCGTTACGGCAATGCCGACCCGCTGTGGAAAATCGCAGGCGCAGCATTCAGGCGATTCGATTCAGATCCACATAGGAGAGACGACCAATGAAAATGCACCTCACCTCCGCCGCCGCTGGCTTCCTGCTTCTTGCTGGCATTGGCGCTGCTGCCGCGCAGGATGTCGTGATCGCGCCGGAGCAGGAAACCGTGATCAAGGAATACGTGCATAAACAGCCCTTGGCCTCGGTTAAGATTCCGGGCGTCGAGCTGAACGTCGGCAGCACGCTTCCCGATACGGTCGAATTACACGAAGTGCCGAACGTGAAATACCGTTACGTCGTCGTCGATAACCGGACGGTGATCGTCGACCCCGGTACCCGCAAGATCGTCAAGGTCCTCGATTGATCGATAGCGCACCAAATCGGATGGCCCGCCGCCTGGTTACGGCGACGGGCCGTTAACCGATTATTATTTTGTTACCATGTGCTAACGGAACCTTCCCTCAGCGCTTGAGTTAGCGGCTCTGGTTCACGTTGTCTCATAGACACCACAAACCAATGGCAACGTGATACGGGCGGTGGCGAACAAGTACGGGCGGGGCGAGGAGGAGTTTGACCAACATGTCGAAACGAGAAATCGGAACATCCCGTTCGCTCGGGATGCGTGTTGCCCATCTCAAAGCCAGGATGCAAGACGCCCGGATCACCGAGCATGAGATGAAGGCTTTCCAGAAGGTCGCGGCGATCATGGGGGGCGGCGAGGGCTCCCTACGCATTGAGGCCGACGATCTGATCGCCGCGTCCTTCGTTGCCGAGGCGCTGGGCGAATCGGCGCCGAACTGACAGGGCCACCAATCGAGATCCCGGATCGATTCAGCCGACCGTCAGCCGGGGAGGCGGCGGTCTGCAGGCAAAGCAAAATGGACGCCGGGAGGCGCCCGGCTTGCTCCCAGGATCAGCCGGCCAAATCCCAAAGCTTGCAGGACAACGCCGGTCGCATGGCGTGAGTCCGAACGCGTCGAGGCTGGGCCTAGCCAGGCACGTGCCGGTTTGGTGCCCGGCTCTCGCGTGCCCGGATTCGCCTGATCTTCGCTTCGCGCAACACCGCGACGGGATCGGCGCCTGTCCATTCGATCCCGGCCTTCCGCGCGAAGACCAGGAACGCCTGCCGCGCCTTGTCGAGATCGATCTCTCCGCTCCGCGCCGCCTCGCAGGCGCGGAATGCGTTGGCGTAGCTGCCGCCCCGCATGGCCTGGGGCCATTCCTTGAGAAAGTTCTGCATCGCGGTAAGAGAGGCGATCTCGCGCTTGAAGCCGGCACCCACCGCGATGGCCACGGGGGGCCGAAGTTCGATGTCGCTTCTGATGGAGCCTTCCTGCATGACTGCGGCATCCTTTGGATTTCAAAGACTTGGGCAGTTTCAATGCCTTCCAATGCGGAGCCGATGCGAAGGTTCCGCCAAATCAATTAGTCGCCGCTGACGGAACAACACCCTGCCGGCGGCGTTTGCCCCGGGAGCTCCCATGTTCGACCTGCTCGTGTTTCCGCCCCTGCGGAGGCAGGGCGGAGCTCACCAACGCAACAGGAGAGAAACGATGAAAACCACCCTCATTCCAGCTGTCGCCGGCCTGGCTCTGATGGCCGGCATCGGCATCGCGGCCGCGGACGAGGTGATCATCACCCCCGAGCAGCAGACCGTGGTCAAGGAATATGTTCACAAGCATCCGATCGCCTCGGTCAATGTGCTCGGCCTTGAGCTTGGCGTCGGCTCGACCGTGCCTGACACGGTCGAGTTGCAGCAGGTTCCGGACGTCCAGTACCGCTATGCGGTCGTCAACGACCATACGGTGCTGATCGATCCCGGCACGCGCCGCGTTGTTCAGGTGATCGAGTAGATCCAGCCCTGGAAGAGCCCGATCCTCCGAAGCACTGGGCAAGGATCGGGCTCTTTTCGCATCCGGGCATAAGGCCTAAGATAGGCAGTGGTTTGGGAGGCAACGAAGCGCGGAAGGAGTCGTTGCCATGCATCATCCACACGTCGAATCACCTGACATCGCACGCCAAGTCGACAAGCTTTTGGCCGAGCATAGGACTGGCCTCCTGTCGATGCACGAGGCGATCACCCTGCTGCGCCAGCGCACGGGGACCGACCGCTCTGACGCGGATTTAGCCGGGTTGATTACAAAAAAGGCAGCGCATCTGGGCATCGCGGTCGTCACCGACGGACACTGAGCGAAATTGCCGTCCAGGTCGGTCGCTTATTCGTGATACCGAAGACGTCACGCGAAAATTCGGCTAATGTTCGCGCCGGGGAACCGTCCCAACATCAGGAGGCGACAGTGACGGACGATAAGCACGAACGCATTCGCCAGCGCGCGCACGAGATCTGGGAGCAGGCTGGCCGGCCCGAAGGCGCCCACATGGAGCATTGGGACCAGGCGGCCGCCGAGATCGATGCGGCCGGCAAGCCGAAAGCCAAGAGCCCGAAAAAGGCCGCTGCCGCCAAGGCCGACAAGCCGAAAGCGGCCAAGGCGGAGAAGCCCGCTAAGGGCCCTGCCAAGGCAAAGTCCCCCTCCAAGAAGACCAAGGGCTGACCGCCAGCCAAGGCCTGCACCCCTTTCCATCGGATCATGTGACGGTGCGACGCTCCGTGTGCGAACTGTGCCCGAAGGCTATGCCGACCATGCGAAAAGTCGTCTTGATCAAGACCATGTCGGTCGACGGATATGTCGTAGGGCAACTGGGCCAAGCCGGCCAAGCCAATGCTTGGGCATCACCGGGACCGCGGTGCTGAGCGAAGGCTTCGACCATGGCGGCCGGCTGACCGGCACGCTCGGCGTCGCCTTCGCCGGCAGTCACGTGGGCAGCAATGCGGGGCTGCAGTTCAGCTGGTAGGAAAGGTTATTGCCTCCCTTGCTTTCCGGCGTATCGCGCGACCGCGCAGAGAAAGGCAAGCGCTGCCATGTCGCAAGCTGCGCGTGACGGCGACGGACCTTTGGCGAAAAGCACCGCGTCGGCAACCGGGACCGTCAGGCCATGCTTGCGGGCGAATGAAGTGACTTCGTAGGGCTGATCGTCGGGCTGTATGCCGATGTCGATTTGCTGGTCCATCAAAACGAATTCCTCCCTGGTATTACGGCTTTACCCTCCTTCGCCTGCGTAGAATTAACGCCCGGCCGCTCGCCCGCGTCCACCAATTGGCGATTGTGTGAAACGATGCATTTTTCGACCCGCTGAGCCAAGGGTTGCAGCAGCATGATTGTTCGCTTTTCGGGCGACCCGGATTCCTTCCCTTCTACGATGAAGAGGTGAGAACGCGCCTCACCAAGCATCGCTCGAGCGGGCAAACCTCACCCCCGCGGCGATCATCGCGCTTTCGCATTCGCTGATCAGCCTGAGGTTGCGCAAATACCGCGCCGCCGTCTCCGGCAGCCAGGCCGCACACGCCTCGACATAGACGCGGCCATGCACCAGCGCGCCGGTCGAAAGCCGCTCCTCTTTTTCGGCGATCACCTTCAGATATTGCCGGATAAAGCGGATGTCGTCGGCGATGTCCTGGTTGGCCATGCGCCAGGCGCCGGCAAGGCGTTCGCGCTCGGCGAGCGGCAAAGGCGACAACAACGGGTGGGAGAGGTCGGCAAAAGCGGCATGGTTCGCGGTGGTCAAGCAAATCCCCTCAATGGAAGGGAAATATCGTACTTTATGTACGAAAAGCAATCAAGTAGGATTCGTACGATTTGAACGATACTGCATCATGAGAGCGAGATTCAGCGCAGGCGCATCGGAAAGTCATCAAGGTCTATGCGGGCTTGCTCGAGCGCCTTTCCCAAGACCAGATCAACCATTTCGTGCCTGTCCGGCTTGAGCAGGTTCAATCCCTTCCGCAAGGCCTCTCGCCAGGCATCACCGCGTCCCCAGGCTTCCGCGAAGGCATAGGCAAGGTCGTCCTGTCTGCGCATTGCATCCAGCGCCTCGACCAGCAAGCCTGCCTGGTGGAGATCTTTCTCCCGCTTGGCGGCGCTGCTTCGCTCGCGCCGTGCCGCGACGATCAGCTTATGGACCGCAAAGCGTTCGGGCGAGGGGACAAGCACCGGCACGCCGGAGCGATGCAGGAGCACCGTCCGCACAGGATCGCGGATCAGGAAATCGAGGAAGCGCAGCGGCTGAGCCGAAGCGCCGCCGAGCGAAGGCATCGGACTGGCGTGGTCCGTGTGCTCGTCGCTGCCTCGGTTCGGGGTGAGGAACTCGATCCGGTAGCGCGAGGCGTTCTCGTACTGCGTCGTACGGCCAGCATCCGTCCGGTGCGGGATCTCGCGGAATGTTGGGTCGACCGCCTTCAACACATCGATGACCGGCGGCGTGCTGTCCTCCACTTCGGCCGAAACGGAATGGAACTGTGCGAAGCCGGCATCACCCGTCTGCAGCGCGGCACCTGGAAGGCGCACCCCCAGATATCCGGCATAAGTCTGGAACGCGACCGTGCCGATAAGCACGGCGCGCAAGCGGAAGAGCCCGGCCCTTTCCAGCGCCTCGACGACGTCGCCGGTGAAAGGTTCGGGTGCGCTCAGGCCAGCATCGCGGACAAGCGTGGAGACCAGCTTGCGGCGGCTCCTGAGATCGTCCTTGATTTCCCTGAAGGTCGCGACCCGTTTGGCGATCTCGGGATCCTCGGCCGGGCCGACATAGCGCCGCGTTTTCTCGGGGTGGGTTTCCTCGAAATACCAGTAGTCGCGGCCCTTCACCGGCACGCGCACGAAATTGCCTGCCGTCGAGAAATCCGTCTCGAAGGAGGCATCCAGGCTGCGTTGCACCAACTCGGCATAAAGAGTGCGATAGGCGAGATCGATGGTTTTCATTGCCGCTCCCGGCTCCTACGAAGCTGTTATAGAAATTGTGCGATTTTCTTATAACTTGCGCGCCGTCAATCCAGATCGCAAGGCTATTATAAGAAAATTACAAAAATCTTATAACCACCGGCATCTCCCATAGGGAGATGGGCGCCTGGCCCAATTGACACCGCAAAAAACCGCTTTCCCAGCACCGCAAACAGTGCTTTAACCCGGCCATCCACAGGGGTGCTCCGTACGGTCGGGGCTGAGATGGTGGCGGCAAGCCTCCGGACCCTAAAGCTGATCTGGATAATACCAGCGGAGCGAGGCGGGCCATGTTTTCCGGCGCACAGATTTCCCTTTATCCCATGGCCGACGATTTCGTCGGCGTGATCCTTGGCGCGCTTGGCGCGCTCGATCCTTACCGCGACAGGCTGAGGATCGAGACAGACGACATCTCAACGCTGCTGGTCGGGCCGCCCGAGGTGCTGTTCCCAGCCATGCGCGACCTGTTCGTGGCGGCCGCCAAAAGCGGCAGGCACTGTGTGCTGTCGGCCGCCGTCTCGCGCGGCTGCCCCGGCGAGCCGGATGACCCGATCTGCCGCTCCGAGGAGATCGGCGGCCCGGCGATCCCGCTCGACGAACGCAAGCGCGCCGCGTTGCGCGCCGTCGAGGCCACGCTTTCGACCAATCAGCCGGTGGCGGCGCAATTCTCGCTCTATGTGATGGGCACCGGCGACCACATGGACGAGATCTATGGCTGTATCGACTTCCTGAAACAGTCGGGCGTCTTCGAACGCTCCAAGCATTTTTGCACCAAGCTGCGCGGCGACGCCGGCGCGGTCTTCGCCACTCTGAACGAAGCCTTCTGCCGCTTCGGGCCCGGCGCCGGTCACGTGACGCTCGACATCACCATTTCGGCGAACAGCCCGACCGCGGCTTGAGCGCAAGCTCGATCTATCGAGGTAGATGTCGTGGCTGTTTGGCTTGATCCATTGGGGGGAAGTGTCCCCAATCCTACTTCGCAAGTAGGGCATACGTCGGCGATTGGCGAAGCCCGTCGCGACGGCCAATCTCCTCCCTTGAGGGGGAGATTGGCTGTCATCTCGACCGTCGCCAAGATCTTCCCCGCCGCTGTCGCATTCGCTCTCCTCCTCCTAATTTGGGAACTCTGCGCACGCCTCGGCGGCATCGCCCCCACCGTGCTCCCTGCACCCTCGCGCGTGCTGGCGCAGGCCTGGGAGAACCGGGCGGCACTGGCCGACAACACGCTTCCCACCATGCGCGCCACGCTGGCGGGCTTTGCCTGCTCGCTCGTTGCCGCCTTCATCCTCTCGGCGCTGGTCGACTTCTTTGCCCCCCTGCGCCGCGCGCTGTTCCCGCTCCTGATCGCCAGCCAGACCTTGCCGCTGGTGGCGATCGCGCCGCTGGTGGTGCTTTGGTTCGGCTTCGGGCTGTTGCCGAAGATCCTGCTCGTGGCGCTGGTCACCTTCTTTCCGATGATGGTGGCATTGGTGGAGGGCTATGCCGCCACGGCCCAGGAAATCAGCCAGATGCTTGCCGCCATGGGAGCAGGGCGCCGGCGCATCTTCTGGCTCGCTCGGTCGCCGTCGGCGCTGCCCTATTTCTTCGCCGGACTGCGCATCTCCATCACCTATGCGGTGGTCGGCGCCATCTTCGCCGAATATGCGGGCGCGGCGAAAGGGCTCGGCATCTATATGCTCAGCGCCAAGAACAATTTCCGCCCCGACTTGGTGCTCGCAGCCGTCGCGGTCAGCTCGGCGCTCACGCTGACGCTGTTCGGCCTCGCCGTGCTCGCCCAGCGTCTCGCCATGCCATGGGAAAATGCAAAGAGCGACAGGGCGGGGCGCTATGGCGACAAGCCTTCCGGAGAGGGCCGGCCATGACGCGGCTCGAGCTCCGCAACATGCGAAAAAACTTCGGCGCGCTCGAGGTTTTGGCGGGCATTTCGCTGCATGTCGAAGAGGGCGAGTTCGTCTCGATCCTCGGCCCCTCCGGCGCGGGCAAGTCGACACTGTTCCAGTTGCTCACCGGCGCAATCCGGGGCGAGGGCGAGATGCGCTTCGACGGCGCCCGCTTCGCCTTCATGCCGCAGCGCGATGCGCTGATGCCGTGGCGGCGCGTCATCGACAACGCGACGCTGGGGCTCGAGGTGCAGGGCCTGAAGCGCCGCGCGGCGCGCGAGCGCGTGGCGCCGTTGTTCGCCGAGTTCGGCCTTGCCGGCTTCGAGCGCGCCTGGCCGGCCGAGCTGTCCGGCGGCATGCGCCAGCGGGCGGCATTGCTGCGCACCGTCGTGCAGCAGTGCGACATGCTGCTCCTCGACGAGCCGTTCGGCGCGCTCGACGCGCTCACCCGCGCGGCCATGCAGCGCTGGCTGGAGACGATGTGGCGAAACCATCGCTGGACGGCGCTGCTCATCACCCATGACGTGCGCGAGGCGGTGCTTCTGTCCGACCGCATCTATGTGCTGTCGGCGCGGCCCGCGCGCGTGGTGCGCGAGGTGGCTGTGCCGCTGCCGCGCCCGCGCACCAAGAGCGCGGCGCTTGCCCGCGAGGCGGCCGCGATCGAGGCCGGCATCCTCGACATTTTGCTCGGCGCCGCCGAACCGATTTCCCAACCATCCGATGGAGAAAACCGATGACCGATTTCACCCGCCGCCAGGCGATTCTTCTGGCCGCCAGCCTGCCATTTGCCGGGACTGCTGCACGTGCCCGGGCCGCCGCGCAAAAAATCACCGTCGCGCTCGACTGGACCGTCAACACCAATCACGTCGGCCTGTTCGTCGCCCGCGACAAGGGCTTTTACCGCGACGCGGGCATAGAGGTCGAAATCCTGCCTTATGGCGATACCGGCTCGGGCACGCTGGTGGCCAGCCAGGTTGCCGATTTCGGCATTTCCGGCTCGCTCGGCCTGTTCACGCAAAAGAGCGCGGGCGCCGACCTGAAGGCCGTCTACGCCGTCGTCCAGTCGGAGACCGGCCGCGTCGTCTTCAACGCCGACCGAACCGCGATTATAAGCCCGAAAAATCTCGACGGCCTGACCTATGGCGGCTTCGGCAGCGCCTGGGAGAACGCGCTGATCTCGACCATCATCCGCCATGACGGCGGCAAGGGTGAGTTTTCCACTGTGACGCTGGGTACCTCGGCTTACGAGGCATTGGCCAACGGCGCAGTCGATTTCACGCTTGAGGTCTCGACCTGGGAAGGCGTCGAGGCCGAGCTGAAAGGTCTCAGGCAGCGCAGCTTCCGCTACGCCGGTTGCGGCGTGCCGGACGAGCACACCACGTTGATCGTCTCCAGCAACGCCTTCCTCGCCGCCAACCGACAGGCGGCCGTGGCCTTCGTCCAGGCGACGCGGCGCGGCTACGCATTCGCCGTCGACCATGCGCAGCAGGCAGGCGAGCTGCTGATCGCCGCGAACAAGGATACGCTGACCAACCCGGCGCTGGTGCAAGCCTCGCTGAAGGCGCTGAACGACGAGCATTTCCTGAAAAGCGCGGACGGCGCCATCGGCACCATGGACAAGGCCAAGATGGAGGCGATGGGCGGGTATTTGTTCGCCTCGGGGATATTGCTCGATGGCGACGGCAAGGTGCTGAAGGAGCGGCCGGATCTCGGGGCGTATTTCAGCAACGAGTTTCTAGGGTAGGGTTAGGCCTAACTCTTCGGATCGGGTCGCACAACCCGTGGATTGATCGCGTCGAAAACCTGCTTCGCGTCAAAGGCGCCAATGTTGTTAAGCCCGGTGAGGTTTCCCACCTTTATCAATACGTCCTGGCCGGGCTTGACGATCTGATAGGTACTCCCTGGGGTGTATGTTGTATAAGCCGTGTTTCCGATGATGTTGGTCTGCATCATTCCAGGAGTCTGCCCAAATTCCTGCCTGCTTGCGTCCTGGCCGCCGACGATTACGAAATGTGTATGCCCGGATTGCAACGTGGTTTCGGCTGCTTTCAGCAGCACATAATCCTGCACCGTCGTGGGGTCTGTATAGCCATTCCCCCGCGCGGAGATACGGTACATGTCTCCTCCGATAGGAGCGGCCGCTACGCCTCCGGTGAATCCCATATTCTGGTATTTTGTCTGGCAACCTGCCAACAAAAGCAGAGCCAATAACACAATTAATTTCACTTTCATCCCCCAACCAAACTGGCCATTGGCCGTAAGCAATTCCTTAGAAAGTCGCGGTCTTTGCTCGCGTAAATGAGCGCCGAGAACTTTTTTAAAAGTGAACCGCTCTAGACCTTCTTGCGGCTGAACAGCCTTCTCAGCCACACCAGCGGCAACAGCACGAGGAAGGCGCCCTTCTTCAGCACCAGCAGCGCCAGCGCGATCAGCCCGGCGCCGGCGGCCTTGCCGTATTTGACCCCGAGCATCGTCGCCAAGACGCCCAGCGCGCCGTAACCGGCCACCTTGTCGCCGCTGGAGAATTCGAAATAGGAACTGCCGGCCCTCGGCTTGTAGGCGTCGGCCGACGCCTCGACGATCTTTTGCACGGCATCGCTCGTGATGTTGCCGTTCACCGGTACGATCTTGATTGGGACATAGCCCTGGCGGTCGAAGATCGAGACCGAGATGTTGATCGTCCTGTCGCCGGCCCAGTTCAGGATGTTGGCGTAGTAAAGGATATTCTTGCCCTTATCGATTTGCGGATAAAGGAGCCAGCCGTCGAAGCGGATATCCTGTCCAAGCCGTTGCGACTGCGCTTTGACCGATTCCTTGAAGCTCTCCTCGAGGGAACTAATTTCTTCGTTGCGGTCGGCACTGTCCCAGTCCGCGAGGCTGACATAGCCGTCCGACACGGGTTTTTCGACGGTGAGGTTATCGATCTCCGGCGTGAAGCCGAAGATCAATTGGTCGATCGTGCCGCACTGGTCGCGGTCCCAGCCGAACTCCTTCACCACCAGGTCGCAGCGGTCCTCCGGCTTCAGGTAGAAGGCGGCGCCGCCAGCCGGAGTGATTGTGCCTCTGGCGGCGCTCAGAGGCTGGGTAAAATTTTGCGGATGATAGTCCGCGTCCTCGGCATGCACGATTGCCGGCTGCGCCAGGAAACAGGCATGCGCCACCATAATGAAAATCAGGTTTTCCCTGACCGACTTGTTCATTACCCCCTCCCGCCAATGGGACCCAACCTCAAGCATCCGTGATATAAGAGTATTTCGAAGACAAGCACAAGACGAGAAGTTCCCCTTTTGTTCCTTGTCTCGACCATGGCCCTGCCGAACTGCTCTTGAGACGGCATGCCGCCGCCTAACCCTCACATATCGATCATCGACCGCTTCACCCGCCCGATGATCGTGATCGCGCCTTCCAGCTCCGGCGGCGGGATGTCGAGATAGGATGCCGGCTGGAAAGGCGGATTGTCGTTCGGGCGCCAGCGCTTGTAGGTGGCGCGTCCCGTCTCGTCTGAAATCACGTAGCAGCCATTGGTCACCAGCCGCTTGTCGCGCAGGTTGACGAAGATGATCGAATCCGGCGGCGAGATCTTGTTCATCGACGGCCCGTCAACGCGCAGCGCGATCCACTCGCCTTCCTCGAGATCGGCGGTGGGGATGGTCGGATAGTCGGAGAGGTTGACGACACTATCCTGGCTGCCGAGCTCGCCGGCGCTGATCCACGACACGATCGGCACATCTATGGTGACGGGCGAGGGGGCGAAATTGACCGGCGCCGCCTCTGCGCCGTCCGCGTTGAACAAGAGCCAGCCGGGGTCGACGCCGAACAGCCGGCCGTATTTCTCCGCCGCCTTGCGCGACAGCGGCCGGTTGCCGTTCTCGTGGCTGATCAGCGTGTTCTTGTTGATGTCACGCAAGGCCCGTGCCGCATCGCTGGGCGAGGCATAGCCGGCCTGGGCGCGCGCCTGCTGCAATCTGTGCCGAGAATCCATCATCGTACAAAATGCCTGAAAATTATCGTCCGAAGTGTACGATTTCGCTTGCGCCAATTTCGTACATAACGTACGCTTAGCGCATGAATGAACATCCCGCAAGCATTTCCGCACTGCCGGTGATTCCGGTGCCGCCCACGGGCATCTCAGGGCTTATCGATACCTGGCGGAGCATCGACGCGTTCGCCGCCATGCAAAAGGAGGCGGCATGAACGCGCTGCCTTTCCAATTCGAACCGCCGTTCGAACCGCCGTTCGAATCGCCTGTCGAATTCCAATCGTCCGGACCGTCCCCGGTCCGGGCGCATTCCGGGGCGCTTGCCCCGGATCCGGCTGAACCGCCCGCACCCCGGTTCACCGGAACGGCCGGAGCCGTTCCTCCCCCGGCTCCGGCCCCCAATTCGGGCATAAGCTGCATCCGCACCGAGGACGGCACCGTCATCCTGTTCGACCGGATGACGGGCCGCGCGGTGTCGGGCCTGACGCGGACTGCGGCCGAGGCCGCTCTTCTCCGACTGACCGGCGCGGCGCCGGAGCAATTCCAGAAAAAGTGCGAAGCGGTTTTCCGTCCGGAATTGCGCCAAGACAACGCTGCCGGCGCCGCCTGACCTTCAACGCCTTCGCTGACCTGACCACCAAACGGCCTCGCGGCCGAACCCTGGCGCTTGGCCTGAAGCCTGGCGCTTCGCCCCAAGTGCTTCGCAATCAACGGAATGAGCAGATGGCAGCCGCCTACACCGAGAAGGAAATCGACGAGATCGCCGCTTTGCTAAAGGAGGGGCTGTCGGCCTCGCGCATCGCCGGCCGCTTCAGCGCGCTGCGCGGCAGCCCGGTCTCGCGCAACGCCATTATCGGCATCGTCCACCGCAACGCCGGTTTGAGCGCCATCGGCTTCGCCAACCCCAAGGGCGGCCGCGCCGGCGGCAGGCCGAAGAAGCCCGCCCGGCCGGATCGTCCGGGCGGGCGGAGAAGGGTGGCCGCCGGAGAGGTGACGCTCTCCGAACCCGCCGCGCTTTCAAGGCATGCCGAATTGGTGGAGACCGCCGGCGCCGCAACCGCCAATCTTCTCCCAAGTGGGGGAGATGCCCAGTCCACCCTCCGCAACTGCTGCGCAGCCGCTGCGGAGGACGGGCAGGACAGAGAGGGACGCTGTCCCGCCGACGTATCCGCGTATGGCGCCGGACCTCATCACTGCCCGCACCCCCAAGCCCAAAAAATCCAAAGCCCGCAAACCCGCGCGCACGCTTCCGCCCGCCTGGCTCGCCCCTGGCACCCGCGAAAAATCCGAAGCGCATCTCTACAAGCTGCCAGCGCCGCCGCCTCCGGTGAACCCTGGCCGCCAGCCGCATGTAGCGGCCATGCGCTTCCTCGACTGCCTGTTCGGCCGCTGCCGCGCGCCGCTCGATCTCGCGCTGCGCCAGGATGCCGAAGCCGATCCCGTCGGCACGCGCCCGGGACTGGACATGCTCTGCTGCGGCCTGCCGACGTCGGCCACGCGCTCCTACTGCGCCCATCACCATGCAAGGTTTCACGGCCATCGCGGCAGGTGATGTGAGGGCGCCAGGCTCTCCTTCTCCCCTTGTGGGAGAAGGTGGCTCGGCGCTCTGCGCCGAGCCGGATGAGGGATGCCTCGCGCCAACATCTATAGAATTCCAACCCAAGGACCGCACCATGCCCCGCAAATCCGCCAAGAAACCCCAGCCGCCAAAGCTCCCCAAGGGCGAGGCCGAGCAGGTACGCATCCGCCGCGAGATCGGTCACGACTTCGCGCTGAAGCCCGACGGCTTCGGCCGCCAGCGCCTCACCACCGGTACGGCGGAAGCGCGCCGCATCTACGAGGTGTCGAACGGCGGCTACACCTCCACCGGCGGCGTCGTGCGCCTGCGCAATGTCGACCCGCTCACCGGCGTCACCTCGCTCAGCCGCCAGCAGCGCGAAGCCGGCCAGCGCTTCCGCGACGATTTCGAGCGTAGTCAACGCGAAGGCCTGCTGCCGCAATCCTGGAGCGAGCGAGTCGATAGCGGTCGAATCGGCGGCGGCGTCCCGGACCGGGTGCTGTCAGCCGGCCGGGCGTATGCCCACGCCGCCGCTGCGCTCGCCCATTGGGAAGTGGCTGAAGCGGTCCGAAAAATCTGCCTCGAAGGCCAGTCGGTGAAGGCCGTCGCCGAACGCACCGGCGACGGGCGCGACGTGGTGGTCAAGCTGCTGAAGATCGGGCTGGATTTGTTGGCGGTGCATTATGGGATGATGGGAAGGAAGGTAGGGTGAATATTAGAAAGTGCTGGTTGATCTTGGGATAACCATAAGCAGAGAACAAAACAGTCAAGTTGTCGAAAGATGGTTATTGGTACGATGAGTCGGTATTGTTGTTAAAGCAATGCAATCGGTTCGAAATGTAGCGGGTGGGGATATGCCTAAAGCGAGGACCAGACTGATTGCTTGGCTCCTGATAGGCCTGGTCGTGGTGGCAGCAATTAGCGTGGGGTTGTTGCTGCTGCGAAACAAATGAGATGGACAGAGGTGTACAAGCGCTGAAGCGAGAGGACGGCACCGCTGCATTGGCGAACCTGAAACCGCTGGCGCAGCTTGGGGATCGATCTGCCCAGATGCTAGTAGGATCAATCTACGCCTACGGATGGGGCGGCATACCGAAGAGTGATGCGGATGCCATATACTGGTTCCATCGGCTCGGTTCGAGGGGCCCGCTGGTTGCCGAGGAAGGCGCCGATCCTGCTGCGCCGTACCAGCTTATGGTTGCAAAGGCTTATGCCAGCGGCGCTGACGGGGTGAGAACCGACCCTGCCGAGAGTCTGAAGTGGCTGAAACTAGCCGCCGAAGCTGGAAGCAAGGAGGCGTCCGCGGCACTCTCCCAGCCTCAGCCTTGATCATCGCCGCCCTTTCTTCCCGGCCCGCTTCTGCTCTCCAAGTCGCGACCCTCCGGCTTCCCCTCCCACCCGAACACGCTCCGCCCGCCCAGCAAATGCGACTGGTCCATCTCACCCGCGACGATCTCCTTCAGGCTCGGCCCCGTCACGTAGCGCTCCATCCGACGGGACTCACCATCCAGCCGCCTCAGCGCCTCCAACTCTTCGGTTCTTCCGAGCCTCGCCTTTCCCACCGCCGATTTCAGCACGGCGATCGTCTCGTCATAGACTTTCAGCGGCACGGGGAAGGGGTGGCGGTCCTTGCCGCCATGGGCGAGGGAGAAGCGGGCCGGGTCGGAGAAGCGATAGGGGGCGCCGTGCACCACTTCCGACACCATGGCCAGAGCCCGCACCGTGCGCGGGCCGACGCCGGGGACCAGCAGCAATTCAGGAAAATCCTTCGGGCCGCTTTCGATGGCCGAGGCGATGTTGCTGTGCAGGCGGCGCATCACGATGTCGCTTTCGCGCACATCGTGATGCGCCGGCATGACGAGGTTGGGCAGCAGCGGCTGCGCGGCCGGTTCAGGCTCCGACCGCGGTTCCAGCGCGGCCAGCTCGGTCAGGATCTTTTCCGGGCTCATCGTCTTGAGCAGCGCGATCTGGCCGCCGCGGGCTTTCTCGGCGCGACGGTCGGTCAGGTTGACGATCTCGCTCTGGCGCTCGCCCTCGATCGCCGCATGCGGTTGGTCGACGAAGCTTTTGAGCCCCTCCGACAGCCAGTGGTAGCGGCGTGCCTGGCGGGCGTCCCCGTTCATGCCTTGCTGCACCACCACCCAGCGCCCGTCATCGGTGACGATGAAGCCGTGCAGATAGAGGTCGTAGCCGTCCTGCACGGCGGCGCTGTCCACCTTGGCGACGAGCCGGCTGGCGGTGGCCAGGGCATCGCCGTCCAGCCCGACGCGCTCGCCGATGGCAATCAACTCGCCGGGCGTCTTGCGCGAATGCGCGCCGCGCCCGCCGCAGACATGGATGCCAAGCTCATTGCTGAGCGGGTTGAGCCCCCGTTTCAGCGCGCCGATGACCGAGGTGGTGATGCCGGACGAATGCCAGTCCATGCCCATCACCGCGCCGAAGGACTGGAACCAGAAGGGATGCGCCAGACGGCGCAAAAGCTCGTCGCGGCCGTAATGGTGGATGATCGCTTCGCACAGCACCGCGCCGAGCTTCGTCATCCGATCGCCCAGCCATTTCGGGACCCGCCCGCCATGCAGCGGCAGGTCGGCGCTGCCGCTTCGCTGCGTCAAGGATGTTCTCCGTGGATGCCGGAGAATTAGATGGCATTTTGCCGGTAATTTGCAAGGCGCCGACGCGATCTCCCCCACGAGGAGCAGCGCAATCGCATATGGGGTTTATTGGCGAAGGCCAAAGCAACGCCGTCATCCTCAGGCTTATCCCGAGGATCCGCCGTCGCACGCGGATATAGCGCCCAGTTCAGGCAGGCCGGTAGATCCTCGGGACAAGCCCGAGGATGACGCCATTAAGGCATGCAGGTTATCCGAACTCCCAAAAGCCATATGCGATCTCCCCCACGAGGAGGGAGATCGGTCCGCCGGCCGCATCACCCGCTAATACCGGTAATAGTACCCGTGGTGATGCCTGTGGTGCCGGTAATGATGCCTATGGTGGTACCGGTGGGGATAGATGTAGTAGTGTCTGTAATACCGATGGTACCGGTAGTGCGGATAGCGGACCACGTAGCCGGGATAGTAGTCATCATAGTAGCGCGGCCCATAATAGCGGCCGCCGTAATCGTAGAACGGGCCGCCATAGAACGGGCCGCCGTAGAACGGATAGCCGCCAAACGGCCCGATCCCGAGACCGAAGAAGCCTTGCGCATCTGCCGGCGCGACCGTGGCCACTGCCGAAGCGATGGCGATTGCCGAGGCAAGTAGAAGCTTTTTCATGGCAAACCTCCTCCTGAAGGTTCGCACTGACAACGCTTGACGAGCCGAAAAGCTGCCTAAGACAGTGGGCCCGGCGCGAAAATCGGCGGGATTTGAAGCCGCGCCTGCTTCCCGGCGGCG
Source organism: Mesorhizobium sp. B2-9-1 (assembly GCF_006439455.1). NCBI lineage: Bacteria > Pseudomonadati > Pseudomonadota > Alphaproteobacteria > Hyphomicrobiales > Phyllobacteriaceae > Mesorhizobium > Mesorhizobium sp. B2-9-1. The sequence continues at coordinate 263,825 of NZ_VFTP01000004.1, read as the reverse complement.
GATCGTCTAGCTGCAGACGCGCACCTCCCGCGTGAACCTGTGGTCGTGGCTGCGGGTTCTGACCATTTCGATCCGGCAATGGCGGCCGTGCTTTACGACACGATAGCGGCTCGGCGGGGCAACATAGCCGCCTTCATAGTCGTTGCTGTAGGCCGGGCCGTAGCCGGGCCCGTCATCCTGATAGGGGCCGTCCCAATAGGAGCCGTACACCGGAGCGTAGTTGTAGCTGTCGTAAAAATCGCCGAACGGGCCGTAGTCGAAGTAACTGCCGCCCAGGAATACGTTGCCTGCATCCGCCGATGTGATGACGGCCGCTGTCGAGGCCAGGGCGAACACCGAGGCAAACAGGAATTTTTTCATGGCAACCTCCTGAAGGTTCACCCAGGACAACGTGCGGCAAGCCCACAAATTGCGGCGTCCTGCACAATCAGCAACATTTGAGGGCTTCGTGAGCGCGCGAGGCGCTCCAGGCACACGTCGGACGACAGCACGGAGCGGGCGAAAGCCGTTCCGCGCTATCCAACCAGGGTGACTCTAGTAGCCGTTGTAGCCGTTACCGCAGACGCGCACCTCCTCCACCACGCGGTGGTGGTGGCGCCAGTGGCTCACCAGTTCGGTTCGGCAATGATGGCGATAATAGCGGTGATGGTAGCGAACCACATAGCCGCCATTGTCGTAGTCGTCATTGTAGACATGGCGATAATAGCGGTGAGGGTAGTATCCGCCGTAATCGTCATAATAGCCGTCATCATAGCCCGGCCCGATGCCAATGCCCAGTTGCACGCTACCGGCGCTGGCCGGCGCGATCGCGAACGCCGAGGCGATGGCGATCATCGAAGCAAGTAGAAGCCTTTTCATCGCTGCCTCCTTGAGTTGCAGGACGCCCCTTCAGGGGATAAACGGTTTCGACGGGACCGGTGTTCCGAGGAAAATGCGCGGCCCTATCTCAGGGACGAGCCCGTTCGCAAATGCGGGAAAACGCTCGCTCCCCCGCAAGATGCACGGATCAGGGGGAATAGCGCGTCGCGCGATGTCGCAGCATCGCTCGCGCACCCTTGGCGCCATCGGCTATGCCACACCGACGTAAATTTCAACCGCAGGAGCTCCCATGACCAAGCAGACCATTCTCAAATTCGGCCCCGTCGAGCATGCCGAGGCCGGCGACCTGCCGGGCTGGATCGTCGTGGAGGGCAGGCCGACCATGCAGACGGCCGTGCAGCACACCACCGAGGACGGCAAGGTGATGTCCGGCACCTGGCGCGCTTCGCCCGGCACCTATCACGCCACCTACACCGACTATGAATTCGTCCACATGATCGCCGGCCGCATCATCATCACGCCCGACGGCGGCGAGCCGGTCGAGGTCGGCCCCGGCGATGCTTTCGTGGTCGAGGCCGATTTCAAAGGGACGTGGAAGATCATCGAGCCGGTGACGAAGCATTTTGTCGTTGTGGTGGGGTGAGGGGGCATGAGCTGCTGATCTCTCCCCACAAGGGCTAGGCTATTCACACATCTTCTGTGACTGGCGCGACTGATCAGGCCGAGGCTTGATTGCCAGGTGGTTCCCCCAATCCGTCGCTGCTTCGCAGCGCCACCTTTCCCCCTCCGGAGGGAAAGGAAGGGAGCGTTGCTGGACGGGCGTTGACGGCAAAATGCTTGGCGCCTTTCCTCTACCCCGTCGATCGGGGGAGAGGTGGCTCGGCGAAGCCGAGACGGAGTGGGGGTCGACCAGCGCTACATTAGCCAATGCATGCGCCAAGCTGCCAAGCACGCTATCGCCAAAGACCAGCCGCTTGGAAATGTGTGCATGCCGTAGCTCACAAGAGGGGAGATTGGCAGCTTCACCTTCCCACTTTGGAAATCACCCTCTTCTCCACGTCCGGCTCCAGCGATTTCGCGAAGGGGGTCGCCATGTGGTGCCGGTCGCGGAAGGCGAGCTTGCCGTCGATGAAGACGTGGCAAATGGTGGAGCTGCAGAAGCGGTCGGTGAGGTCGACGTAGGCAGCGTTGGGGATGCTGTCGACGATATCGCGCTCCACCGCCGCCATCTTGTCGTTGGCGGCATAGGCCCGCGTCTGGTCGCAGCGCGAGGGCGTTTCGTTCCGCCAAAGCGCCCGCGCCACGCAGGTGTCGATATTCGCGTTGTTGAACGGCACGTCGCGGATGAAGGCGACCTTGAGGCCGGCTTGGCTCAGGCTGGTGAGCGTGGAGCGCAGGCCGGCCCGCCAGTCGGCGTCCTGGCTGTCCGTGTCGCCGCCGCGGCCCGCCATCTTGCGCCCGCTGCTCAGCGCCAGCTCCGAGATGACCACCAGCGCTGGCTTTGCGCGGATGATCTCCTTGATCGCCTGCTCGCGCCAGCGGTCGCATTCTGCGTAGGCGCGCTTCAATTCGGACGACCAGGCGCTGACGCGCGAGGCGCGGCAGGAGTTTTTCAGCCAGGTCACCACCCGGTAGCCGTTCTTCCGGCCCGCCTCGATCAGCGGCGTCGACCAGTGGTCGGCGTGGGAATCGCCGAACAGGGCTATGGTGCGCCGGCCGTCGCCGAACACACAAGGGATCGGCGTGACCGTCTCGTAATCCAGCACGCAGCCTGCTTTGGCGCGGGCCGTGGAGGGTTCGGCGGCGCTCGCGGCGATGATGCGCTGCCGCGGGTCGAGATCATGCGCGGCGAGCCTGGCATTGCCATAGGCGGCTGCGACGCCGGTGCCGGTCAGGAGGAGGGCCGGCACCAGCGCCCGCGCCGCATTGGCCATCAGCCAGCCGTTGCGACGGATAGGGTTCTCGACGAGGTGGTAGCTGAGCGCGGACAGCGCCAGCGTCAGGGCAAGGCAGTAAAGCCGCTCGGCAGGCGTCAACTCCGGCGCCAGCATGCCGGCATAGACGATCACCGGCCAATGCCAGAGATAGAGCGAATAGGAGAGCCTGCCGATCCATTGCAAAGGCGGCAGCGTCAGGGCGGCGTTCACGCAGTTCCGTTCGGAATTGCGCAAACGAGGAGTGCCGTCCCTGACGCCGGCCGCTCCCGCCTTGAGCAGAAGGACTGTGCCGGCCACCGGCAGAAGCGCCAGAAAGCCGGGGAAGGGAGCGTCCTCGCTGAAGGTGAGATAAGCGGCCCCGATCATCGCCAGTCCGGCCAGGCTCAACGCCCGCCCCAGCCGCGGACGCTCCTGCAACAGCCGCGCCGGCACCATCGATGCGAGGCCGCCGGCGGCAAATTCCCATGCGCGCAGCGGCGAAAAGTAGAACGCCCAGGGTGGCGATACGCTCGTCAGCCAGGCGCAGAGGACAAAGGAGACGAGGCCGGCCGCGGCGATTGCAACGACGATCGAGCGTTTGCCCGGCTTCAGCCAGGCGGCCAGCATCAGCAGCGCCGGCCAGGCGAGGTAGAATTGCTCCTCGACCGACAGCGACCAGTAATGGATGAACGGGTTGCTCGCGGCGTCATTGGCGAAATAGTCGAACGACCAGCGGATCAGCCACAGATTGATCATATAGGCCGAGGCGAACATGGCGCCCTTGGAATAGAGCGCCTGTTCTTCCGGCGACAGGATGACCGCGCCGGCGGCAAGTGTGGCGACGATGACGAAAAGCGCCGCCGGCAGCAGGCGCCGCGCGCGCCGGGCGTAGAAACGCAGAAGGTCGAGCCGGCCGGTGCCGGAAATCTCGGCGACCAGATGGCGGGTGATCAGATAGCCCGAGATGACGAAGAAGATGTCGACCCCGGCAAAGCCGCCGGGTAGCGCGGTCAGGCCGAAATGGTAGGCGATGACGCCCGCTACGGCCACCGCCCGCAACCCTTCTATGTCGGGCCGGAAATCCTGCGCTGATGCTGACACGAATACGAACCTCGCAAGCTCGTTCGTATCCCGCCTTGAGGAAGACTTGCGCCTGCGGGCTCATATCGCAATGCAACAAATCTAACGCGGTGCAACATAAGGCGAGGGGGACGACGTGCGGCAGCACCGAAATTGCCGAGCTCCTCCCTTCCGGAGGTGACTAGCCGGCGGCGCTCCTCCTGCAATGAAAGCAGCCGACCGCATGATCTCCCCGCGAGGGCCGGCGCCGCATTCACGCCTTCTTCACGAACTCCGTCTTCAGCACCAGGCCCTTCACCTGCTTGGTGTTGCATTCGATCTCGCCGGGATTGCCGTTGAGGCGGATGTTCTTCACCAGCGTGCCGCGCTTGATCGTCTCGGACGTGCCCTTGACCTTGAGGTCCTTGATCAGGGTGACGGAGTCGCCCTCCTTCAGCGTCGTTCCGTTGCTGTCTTTTACGATAGCGTCTGTCATGGCGGATCTTTCATCGGTTGGATGGCCTGCGCCCCCGCCTATCGCGCCGATCACGGCCTGGTCAAGCGCGCTGGAGCTGGTCATCTTGCCTGCAAGGGAGAGGTGTGGCGCTACCTCACAATCATCACTTCGGCCTCAATCTCGACCGGGAAATTCAGGGGCAGGGCGGCTACGCCGATTGCCGTGCGGGCGTGGCGGCCGATCTCCGGCCCGAACACCTCGAGGATGAGTTCCGAAAAGCCGTTTATCACCGCCGGCGTCTCGGTAAAGCGCAATGCCGAATTGACCATGCCGTGCACGCGGCACCAGCCGGTGATCCGGTCGAGGCTGCCGAGCTCGCGTTTCAGGCTGCCGAGCATCGACAGCCCGACCTTGCGGGCCGAGCCCCGCGCCTCCTCCAGCGACACGCTCTCGCCGACCGCGCCGAACGGGCCCGCAAGCGTGCCGTCCGGCTCCTGCGGTCCGTGGCCGGAGATATAGGCGCGGTCGCCGCGCACATTCACCCAGGGAAAGGGCAGCACCATGCGCGGTGGCAGTTTCAGCGGCGGTGGCAGCATGATGCCAAGCGCGGTAAGCTTTTCGTCGGCACCCGGCATGGCATGGCCTCCCTTCCCGCACAGCGCCACTGCGGCCGAGCTTTTCGGTTCGCTGGCCATTCGTCAAGAATGGCTTGGATCTGAAGAAGAATGACCTGGGTGACTGTCCGCAAGCCAGCCCACGCGGGCCGCGGCCGACCTGGCGAGCCTCGGCATCGGCCTGTGCATCCCGAAGCGATCGACCGCCAGCTCCCCGAGGCCCACAGCGACGAGGGCTCCATCGGAGGCAACGCCGGATGTTGCCGGCCAGCCACAGCCCAGCTGCTTTCGGTTGCAGTCAGTCCGCATTGGGCCTCGATCACGCAAATGTTCTTGACGCGAGTGTGTTTGCGCTGCGTGCTGCCGAGCGCGAAACTTGGGCAATGGGGGTTCCTTATGAAGAAGATTTACGAAAAGCCGGTGCTGTCGAAGCGGCAGAAGCTGTCAAGCGTCGTCGCGAGCGTCTCGGGTCCCAAATCGTAACAAAGGCGCACGGACAGATTGGCTGGCGCGCCCGGCGGCTCGCCGGCCAGTTGCTGGCGCCAGATTTTCGTCCTCGCTTGACGCGGCGGACGTCGCGCATATGTTGCGGTCCTGTTCGTCGACCGGGCCGAGGCAGCCGATGAAGAAGACATATCGCAAACCGACGCTTGCCAGACGTGACAGGCTTTCGGCGGTGACGGCCGCAGTGCCATCCTCGGGCTTCACGTTCTGAGATCCGATCCGATCACGCGCCGACGCGGTCGTGCACGCCTGGTTGGACGATATTTGAGGCCGACGCCGGACAGGCGCCGGGACTCGCAGTCAAGCGTTGAATCGAGGCGGTGACGCTCCGGCTTGGTCCCGCGACATCCGGCTTGAAAATTGATGCTGGCCAGGAGCGGGCGGTACACTTCGAAGGTGCCCGCCCGTCCGGCGCCGCCGCCAAGCTGCTGAAACCCCGTCCGTCCCCAACAGCAACGGTCATGGCGTGACCAGTGGTTGCGGAGTGCCATTGGCGCGGTGCCCTGTCAACGCCGCCGGCCGGCGGCCAGGAAGCGCCTTTTTAGCCGCCTTTTCGTCCTCGAAGCACGCTTTGCAGCCATGCCGGGGACACGGCTAAAAGCCACGAAATGGCGGAATTCCGGGCTTTTCAGATATTCACCAGGCAGCGCCGCGCATATGCCTATCCGCTTGAATAGGCTGATTTTTCGCCGGCCGGCATGTCGCTTCGACCCTGACTTTTTTTGGGTGCAATTCGGCAGTACAGCATTGATGCCCGGCGACGACGGGATTCCGCTTGAAAGCGGCATCGGATCTATCTGTGAGCCGTTTCATGACCCGCTCATGAAAGACGTGATAGAGTGTCGCCGAATGGGGGAAGTTGCGATGGCCAAACGGTTGTTCGAGGTTCTTGCCAGACGGCGATCATGGCTGGACCGGATCGCTTTGGGGCTGCTCGTGTTTCTGGCGACCTTGGTCGCCGCGCTGATGGGCGGCGCCAGTACTTAAAGCCAGGAAAAGTGCCTGGCGGTTTGCACGGCGACTTCGCCGCGCTTCGTCCACACTGGCGCCAATGCAAAACGGAGCGCGCTATTTCCTTTGGCCTATAGCCTTGAATTCGAATGTCGTGGGCCTGAGCCTGACCGGTCTCGGCCGCTCGGTGAGATCGACGACGCGGACCCACCTGTCGGCGCCGGCGCGCAAAGTGACTTTCTGGCCAAGCGCCTTCTCAGCCGCCTCGAAAGGCGTCTTTGCTGCGGCCGAATGGACCGCGACGACGGCATCGCCGTTCATTTCCTCGACACGATAGATTGTCATGCGGGGCGCCCGCCGCTCCGCTCTCGCCCTTTTATAGTATATTAGAAATTACGAATGAAAGGCAAGACTCCCAAGTGTAGCGAAAGCGAAGCCGGCCGGGTTTAGTCCTCTATAGTAGAGGGCGCGCCGTAGCCGCGCAGGCCGGTTCCGTTGCAGGCCTGGCAGGAAGCCCGTTGTCCAGGGCAATTGTCGCGCAACGCGCCAAAGGGACAACATGCGCCATTCGACGCCACCTGTTTCTCGCACTCGAACACCTTGCCGGCGCCCAGGCACCGGGGGCAGGCGAACTTCCTGAATTCGCTCAAGCGAGCCTCCGGCTGTTTCACGCGCGCCCGGCAACGCGCTGACTAGGCCGCGGGTTCCATGACAGACACGGTTTGTCCTGCGTACGATAGAATATATTAGTGATAACTAATATGATAAAGGCATCGACTGCAGCGCGGGGTCGGTTCCGCGGTGCCGCGGCGTATCAGGGCAAGGGTTCCTCGCCCTCGCGAAACGGCGGAGAGGAAAGACGGCACACCTCTTTCACCAGCCCGCGCAGCCAGCGATGCGCCGGATCGGCGTCGAGCCTCGGGTGCCACAAAAGCGAGACCGTCAGCGCGGCGAGCTTCACCGGCAGCGTGAAGGTGAACAGGCCCTCGCGCAGCGTTCCAGTATAGCGTTCCGGCACCGTGGCGATGAGGTCCGAGCCACGCGCCAGCGCCAGCGCCTCGGCGAAGCCGCCGACCACGGTCGCGACTGTCCGCGTCAGCCCGGCGAGCCCCAAGGCATCATCCACCGGGCCGCGGTCGAGGCCACGGCGCGAGATCAATATGTGCCGGCCGGCGGCGAAGCGCGCGGCGGTGATCCGGCCTTCGCTCAAAGGATGGCCGGCCCGCGCGACGCCGACAAAGCGGTCGCGGAACAGCGCCTGCGCGCGCACCTCCGGCCCGGTCGAACCGCCCACCACGCCGGTCTCCAGGTCGACCGCGCCCTCGCGCATCGGGCCGCTGTCCTTGTCGGGCTTGGGCACGAAACGCAGTTGCACGCCCGGCGCTTCCTCAGCCACGCGGGCGAGCAGCGCGGGGCCGAAATTCTCGACGAAACCATCGCTGTTTCGCAGCGTGAAGCTGCGGCCAAGCCGCGCGAGGTCGAGCCGCTCGGCAGGCCGCAGCACCGCTTCCGCCTCCTTCACCAGCCGCCCGACCTGTCCTCCGAGCTCGACAGCGCGCGGCGTCGGTACCAGGCCGCGCCCGGCACGCACCAGAAGCGGGTCGCCGGTCGCCTCGCGCAGCCTCGCCAGGGCCCGGCTCATTGCCGAAGGGCTGAGCTTCAGGCGCCGCGCGGCCTTGGCGACGCTGCCTTCGGCAAGCAGCACATCCAGCGTGACGAGCAGGTTGAGATCGGGTCGCGACATAGCGCGACCATAGCACGGATTCGTCAAAGCGGCATGGCGTCTGATGCACTATTCAAGTGCATACGCTGCGTGTTCCGCCATGTCATGCCCATGCCTATGTTCCCCGCAAGCTCAACCGACGGAGAAGAAATCATGGTCGACATTGCCGAAACCCGCGCCGCGCCCCTGCGCCATTCGACGGCGGGCGCGCTGGCCGGCCTGTCGCTTGCCATGCTCGTCTCCTCGCTCGGCACCAGCATCGCCAATGTCGCGCTGCCGACGTTGAGCGCGGCTTTCGCCGCGTCCTTTCCGGCGGTGCAATGGGTGGTGCTTGCCTACCTGCTCGCCATAACGGCGCTGATCGTTAGCGTCGGGCATCTCGGCGATGTCGTCGGCCGCCGGCTGCTGCTGATCGCCGGCCTGACGCTTTTCAGCGCCGCCTCGTTTGCCGCCGCGCTCGCGCCGTCGCTGGCGATGTTGATCGCTGCCCGTGCCGTGCAAGGCCTGGGCGCCGCGGTGATGATGGCGCTGACGATAGCCCTCGTCGGCGAGACGGTGCCGAAGCAACGCACCGGCAGCGCCATGGGCCTGCTCGGCACCATGTCGGCGATAGGCACCGCGCTTGGGCCCTCGCTCGGCGGCGTGCTGATCGCAGCTTTCGGCTGGCGCTCGATCTTCCTCGTCAACGCCGCGCTCGGCGCCGTCGCGCTGCTTGCCGCCTGGTGCTTTTTGCCGGGCGACAAAGGGCCGGGCATCGACCGCGCAGAGGCGAAGGGAGCCGCACGTTTCGATATGCTGGGGACACTGCTGCTTGCCGCCACGCTTGCCGCCTACGCGCTGGCCATGACCATGGGGCGCGGTCATATGGGCGGCCTGAACATGGCGCTGCTCGGCGGGGCAGTTGTCGGCGCGGTGCTGTTCGTCGTCGCCGAGGCCAAGGTGGCGTCGCCGCTGGTCAAGCTCGCGCTGTTGCGCGACCCAGTGCTGGCGCCGAGCCTTGCCATGAACGCGCTGGTCTCGACGGTGATGATGGCCACGCTGGTCGTCGGCCCGTTCTTCCTGTCGCGTGCACTGGGCCTCGGCGACGCTGCGACCGGGGCAGTGATGTCGATCGGACCCGTGGTCTCGGCGTTTTGCGGCATCATTGCCGGGCGTGTCGTCGACCGCCTCGGCGCTGCCGCGATGGTCATGGCCGGGCTGGTGCTGATGGTCGCCGGCTGCGTCGCGCTCGCCGTGCTGCCGGGCGTCTTCGGTGTCGTCGGCTACGCGGCGGCGATCATCCTGCTGACGCCCGGCTACCAGCTCTTCCAGGCGGCCAACAACACCGCCGTCATGGCCGATGTCGATAGGTCCGAGCGCGGCGTGGTCTCGGGCATGCTGAGCCTGTCGCGCAATCTCGGCCTTGTCACCGGCACGGCGGTGATGGGCGCGGTGTTCGCCTTCGCCGTGGGCACCAAGGATGTCGCGACGGCAGCGCCGGCAGCGGTCGCCGGCGGCATGGGGTTCACCTTCGCGGCGGCCACGGGGTTGGTGGCGTTGGCGGTCGCGATAGCGGTGGCTGGGCGGAGAGGCCGGATCGCGTAATCTGGGGAGAGCGGCAGCTTCGGCGTCGGCGCCGTTCCTTCCGCGATCACGCAATTTCGTCACCGCACCGGGAGCCTATCCTGACAGGCGGCGGTGCCCATTCCGCCTTCGGCCGGTGCCTCAGCTACCCCCAACGAACCCCCGCCCACTGCGGCGCCGGCCCATCCTCCCACCCGATCTCGATCGCGCGCCGGAGCGGATGGCGCATGTCCGTCCTCCCCGGAACCAAAGCGACAGGCAGCGGTTTACCCAGCCGAAGGGATGATTCAGGAATCAGGAATAGAGCAATGAAAACAGTGCTCCTTGCCGCCCTGGCGCTCTGCGTCGCCGCACCCGCCGTCGCTTCGGCGGCCGAGGCCGATGTCGTCATCAGGACGCATCACAGGCATCATTATCATCACCGCCCCGCCATCATCATCAATGACGAGGGCCATCGCTTGCATCACCGCCATCACGGCACGGTCGCCTTCTATGACAATGGCGAGCGGGGCTGGCGTTATCGCCATCACCGTCGTCAGGACGTGGTCGTCACGAGTTCGATCCACCGGCACCATCATCGTCGGGTCGTCGTCGAAGGCGGCTCCGACTATTGACGCCCCGCGCCCCGGCTCGTGCGATCAGACACGGGCCGGGAGCGCTTTTTTTCCGATTTATCTCTTCAGGACCGATTTCGCTCCGTAGCGCCTTCAGCGCCGGCCTGAACCATGGCGCCCAACCGCAGCCGCCGACGGTTGGCGCGGGCGGCCTTCGACGCTCATTGGACTTCGCCGCGGCACAACCCATATTTGAACTCATGGAGCTTCGAGCGTGACCTTCGCGCGGGCGGCCCTTTTCGCCGTTGCCCTCATGGCCGCGGCTGCCGTTTCTTCCTTCTCCTCGACCGGGAGCGGGAAGATCGCGCTGAGCGTTGCCATTGACGGCGCTATAGGGCCAGCGAGCACCAGGCAACTCGAGGAGGCACTCGACACTGCTGCTGAACGCAACGCCGAAGTGCTCATCCTTCAGCTCGACACGCCGGGCGGCCTGGTCACCTCGATGCGCGAGATGATCGCCGACATCCTGGCCTCGCCCGTGCCCGTTATCGGCTATGTCGCGCCGGCCGGCGGCCATGCGGCGAGCGCCGGCACCTATATTCTTTACGCAACCCATGTCGCGGCGATGGCGCCGGGCACCAATCTGGGCGCGGCGACGCCGGTCGAGATAGGCGGGCTGCCGTCGCTTCCGGGCGGCGACAAGGACAAGAACCAGAAGGGCGTCACCGAGCCGCCCGGCGACGAGATGATGGCCAAGGTGACCAATGACGCGGTCGCGCTCATCCGCTCGCTCGCCGAGATGCGCGGCCGCAACGGCGACTGGGGCGAGAAGGCGGTGCGCGAGGCAGCGAGCTTGTCGGCCAACGCCGCCCTGCAGGAGCATGTCATCGACTTCGTCGCCCGCGATGCTACCGAGTTGTTGCAGCTTGCCGACGGGCGCACCGTCGATGTCGCCGGCGTCAAGAAAGTGCTGGCGACGAAAGGGCTGCCGGTCGAGACGCTGGAGCCTGGCTGGTTCATACGGCTGCTCTCCGTCATCACCGATCCGAACACCGCCGTCATCCTGATGCTGGTCGGCGTCTATGGCCTTGTCTTCGAGTTCACCAGCCCGGGCGCCGTGGCGCCCGGCGTCACTGGCACCATCTGCCTGGTGCTCGGGCTCTATGCGCTCAACCTCTTGCCGATCAACTATACCGGCCTGGCGCTGATGCTGCTCGGCATCGCCTTCCTGATCATCGAGGCCTTCAACCCCACCGTGGTGCTGGGGTTGGGCGGCGTCGCCGCTTTCCTGCTCGGCTCGGCCATGCTGCTCAGGATCGAAGGGCCGGGCTTTGCCATGTCGTGGGCGGTCATCGGCCCCGCCGCCGTGCTGACGCTCGGACTGGCGCTACTCACCGGAACCTATGTCTGGACGGTCCGCAGGAACCCGCCGCGCGTCGGCGGCGAGGCGATGCGCGGCTTGCCCGTCGAGATCATCGACTGGCAGGGCGGCGAGGGCCATGTGCTGGCTTTGGGCGAACGTTGGCGGGCGAGGGCCGACGAACCCGTAGCACCCGGCGACAGGGTCGAGGTGATCGACGTCAGTGACCTCGTGCTGACCGTGCGGCGTCGCGATGCGAGCAACAACGGAGTAAAATGATGGTCGGTTACGTCGCCTATCTTATCATTGCGCTGCTGGTGATCATCTTCCTGGCGGCCGCCATCCGCATCCTGAGGGAATATGAACGCGGCGTGGTCTTCACGCTCGGCCGCTTCACCGGCGTCAAGGGCCCCGGCCTCATCATCCTCATCCCTTTCGTCCAGCAGATGGTGCGGGTCGATCTGCGCGTGGTCGTCCAGGATGTGCCGCCGCAGGATGTCATCTCGCGCGACAACGTCTCGGTCAAGGTCAACGCCGTGCTCTATTTCCGCATCGTCGACGCCGAGCGGGCAATCATCCAGGTCGAGGATTTCATGGCCGCCACCAACCAGCTGGCGCAGACCACGCTGCGCTCGGTGCTCGGCAAGCACGAGCTAGACGAGATGCTGGCCGAACGCGACAAGCTCAACAGCGACATCCAGGAGATCCTCGACCAGCGCACCGATGCCTGGGGCATCAAGGTCTCCAATGTCGAGATCAAGCATGTTGACCTGAACGAGAGCATGGTCCGCGCCATCGCCAAGCAGGCCGAGGCCGAGCGGCTGCGCCGTGCCAAGGTGATCAATGCCGACGGCGAGCAGCAGGCGGCGGCGAAGCTGGTCGAGGCCGGCCGCATGCTTGCGGCCGAGCCGCAAGCCATGCAGTTGCGCTATTTCGAGGCCCTGCACGACATCGCCGGCGAGCGCTCGTCCACGGTGGTGTTCCCGCTGCCGGTGGATTTGCTCGGGCAGTTCATGAAGGGCCAAGGCAAGTGAGGCATTGACGCTGCCGGCCTCTTTCCTCGGCGGCAGAGTCAGTCGGCCTCGCCGCCCGAACCCTTGCCGCATTCTGCCAGCACCTTGCCGATCGCAGCACCTGAGCCTTTCAGCGGAAAGCTCGCCGCACCGTATTTGTCGGCCGAGACCGTCACCTCGCCCTTGCCGCGCAGCAGCGCCAGCAACGGGTCGGCGGGGCCGGAGAGTTCGGCGGTGAAGTAATTATACATCGCCTCGAGCTCGAGCTTTTTCGTCAGGCTCCTGTCGCCGGCCTTGAAGGTGAAGGATCCGCCGATGCCGGGCTCCAGCTGCCCGCCTGCGGCGCCGAGATCGTAGCTCAGCACCGGCTTGTCGAAGCAGGCCAGCATCAGATGCGCATCGCCCTTCGGCCCGCCGCAGACCGAAGCCGTCATCACGCTGCCGCCTTCGTCCTCCTCCATCCGGGCGGACCAGGCGCAAGGCGCGGCATGGGCGAAAGGCGTGGCTAGAAGGGCAAGTGCGACGATTGCCAGTGCGCTTTTCACAATCGATCCCCCATCGTGGCGGGGCATCATATAGAGATTGTCGAAAGCCGGCGAGCGGCCAATCTCTCCTGAATGGATCTCGCTTATGTGCTCCTGGCCGGCTCGAACAATTCCAGCAGATGTGCCGGAAGGGTCGACCACCAAGATCTCGTCCGCGGCGTTGCCGGCGGAGGCGATCGCACCAAGTATTGATGACAATCCGACCGCCGACGATTGCAAGGAGGTAAACCGATGACCGATGATGCAACCGCGATCCGCCAGGTGGTCGAGACCTGGATGGCGGCGAGCCGGAAGGGCGATCTGGAGACCGTGCTTGGCCTGATGACGGACGATGTCGTCTTCATGGTTCCCGGCAAGGAGCCCTTCGGCAAGGAAGCCTTCGCCGCCGCGTCCAGGAGCATGGGCGAGACCAAGATCGACGGTGACAGCGAGATCGTCGAGCTCAATCTGCTCGGCGACTGGGCCTATATCCGCAACCGCATCGATATGACGGCGACGCCGCCCGGCGGCGAGCCGGTGCGGCGGTCCGGCTATACGCTGACGCTGCTGCGCAAGGAGAATGACGGCCGCTGGCGGCTGGCGCGGGATGCGAATTTGCTGGCGGCAAAAGGGTAGGGCGCGGCCGCCGGAACTGCCTATCCCCTTCTGGGGCGAGGAACCTTGTCCTACGAGCGCCGCGGTCGGGATCGCCTGCGCGAATGCCCGGCTACCTCGCGCTTACTTTCGCCACGGCGGCTCAGGCGCGAAGCGCTTGCCGATCCAGTCGGCGAAGGCGCGGGTCTTGGCGGCCTGACCTTTGGCCGAGGGCATGACGACATAGACCGCGCCCTCGTCGGCAAGTGTCCAGTCTTCCAGGATCGGCACCAGCCGGCCGTCGGCGAGCTCGCGCCCGATCAGCCAGTCGGTGCTCATCATCAGGCCGACGCCCTGCACGGCGGCCTCGACCAGCACCTCGGCGTCGTCGCTGACCAACGGCCCCGAAACCTCGACGCGCACGCGCCGGCCCTCGCGGTCGGTCATCTCCCAGGCGGGAAAGGTCTGGAAGCCGGAGAAGCCCAGGCAGCTGTGCTTCAGCAGCGCCTGCGGCGTTTCCGGCCTGCCCCTTCTGGCGAGGTAGGAGGGCGCGGCGCAGAGCAGCCGGCGCCGCGTCGCCACCTTGCGCGCCACCAGGCGCGAGTCCTCCAGGCTGCCCAGCCGTACGGCGACGTCGAAATTCTCGGCGACGAGATCGGCGAAGCGGTTGGAGAACTCTGCCTCGATGTGGACCTCGGGGAACTCCGCCAGGAATTGCGGCAAGAGCGGCCCGATCCACATGCGCCCGAAGGTCCCGGGCAGCGCCAGCTTGAGCAGGCCGCGCGGCTCGCCGGCGGCATGCGCCGATGCGGCCGCCTCAGCCTCGTCGACCGAGGCCAGGATGGCGCGCACGCGCAACAGGAATTCCGCGCCCGCCTCGGTAAGCGACACGCTGCGCGTGGTGCGGTGGAGCAGCCGCACCCCCAGCCGCTCTTCCAGCGATTGGAGACGGCGCGACAGGATGGTCGCGTCGCGCCCGACTCTCGCTGCCGCCCTGGTGAAGGAGCGCGCCTCGGCGACGGCCGCGAAGGCCGCCATTTCGGCAAGGGCGGAGGGTTCAACTGATTGCTGCATGGTCCGCAATACTCAAATGCAAAGTCCAACGATTATCGAGTAATAGCGCAGCAGCTAGGTTCGCTCAATCGTCCATCGACCACGCACGGAGTGAACCCATGAAAGCCATCGAACTCAGCCAACCCAGGCTCGACGCCTTCCGCGCCGCCAGCATCGCCACGCCCGAACCGCAACGCGGCGAGGTGCTGATCCGCCAGCGTGCGGCGAGCCTGAATTTCGTCGATGTCGCCGTTGCGAGCGGCAATTATCCCGGACCGGTCTTCCCGCTCGTTCCCGTGGCCGACGGCGCCGGCGAGATCGTCGCGCTCGGCGAGGGCGTGACGAGATTCAGCACGGGCGACCGGGTCGTTGCCCACGCCAAGCCGCGCTGGATCGGCGGCCGGCCGCGTCCTTACGAGATGACGCAGATGCGCGGCATCTCCTTGCCCGGGTCGCTGGCCGAATATGTCGCGCTGCCGGCCAACTCGGTCGTACCGGTCCCTGCGCATCTCTCCTTCGAGGCGGCCTCGACCTTGCCGATTGCCGGCACCACCGCATGGAACGCCATCCGCGCCGCCGATGTCGGGCCGGGTTCGGTCGTCGTGCTGCTCGGCACGGGCGGGGTCTCGATCTTCACCCTGCAGCTCGCCAAGGCGGCCGGGGCCACCGTCATCATCACTTCGTCCTCGGACGAGAAGCTCGAGCGAGCCAAGGCGCTCGGCGCCGATCACCTGATCAATTACCGCGCGACACCGGACTGGGACGGCAAGGTGCTGGAGCTGACCGACGGCCTCGGCGCCGATCTCGTCGTCGAGACCGGCGGCACCGCCACCTTCGCGCGCGCCGTCAATGCAACAGCGCCCGGCGGCACGCTGTTCACCATCGGCTTCGTCACCGGCGCCGAGGCCACGGTCAATCTGCTGCCGATCATCATCAAGGCGCTGAAAGTGGTGGGCAACAACACCGGATCGGTCTCGGACCTGCGCGACGCCGCCCGCGCCATCGGCGCCGCCCGGATCGAGCCGGTCGTCGACAAAGTGTTTTCACAAAACGAGGCAACCGAAGCCTACACCTACATGGCCGCCGGCGGCCTGCATTTCGGCAAGCTGGTGTTCGGCTTGGATTGGTAGGAAGAGCTGACGCTGGAGTGGGCGAAAGCGATGAATCTCTCGATCTCCCTGAAGCCGACTGCCCTGACAGGAAGATGTAGGAGCTTCAATCCGCCTCGCCGCCCGAGCCCTTGCCGTATTCGGCCAGCAGGGGGCGCTCCGTCGATCGAGCGTTCTCATGCTACTCCCGATCCTCACCTCTCGCCGTCAGAACTTGAGGTCGAGGTTGGCCTTGACGCCGTTGTCGGCGTTATGGGAGCCGAACTGACCGGTGTAGGACAGGCCGAGCGTGGCATTGACCGACATCGGCAGGTCGAATCCGGCCTCGATCACGGCGCTGTCCCTGGCGATGGGCACGCCGGCAATGGTGAAGGCGTTGCCGCCGGCGAAGGCGAAAGTCGAAGTCGGCGTGACATCGCCGAAGGCATGGCGCCAGCCGAGCGTGCCGCGCGCGGTCGCCTCGATGCTGCCCAGGGTCAGGTCGGTCGAGGCGCGCAGCCCGAGCGTGGAGAAGGTCGCATTGGTAGTTGAGCTTGCGCTGGTCAGGGCTGCACCGCCACCTTTCTCGGTGAAGCCGTCAGTGTGCACGCTGACATAGGCGAGATTGGCGAACGGCTCGAACTTAAAGCGCCCGGCATCGGCCTTGTAAGCGAGTTCGCCGAACACCTGTGCCGTGCCGGCGTCGTAGTCGGCCGACAGTTGATCGGCGAAGCCATTGAAGGCAACCGCGCGCTTTGTCGAGATTCTGTTCCAGCTGTAGGCGGCGCCGGTGCGGAAGGCTATGGCGCCCCAGTTGGTGCCCCCGTAGAGCCCGAGATGGTAATTGTCGCCGGCGCCGTTGGAACGGCGAGCATCGGCGTCGAAAGTCGAATGGCTGTAGCCGCCGATGGCGCCGACGCGCCAGTCCCCGACCAGGCTATCGGCGCCGACCAGGAGGCCGCCGGTCGAACGATCGAAGGCGGCGGCATTGCCGTCGCTGCCGGTATGTCCCCATGAGCCGAAGGCTTGGCCCCAGACGGCGAAGCGATCGGTGTCGGCCGCGACCATTTCCGGTCCGCCCTCGCCATAGGCCATGACCGGCAATGCGGCTGCGTCGGCATCGCCAAACGCGGCGCTGATCCGCCTGGTGGCGGCGTCGCGGATGAAGCGGCTGTCTTCCAGCAGCATCCCCTTGGCCGAGGCATGGATCTCTCCCGAGAGCTGGTCGAAAGCCGCTTGGGCAGTTGCCTCTGTCGGCAGCACGGCGATTGCGTCGTAGAGCGGGTTGCCGGCACCCAGGCTTTCGGCGCCACCGCCGGTGGCGATCTGGTTCGGCGTCAGGCCAACCTGAGCGAAGGTCTTTTGGACCACATCGAGATAGACGTGATTGGCGTCATAGCTGTCGACGAGGCCGAGGAAAGCCGTGCCGATATCGCCTGTGAGCGCGTAGTTTCCGGCGACGCCACCATCGGCTTGCAACACCGTATAATGCGTGCCCGCTATGTAAGGCGCGGCGTCCGTCTTGACCACGTCGAGCATCGATCCGGCGGCGATCGTCGCGGCGCCGGTCGCCTGGATCAAATCGGACTGGCCGGTCGAGGTCAGTTCGGCCTGATAGATTGAGCCGGCCGCCTGGTCGACGTCGCCCGCCACATTGAGCGTGCCGATCGAATTGCCCGGCCCGATGATGCCGCCCGAATGCGCCGCGATGCCGCCCACCGTGCCGTTGCCACCCAGTATGCCGCCCGAGATCGTCACCAGCGAGTTGGCCAGCGAACCGTTCACGGCCAGCCGCCCGCCGCTCACGTTGGTCACGCCGGTGAAGGCGCTGGAATCGGCGGTGAGGTTCGTGTTGCCGGCGATCTGGTTGATCGTGCCGGCACCGCCGATCGCCGACGCGAAGGTGTAGTTCGTGTCGGTGTGGTTGAAGTTGATTGCGCCCGCACCCGGTCCGAACTGCACACTCGCCGCATTGAGCGTGCCGGCGGCCGTCGCTGGCGATCCGCTCGCCGCGCCGATGTTCAGCGTGCCGACAGAGCCCGCTAGGGCGGCGATGTTGACCGCGCCGCCGGCCGACACCGCGCCGCCATTCGTGATCGTCAGCGTGCCTGTGCCGCTAACGCCGACACTGAGATCGCCGCTGCTGGTCCACGTCGAGCCGGGGCCGCTGACCGTCACGGCGCCGGCCGAGCCGGCTTCGTAGCCAATGTAGCCCCAGCCATTGCTGACCTTGCCGCCGTTCGAGATCGTCAGCGCACCCGTGCCGATACCGCCGATGAACAGGTCCAGGCTGTTGGTCCAGGTCGAACCCGCACCCTCGACTGTCACCGTGCCGATCGCGCCTAGGAACGTGCCCACATAGCCCGTGGCATTGCTGACCTTGCCGCCGTTCGAGATCGTCAGTGTGCCCGTGCCCTGATCGCCGACGAACAGGTTGGAATTGTTTGTCCACGTCGAGTCTGCGCCGTCGACCGTCACGGTCCCGGTGGAACCTATACCGAAGCCAATAAAACCCAAGTGACCGCTGACAGCGCCGCCGTTCAGGATGTTCAGCTTGCCCGTACCTTGTTCGCCGACGAACAGGTTGGAACTATTGGTCCAGGTCGAGTCCGCACCTGTGACGAAGACCGTTCCGGTCGAGCTCGCCGTCTTGCCGATGTAGGCCGAGTCATTGCTGACGGCGCCGCCTTGGCTGATCGCCAGAGTGCCGGTGCCCAAATCGCCGACAGTGAGATTCCCGGTGTTGGTCCAGGTCGAGGCCGCGCCGGTGACCGCCACCGTGCCGGCGGAATCTGCATTGTAGCCAACGAAGCCCTCACCATTGCTGACCGTGCCGCCATTCGAAATCGTCAACGTGCCCGTGCCGGCGTCGCCGACAAACAGGTTCGACGCGACGCTCCAGATCGAACCTATGCCATCGACCGTCGCCGCGCCGGTCGAGCCCGCTTTGGCACCGACAAAGCCGATGTTGCTGCTGACAAGACCGCCATTCTGGATGTTCAGTATGCCAGTGCCGCCATATCCAACGTAGAGGCCGTTCGTGTCGCTCCAGGTCGATCCGTTTCCGGTGACCGTAAGGGTGCCGCTCGAATCGGCATTGACGCCGATGTAGCCCGACAGGGCGCTCACTGCGCCGCCGTTCTGGATCGTCAGCGCGCCGGCACCGTAATTGCCGATGGAGAGAAAGCCGGAATTGGTCCAGTGCGAGCCCGCACCGTCCACAGTCGCGGCGGCGGCCGGGCTGAAATTTTCACCGATATAGCCGTTGGTATTGCTCACCGTGCCACCGTTCTGGACCGTCAGCGTGCCGGCGCCGTTCCAGCCGACATAAAGCTCGCCGGAATTGCTCCAGGACGAGCCGGTGCCGGCGACTGTCACGGCGCCGGTCGAGCCGGATTTGGAGCCGATCTGGCCGCCGGTGCTGCTCACCACGCCGCCGCTCTGGATCGTCAGCGTGCCGGCGCCGCCCCAGCCGACAAGTAGATTGCCGGAATTGGTCCAGGACGAGCCGGCGCCGGTGACAGTCGCCGAGCCACTGGAACCGGCCTGCTCACCAATCGAGCCGAGGGAATTGCTTACAGCGCCGCCGTTGGAGATGGTCAGAGTGCCGGCGCCGGCATGGCCGATGAAGAGCGACGAACTGTTGGTCCAGGTCGAGCCGATGCCATCGACCGTCGCCGTCCCGGTCGAGCCCGCGGAATATCCGAGATAGCCAGCAAGGTCGCTCACCACACCGCCGGCTAAAACGGTCATCGCGCCCGTGCCATTCTGTCCGACCGTCAGATTTCCGCTGTTCGTCCATGTCGACCCCGGGCCGAAGACGTTGACCGTGCCATGGGAGCCGGCATTCGCGGCAACAACGCCGGTCACATCCGTTGCTGTTGCTCCGCTGAAGATGTCTAGAAATCCGGTGCCTTGATCGCCGACGGTCATCTGGGAAGCGTTCGTCCAGGCGGAGCCTACCCCCGTCAACACAACAGTGCCGGTGGCAGAGGAACTCCCGCCAAGATTGGCAAGGTCATCCGACAACAGGCCGCCATTTGAAACCGTCACCAATCCGGCGCCGCCAAACCCGACATAGAGATTGCCCGTGTTGTTCCATTGCGAACCGGCGCCATTGACCGCGGCCGTGCCAGAGGAGCCGGAAACGTAGCCGATATAACTATAAAGATTGGTAAGAGTGCCGGCATTCGAGATGGTCAGATTGCCGGTTGAAGAAGAGCCATTGGCTATGGTGAGACCGGCGGCAAAAGCATTTCCGGCGTTGATGACCGTCGGGTTTATAACGATGGTGTCGACAGTGACATTATCGGCCGCGGTCGGTACCGATGCGGGATTCCAGTTTCCGGCGGTGAACCAATCCGTGGAGGCCGCGCCGGTCCAGATCTCGGCTGCCGTGGCGCTTGGCTGGCCAAGGCCGATCAGCGCCGTCGACGTCAGCGCCAGATATTTCAACGTCTTCTTCCGGCGTTCAAATCCATTCTTCGGCATTTAATCCCCTGACAGACAAGTCGTTTCACCCTGAAGGTGACATGTCATTGGAGCCCGGCGTTGTCTTGGGCAGCGCCGCACTGGAATTGGACTGGAAAGAGGTGCCGGTTCTTTTCTGCGCGTTGTGATGCTTTGGCACCACCGAGAATTTTGCAGCCAAGCGGCGTTACTTGGCGTCGCAGAAATGTGGCTAAAACAAACAGATAGAGCGGATGGGAAAATCGGAAATCGCGTCGCCTGACCGGTTTCGGGAGATGCCGGTTCTATCTGGCGCTTGTTGGCGTGTAGCCGAAGCGACGGCGGAAGCAGCGATTGAAGTAGGACACGTCGCTGAACCCGCTCATCATCGCAATTTCGCTGACCCGCATGTCGTCATTGTGTCTTTGGGCGAGCATCTTATGTGCGCTTTGCAAGCGCAGTTCGAGCACACGCTCGGAGAAGCTGATACCCGTCTCCTGGAGAATGTCGTGAATATAGCGCGTCGACAGACGGAGTTCCTTTGCGACGCCCTGCGCGGAGATGCCAGGATCGGCGAAATTGTCTGCGATGTTGGCCAGGACCGCCCGCAGCCTGGCCGCTCGCAGGCCGCGCAGGCCGGCCAATTCGGCAGCCTCACCTTTCGCGCCCGTCACCAGACCGATCAGATCGACGATCACGTCCGTTGCGTGCATGATGAGATCGGCCGAGACGAGGGGGCGGCCGGTCTCGAGAAGTTGGCAATAACGCTTGAGAAGATCGAGAGCCTCGTTTTCGGCGCCGATCTTCAACGCCAGCCTGTCATCGATCTGTGGGAAGGCCTGTACGAGGACGGCGCGTGGGACCACCACGTTCGACCACACATTCCGGTCGGCACCGACCATTTTCAGTGCTTCCGATGCCGTGACCAGGACCGCTTCTCCCTTGCTGACGCCGTACTCGCGGCCGACCTGCGCCCCGGTCAAAACGGAGTCGGCCTTGTTGATCAGCAGGAGATATCCGTCATTGCCGTCGTCGGCAATGTTGCTTGTTTTCCTCGTTGCATGCCTGATCGTTCCGGACATCTGGCCGAGAACCACTGATCCGACAGCCGTGGCTTCGATCGCTGCCTCGAAAGGCAGGTCCGCGGATATGCCGTATTCAACCGACCATATCTCCGCGACATGGATGTCCTGCCAAAGGGAAAACCGATCGCGTTCATTAAGATGCGAGGGCAACTGAGCCGATGAAAACACCGTCTTTCGCGACAATCGAACACCTCGAAAAACTACAGCTTCAAAAATTGTCGAACGCGATGCTTTCCAATCCGGGAATAACAAGCGACATTGATCGCTCGGCGTTCGACCGATCGCATTAGACCCTTAATCGAGTTCAACCACGCGTGGCGTCACCCCAAAGTATGACGTCGCGAAATCCTTCCAGACGGGATCGGCGTTTTTTGCGCCGGACGGCTGTCAATTTGGTGCTGTATTCATCGTTTTTCGCTCATCCCTCATGCGGGGCAGGGCATGTCAGGGGGCGTGGTGGAGAGGCTGGGCAGCGAAATACTTTTTTCGATTATCGGTGAAATTTATGATTGCGTTTTGAATCCGGAAGGCTGGACCGGAGTGATGACCCGGGTCACCGAAGCTGTCGACGCCGCCTATACCACTGTCGCGCTGGCCAGCACTGCTGACAATCAGGGCCGTTTCGCGGCTCAATCAGCTTGGGATCCGGTGCAAATGCGCGCGCTCCAGGAAGATTATGACTTTGACGAAATTCCCGGATTGAAGGCAGCAGTCATGGGCGACATCGACACGCCTGTTGCGACGCTGTCGCATATGAGCGAGGCCGAGCTCCAGCAAACGCCGTTCTTCCAGAATTGGGCCGGACCGCAGGGATTGCGCGAGGCTTGCATCACCAAATTCGTTCACACGCCGGACCGGATTGGGCTCATGGGCTGCACTACGCGTGCCAACAGGGGTATCATAACCGTTGAAGAGCAGCGGTTCCTGGCATTGCTCTCGCCGCATCTGCGCCGCGCTTCCCTGATTGGAGATCTGCTCGATCAAACCCGCATTACCGCCAATTTCTATCGCCAAGCGCTCGACCATCTCGCCGTGCCTATCGTTCTTGCCGGCGCCGACGGAGCAATCCTCCATGCGAATGGGGCTGCCGACCGGATGTTTTCCGTGCAGGGTCCCATTCTTTCCAGGAAGGGCCTGCTCCAACCGCAGAACCCGGTGGTCGCCCGCGCGTTGGCGGAAGCATTAGCCAGCGCTGCCGGCGCAGATGGTTCGCTTGGCTCTCGCGGCATAGGGCTGCCCGTTTCAGCGCCGGGTCAACCGCCCGCCGTAGCCTATGTGTTGCCGCTGACCGAAGGAACCGCGCGCGCGGCTTTCCGGCCCGCCTGCGCGGCCGTGTTCGTATCGACCACGACGTCCTCTTCTCCGCTGCCGGAGGCCGTTCTCACGACGCTGTTCGACCTTACTCCCGCGGAGGCCCGGGTCCTCCTGCGGATCGGCAGCGGATTGCCCGCGTCCAGGAGCGCCTCGTTGCTCGGCATCAGTGAAAACACGTTGAAGACCCATCTCAACCGGATATTCGCCAAGACCGGCACGAGGCGCCAAGCCGATCTCGTCAAACTGATTTCGGACATAGGCATGCCTTTCGTGACTGATCAGGCTGCCGCTCGCCGCTGAGCTGGCCGCGCCGAACTCCTCGTCGGCGCCGGGCGGTGCCAGGTAGACTCACGCCCAAACGCCGCGTCCAGACCGGCAATCGACTGAGGCTATATGGCCACACTGACCGGGAAAGCGTTGCGGCACTCTCCGGGACAATTCAGGTGCGGCTCAGCCCAAGACGCCGCTGGCGAACAATGCAACATCGGGGCTCTCGACGTTAACTTGAACTCCGCTGAGCATTTCGGCAGCGGGGGAGCGCAACACCTTGGGGCAGCAAACAACAATGAAAACGATTCTTCTCGCTACGGCCTTTATTCTCACGTCTGTCGGCATGGCGTCCGCGGCGGACACCAATGAAACCCTTCCCGTTGCCGCCGACTACGATTGGTCTGGCCTCTATGCTGGCGCTCACTTCGGCTACGTCGCCGGAAAATCCAATTTCTTCATCGCCGGCGCTGGCGTCGGGGGCACCGATGTTAACCTTCCCCTCGATCCCAGCGGTTTCATTGGCGGCATCCATATCGGCTTCAATCAGGAGATGGCGAACCGCTTCGTGCTCGGCGCCGAGGCGGACATTGCGTACAGCAATGTAGATGCGGTGGGGACCTTCGCCGGTGCCGGCGCGTTGCTCAAGAGCGAGCTCCAGTGGTCGGGGTCGGCACGGCTGCGCGCCGGCTATGCGTTTGATCGGACCTTGCCTTACATCACCGCGGGCGTGGCCGCGGCCAAGTATGAAATGACTTTGATCGGCACCAGCGGTTCAATACCGATCCACGACGAAACCCATGTCGGCTGGACGGTTGGAGCGGGCATCGAGCACGCTTTCACTGACAGGTGGATCGCGCGCGTCGAATATCGCTACTCCGACTTCGGCAAAAAGGATATCTCGGTGCCGCTGTTCGGTCCTGGCACGGTTGCGAACATCGATCTCAAGACGCACGATCTGCGGGTCGGCCTCAGCTACAAGTTCTGATCTGACAGACCGAGCAAAACCCCAGCCTCGCGCCGGGGTTTTGCTTGTGCCGTAGACGCATGCACGCCCGCCGGCGCGGGCCAAGAAGTTGACGATGCGCGCTCGGCCGGCGAGCCCGTCGGCGCGACCATCGACACCTGCTGCCCGCCAGGTAAAGGGCGTCCCTGGCGTCGACCTCAGATCAGCTTCTCCAGCGTGATCGGCAGATCCCGCACCCTTTTCCCTGTCGCGTGGAACACTGCGTTGGCAATCGCCGGCGCGATGCCGACGATTGCCAGTTCGCCCACGCCCTTGCCCCCAAGGGCGGAGGAGTGCGGGTCGGGGATGCCGACCGAGATGGTCTGGATGTCCGGGATATCGGCATTGGTCGGCAGCATGTAGTCGGCGAAATTGCCGTTGACGATGCGGCCGTGGCGACGATCGACGACGCCTTCCTCGAGCAGCGCCTGGCCGATGCCCATGATGATGCCGCCCTTCCACTGGCTCTCCGCCAGCTTCGGGTTGTAGAGCCGGCCTGAATCCAGCGCCGACACCACGCGCGCCACGCGCACCGTGCCGAAATCCTCGTCGATGCGCACCTCGACGAAATGCGCGCACCAGGAATGGCGCGAATAGTCGCCCTCGGTGTGCGGGATCGACATGGCTATCGTGGTGTAGTTCTTGTAGCGCTCTTCCGGCGTCGTGCTGGCCGGCAGCGTGTCGCCCTTGGCTTCGATTTGGTCGCGGCCGATCGCCACCATGAAGTCTGCGATCGACAGGTCCGGCCCTTCGCCGCGCGGCGAGGCGATGCGGCCATCCCTCACTTGCAGCGTGTTCGCCTGCAGCTTCTGGAACGGCGAGCGCGGTTCGGAAAGCGCGAGCCCGATCAGCTCGTCCAGCGCCTGGCCTGCCGCCTTGTGAACGGCGCCGGTCATGACGCCGGCAAGTCGCGAGCCGCCGGTGACGCCGGCGCGGGCGAAATGCGAGTCGCCGAGCTTCACCGACACCCGCTCCACCGGCACGCCAAGCGTCTCGGCCGCGGTCTGCGCCAGGATCGTGTAAGTGCCTTGGCCCATGTCGATGGACGAGCTTTCGACTTCGACGGAACCGTCGGAAAGCAGCTTCACCACCGCCTCGCCATGCGCGCGCCGCACCGGATAGGTGCCGGCCGCAACACCCCAGCCGATGAGCTGGTGGCCGTCGCGCATCGAGCGCGGCGCGTTGCTGCGCTTCGCCCAGCCGAAGGCCTCCGCGCCGGCGGCAAAGGCTTCGCGCAACTGGCGTGTCGACCACGCCTTCTTCGCATGCGGGTCCTGCTCGGCATAATTGATCAGCCGCATCTCCAGCGGATCGATACCGAGCTCATAGGCAAGCTCGTCGATGGCGCTTTCGATGCCGAAGGCGCTCGGGTTCTCCCCCGGCGCGCGTTTTGCTCCCGGCACCACCGTATTGACCCGCACCACATTCTGCTTCGAGGAGAAGTTGGGCGTGGCATACATGATCGAGGTGACGGAGCCGAGCGGCTCGACCCACGTCCCGTCGACCGCTGTCTCGTTGACGCCGCGATGGACGATCGACTGGATTTTGCCATCCCTGTCGGCGCCGATCGCAACGGTCTGACGCGTCGCCGCGCGACCGCCATAGGACGTAAAATTCTGCGGGCGGGTGAGCACCAGCTTCACCGGCCGGTCGAGCATCCTGGCGGCAGCCGCCGCAACCGCGCTGTGCGCCAGCGCCACCGCCTTGGAGCCGAAGCCGCCGCCGACATAGGGCGAGACCAGCCGCACATTCTCGAACGGCACGGAAAACCACTCGGCATAGGTGCGCGCCATGCCGTCGAGCCATTGGCTGGGCTCCCAGATGGTCAGCTCGTCGCCCTCCCAGCGCGCGATCAGCCCATGCGGCTCCATCGCCGCCTGGAATTCGCGCGGCGTGTTGTAGGCCGCGCAGATGCGCACAGGCGCTTCGGCGAAGGCGGCTTCAGCGTCGCCCCATTCCTTGGTCATGGCGTCGATCGGGATGCCGTCGCCGGCCTTGCCGTCGCTTAGGTCGACGATAGCCGGCGTCTCGTCATACCACACCTTGACCAGCGCCGCGGCGGCGACCGCCTGCTCGAATGTCTCGGCCACCACCGCCGCGACATGCTGGCCGGAAAAGGTGACTTCGCGCACGAGCGGCGCATAGGTCGGCTGCGAGGGCGGGTTGCCGAGCCAGTCCGATGCGCCCTTCAATTCCATGATGTTGTCGGGCGTCAGCACGGCTAGCACGCCGGGCGCGGTCTCGGCCGCGCGGGCGTCGATCGCCGTCACCTTGCCGGCGGCGATCGTTGCGCCGACCAGCACCGCATGCGTCAGCCCATCGAGCTGCTGCTCGAAGGCGTATTTCGCTGCGCCCGTGATCTTGGCCGGTCCGTCGACGCGCGACAGCCGCCCGCCGACCGCTTCGAGACGCGCGCTGTCGGACGCGGCGTGTTTCATGTCATGAACGGTCATGCCGTCTCTCCCAATTTGAGAATGGCGCGCGCGATCACGCGCGGCGCCAACGCAATCTTGTAGTGGTTGGCGCCATGGTCGACGGCGCCCTCCATGGCGAGCTCGCTCGCCTTGCGGATCGTGGCTTCGTCGATCGCCTTGCCTTTCAGCGCCTCTTCGACGGCGCGCGCCCGCCAAGGTTTCGTGGCGACGCCGCCGAGCGCGACGCGGATGTCGCGCACGGTGCGGCCGTCGCCTTCAAGTTCCAGTCCGACGGCCGCGCTTGCCGCCGCGAACTCATAGGACTGGCGATCGCGCACCTTGATGTAGGTCGAGCGTCTGGCCGCGGCCGAGCCTGGGATCTCTACTGCGGTGATCACTTCGCCGGGGCGGATGTCGTGCTCCTGCTCGGCGGTGGCGCCCGGCGCAAGGAAGAAGTCCTCGACCTTGAGCTTGCGCCCGCCGAGATCGACTTCGGCGTCGAAGGCGACGAGCGCCACGGCGAGATCGCCCGGATAGGTGGCGATGCAGGCCTCGCTCACGCCGAGCACCGCATGGCCGCGCGTCGCGCCGCCGATCGCCGAGCAGCCGCTGCCGTGCGCGCGCTTGTTGCACGCCGGGAAATTTTGCGGATCGCGGAAATAGGGGCAGCGCGTGCGCTGCATCAGATTGCCGCCGACGGTTGCCATGTTGCGCAACTGCGCCGAGGCCGCCTGCCACAGGGCTTCCGATACGGCCGGGAAGCAGCTCTTCACGGAGGTGTGGTCGGCGACATGGCTCATCCTGGCCAGCGCGCCGATCACGGCGCGGTCGGCAGTGACATCGATGGCGTCGAGCCCTTCGATGTGGCTGATGTCGATGACGGTCGAGGGTTCGGCGACGCCGCATTTGGCGAGGTCGATGAGCGTGGTGCCGCCTGCAAGCAGCATGGCGCCGGGAAGGGCGGCGGCGTTGCGCGCGGCCTCGACGCTGTCGGCGCGTAGATACGAAAAATCTCTCACGAGCGCAGCTCCTGTGCGGCTTGGCGAATGGCGGCGACGATGTGCGGATAGGCGCCGCAGCGGCACAGGTTGCCGGCCATGTATTCGCGGATCTCCTCGTCGGAGCCGGCATGGCCCTCGCGGATGCAGGCCACCGCCGACATGATCTGTCCCGGCGTGCAATAGCCGCACTGGAAGGCGTCCTGATCGAGGAAAGCGGCCTGCACGGCATGCAACGTGCCGTCCTGGCCGGCAAGGCCCTCGATGGTGGTGATCGAGCGCCCTTCGACTTGGGCCGCGAGCGTCAGGCAGGCCAGCACGCGCTCGCCGTCGACATGCACGGTGCAGGCGCCGCACTGGCCCTGGTCGCAGCCTTTCTTGGTGCCGGTGAGGTGGAGCCGTTCGCGCAGCGCATCGAGCAGCGTCACGCGCGGCTCGATCTCCAGCGCGTGGGCCTGGCCATTGATGGTGAGGTTGAGGGAAAGCGTGGTGGGACTGATGGTGACTTGATCATTCATGGGGCGTCGGGCTCCGATTGCTGGACGCTTGAGCGGATGGAAATGGGGCTTGGGAGGACAGGGCAAGGGTAATGGCTGGAGGGACGCAACCTCTGCGGTCGTCATCCTCGGGCTTGACCCGAGGATCCATGCCGTCGCGTTTGCCGAGGATCGCGGCGGGCCAGAATTCTGCACCGTAGCCGCGCTCGCAGGGTATGGCATGGATCCTAGGGTCTGCGCCGCGTCGCTTCGCTCCTTGCTTCGCCCTAGGATGACGAACTCACGAGCGGATTCGCCAACCAGAGGCGTCGCAGAGCGCGCCCGTCTGCACCAACCAGGGTGCGCTTGCCGTCCTTCTCTACGTGACATATCGCTTCCCCTGGTTATATGATAAAAGCACTCCACATAAACGGAGGTGCCTCCGTTTATTTACGTGGGGTCTGGGCTGTCATGGTTCAACCCCCCATATTGCGTTCGGTGGAGAAAAAAGTGCCTGACCAGGAAATGACCGCTAAAGCAAAGCGCGACGCGCAGGCGCCAAAGCCGTTGCGCGCCGATGCGCAACGCAACCGCGACAGGCTGGTCGAGGTGGCGGCGCAGGCTTTCGCCGCCGATGGCGTCGACGCCTCGCTGGAGGAGATCGCCAAACGGGCAGGGGTCGGCATCGGCACGCTCTACCGCCATTTCCCAACCCGCGAGCATCTGGTCGAGGTCGTCTATCGCCGCGAGGTGGAGGGACTTTGCCACGCGGCCGAGGAACTCGCCCGGGAGCACGCTGCCGATGTCGCACTGGAGCTCTGGATGCAGCGCTTCGTCGACTATATCGCCACCAAGCGCGGCCTCGCCACCAGCCTGCGCCTATTGCTCACCACCAACTCGACGCTGTTCTCCGACACTTCAGGCCGCGTCTCGGGCGCCATGCGAAGCCTGATCGAGGCCGCCGCCGCCTCGGGCAAAATCCGCGCCGACGTCGACGCCTCCGACGTCATGCATGCGCTGGGCGGCATCTACTCGGCGCCGAATACGCCGGACTGGCGCGAGCGGTCGGGGCGGCTGGTGAAGCTCTTGATGGATGGGCTGCGGTTCGGGGCGAGGGGCTGAGGCGCGGGAACTGCTAATCTCCCCCACGAGGGGAGATTGGCAGCTTCGGCGCTGCGCCATCTTCTCTCTCCCTGACTGGCATTCCCCAACCCGTGGCCTACATAGTCGGCACCACCCTCCCTTCCAAAAGGAACCTCCCATGCCCGAAAAGCTCAAATTGAACGACGGCGCCACCATCCCGCAGATCGGGCTGGGCGTCTGGCAGGTCGATCCGGAGATCACGGCCAAGGTTGTGCGCTGGGGCATCGAGGCCGGCTACCGGCTGATCGACACCGCCGAGGGTTATCGCAACGAGGAAGGCGTCGGCGAGGCGATCCGTGCTGCCGGCGTGCCGCGCGGCGAGTTGTTCATTACCTCCAAGCTGCGCAACGGCGCGCATCAGCGTGACGCGGCGCTGCGCGCCTTCGACGAGACGATGCAAAAACTCGGCATTGACCAGATCGACCTGTTCCTCATCCACTGGCCGGTGCCCAGCCAGAACAAATATGTCGAGGCCTGGAAGACGCTGGTCGAGCTGCGGAAGGCCGGCCGTATCAAGTCTGTCGGCGTCTCGAACTTCAACCAGGACCATCTGGAGCGTATCGTCGGCGAGACCGGCGTGACGCCGGTCGTCAACCAGATCGAATTGCATCCGCGCTTCCAGCAGCGTGATAAGCGCGATTTTCACGCCAGGCACAACATCCGTATCGAGAGCTGGAGCCCGCTGGGCAGCGGCCGGCTGCTGGGCGATCCGACGCTGGAGAAGATCGCGAAGAAGCACGGCAAGTCGGTGGCGCAGGTCATCATCCGCTGGCACCTGCAGGAGGGGCTGGTCGTCATTCCGAAGTCGATCCACCGGGAGCGCATCGCCGGCAATTTCGACATCTTCGGCTTCGAATTGGACGCGGACGACATGCAGACCGTTCACGGTCTGGATTCGCCCGACGGCCGGACGGGACCCGATCCAGCCACGGCGGCGTTCTTGTTCTGAGGATTAGGTTCCCCCTTCTCCCACAAGGAAGGGGATTGCCTAGCTAAATTCCCTCTCCATCCACCAGCGGCACGTCATCTCCCTCCCAGGGGCTCGGCATCGTCCCGCGTCCTGCGGTCGGCAGCGGCATCCAGCATCTGAGTTCCGGTTCTGCGTATTCGACGATGCGGCCGGGCGAGGAGTCCGACGCCCGCCAGCCTTCCTCGCCGAACTGGTCGGCGCGCGACCAGTAGGCCATGTCGACCTCGGCCGGTCCCTGCTCGGAGGAACGCACCGTCACGAGGATGCGGCTGCCGTCCCGCGGCGCGCTCGCCATGTTGCGCCACTGTTCGGTCTCGTCCATGCGATCTCCTCCTGCTGAACCAATTCCAGAAAAACCGGCCGTCGCAATAGTCGCCGCCCGCCGGGGAGGGGTCAACCCGAACTTGGGGCGCGACAGGCAATTCATTCACAGCTAATATGTCATTGGCCGCAATCGGACAGACGACGATGGATGATGGATTGCTGTCTCCGGTGACCCGTCTCGGGCCGGTCCATCTCAAGGTGACCGACGTGCCGGCGGCCTTGAATGTCTGGCGCGACGCGCTTGGGTTGGCGCTGCTTGGCGAGGACGCCACCATGGCGGAGCTTGGCGCCGGCGGCCGGACGCTGATCGTGCTCCATGCCGGCGCGGAGGCACCGCTGCCGCAGAAGTCGTGCGATCTCTTCCACGTCGCCATCCATATCACCAGCCGTCGCGATCTCGCGCATACAGCCGCCCGCCTCAAGGCATTTGGCTTACGGTTCAGCGCCCAGGATCATCTGGTTTCGGAATCGCTCTATGTCTCCGACCCCTCCGGTAACGGCATCGAAATCTGCTTCGACACGCCGGAGCGCTTGCTGCGCCGCGAAGTGTCGCCCAATGGCCGCGTGACGCTGATTGCCACCGACGGCAGCGCGCATTCGGGGCTCGAGCCGCTGGACGTGTCGGGGCTGCTGCGCGACCTCGGCAACTCCGGCCATATCGAGCCGAAGATGGCGCAGGATGCCTTTATCGGCCACATCCATTTGCGCGCCCGCGCGCCCGAGATGCTGATGAAATTCTATCTCGGCGTGCTCGGCTTCCGGCCGCATATTCAGTCCCGGACCTTCGGCATGTTTGACTGCGGCACGGAGCGCCGCGCCCATATGGTGGCCTTCAACATCTGGGCGCGCGACGAGCTGCGCGAGCCGCCGCAGGGTGCGGCCGGCCTCGACCATTTCACCATCGAGCTTGGCTCCGCGCAGGAGCTCGCCGCCGTGGAGGGCAGGCTCGAAGCGGCCGACATACCGGTGAAAAGGGATGGTCGCGTTATCTCGACCGCCGACCCGGAAGGCAACCGGCTGCGGCTCGTGGTCCAGGGAGATTGAGCGCAACCGCTTGAAGACGGGAGGAGGAGGGGAAATGTCGCTCAAGGTTATTGGAGCCGGCTTCGGCCGGACCGGCACGGATTCGATGCGCGAGGCGCTGACCATGCTCGGCTTCGGTCCTTGCTACCATATGTCGGAGGTAATGGCGCATGAGGAGCAGAAGCTGCTCTGGCGGGCGCTGGCCAAGGGCGCCGCGCCCGACTGGGACAGGCTCTTTGCCGGTTATAAATCCTGCGTTGACTGGCCCTCGGCGCATTACTGGCGCGAGCTGATCGAAATCTATCCGCAGGCACGCGTTATTCTGACCTGGCGCTCGCCCGAAAGCTGGTGGGAGAGTTTCGAAAAAACCATCCTGCCGGCGATCGTCAGCAGCACGGACCAGGAGTCGCTCGGCATCTCGCTCGTTTCGAAACAGGTTTTTGGCGGCCGCCCGCAGGACCGCGCCCATGCGATCGCCGTCTATCGGGACAATGTCGAGGCGGTGCTGAGCACCGTTCCGGCCGAACGTCTGCTGGTCCACAAGCTCGGCGACGGCTGGGCCCCGCTTTGCGCCCATCTAGGCGTTCCCGTGCCGGACGAACCCTATCCCAGCCGCAACTCGACCCGGGAGTTTCGGACGGCGCTGTCGCTGTCGGTAGGGGAGTAGGGGAGTAGGGGAGTAGGGGAGTAGGTCAAGAGTCTCAGGCCGCGTAGACGCCGCGAACTCCCATCGCTAACTTCCTCACTATTCACTATTCACTATTCACTATTCACTATTCACTACTCACTACTCACTACTCACTACTCACTACTCACTACTCACTACTCACTACTGCCCTACTCCCGTCCCTCACACATGCACGTCGCCAAAGGACAGCTCGCCGTCATCGGCGCGGACCAGGAACGCCGCGGCGAGCAGCGCGAGGTAGCAGCCGGTCACGCCGCACACGACGACGACGCCGGGAATTGGGCCGAGCGTCGCCACCCGGAAGGTGTCGACGAGCGAGGCGCCGAAGCCGATGGGAGAGCCTTCGCGCGACAGGCTCGGCGTGGTGATCTTGAGGATCCAGGCAAGCAGCAGGATCGTGTACATGAAGATGTAGTTGCGGCGCAGCCGCCTGATCAGCGCCGCGCGCTGCGTGATCAGGAAACGCGGCGAGCGCAGGCCTTCGCCGAGGATCGCGAGCCAGTTGGAAGCATAGTCCGGCTGTGGCGAAAAGATCTGCGCGAAATAATAACGCTCGAATTGCCGCACACGGGCGCGGTAGACGTCGAAAAAACGGTAGCGCCGCGCCTCGATCCACAAAAGCAGCGTGATCAGGAGCATGGCGAACAAAAGCACGCCATGATGCGCGCTGGGCGTCGACAGCGATACCGACAGCATCGCCGCCACCACCGTGATCGCCCAGTTGCTGGTGCGGTCGAGCCGGTCGCGCCAGCCCGCCATGCGCGCGATCTCGGCGCGGTGGAAATGCGACAGCGTCGTGGTGAATTCAGGGGAGCTGAGCTTCAGCGCCAGCGTGTCGGAAGCGCGCGGCGGTGCGGCCTTCTCGGTGGATCTTGCCGGCGCAGCCGCCTCTGTCGACCTTGCCACAGCTGCATCTGTGGATTTTGCGGCATTCGTCTGGGACATTCTGCCGTGCGCCTCCCGCCGCCATGGCCGGCCGTCCTCGCCTCGACATCGACCGGCCACACCCCTGTCGCTTCAACGTGCGGCCGGCCGGAATGTTCCCGCCTTTTCAGGCGGATAAGTCAGGATGCAAGTGGGGGGACACCACCGTTCGCGCGTCGCGGAAAGGGCAGCACATCGGCGATCGGCCTGGCATGCTGGGCTGCCGCCACTGCCTCGATCACAAGGTCGAGCGCCGCAAGCGCCGCGCGGCTCGTTTCATCGTCGCCGCGCAGGTAATGGCAGGCCCGGTCGAGGTGCAGGTGGGCGGCGGCAAAGTCGCTTTTCATTAGCTTCTCCTTATTGCCCGCCACGGCGCGAACATCGCCGAGTCGCTTTACCGGGAAGCAAAAATCCGTGGTGGCATTTGATTAGAATTGTAGGAAACGGCGCCGGAACTGCTGATCTCCCCTCTTGTGGGGGAGATGCCCGGCAGGGCAGAGGGTCGCCGTAGAGCACCAACTTCTGCCTGTCTCTCTTGCTGCATGTCCCATGCCGGACCTGCAGATGTTAACGCTTCTGGCTGTGAAGCCGCGTTCCTTCGCGCCCCCCTCTGTCCTGCCGGACATCTCCCCCACGGGGGGGAGATTGGCAGCTCCGACACCGTGCAACCGAACCACCGGCCAAACCGTTATGACGCGAAATCGAGGGGAGACAGCTTGTCCAAAATACTCAATCTGCGCCGGTCGGTCGTGTTAGCCGCCGCTGCGCTTCTGCTGATGCCCGTCGTCGCCTTCGCCGCCGAAAAGATCGGCATGTCCTCGGAAGGCATTTTCGTCGCCGAACTCATCCTGCTCCTTGTCGTCGGTCGCGGCATCGGCGAGGTGCTGGAAATACTGGGTCAGCCGGCGGTGATGGGACAGCTGATCGGCGGCATCCTGCTTGGGCCTTCGCTGCTCGGCTGGGTCTGGCCGGCGGCCGAGCGGCTGGTCTTTGCCGGTGACGCCTCGCAAAAGTCGATGATCAACGCCATCGCCCAGCTCGGCGTGTTGATGCTGCTCCTGCTCACCGGCATGGAAACGGATCTGCGGCTCGTGCGCCGCGTCGGCCGCGCCTGTTTTTCCATATCGGCCGCCGGGGTGGCGGTGCCCTTCGCGCTCGGCTTCGTCGCCGCCCAGTTCATGCCGGCCACGCTGCTTGCCGCAGGAAGCGAACGCATCGTTGCCGGGCTGTTCCTCGGCACTGCGCTCTCCATCTCCTCGGTCAAGATCGTCGCCATGGTGGTGCGCGACATGAACTTCATGCGCCGCGACCTTGGCCAGATCATCGTCTCGTCGGCCATCATCGAGGACACGATCGGCTGGGTAATCATCGCCATCACCATCGGCATCGCCACCAAGGGACGCATCGAGATCGGCGGCCTGGCCTTCATCATTATGGGCGTCGCCGCCTTCATGGCGTTTTCCTTCACACTCGGGCGCCGCATCGTCTTCGATGCCATCCGCTGGACCAACGACACCTTCCGCTCCGAGTATGCGGTCGTCACCGTCATCCTCGCCATCATGGGCGCCATGGCCTTGATCACCGATCTGATCGGCGTGCACACCGTGCTCGGCGCCTTCGTCGCCGGCATCTTGGTCGGCGAGTCGCCGATCCTGTCGCGCCACATCGAAGGGCAGCTGCGTGGCATCATCACCGCCCTTTTCATGCCGGTGTTTTTCGGCGTCGCCGGACTATCCGCAGACCTCACCGTGCTTCTCGATCCTCAGCTTGCGCTGCTGACGGTAGCGCTGGTCATCATCGCCAGCATCGGCAAGTTCGGCGGCGCCTTCATCGGCGCAGAGGTCGCCGGCATGAGCCGCGCCGAAGGCGTCGCGGTGGGCTGCGGCATGAACGCGCGCGGTTCCACGGAGGTCATCGTCGCCTCGATCGGCCTGTCGATGGGCGTGCTGTCGCACAACCTCTTCACCATGATCGTCACCATGGCGGTCATCACCACCTTGGCCATGCCGCCGACATTGCGCTGGGCCCTGCGCCGCCTGCCGATGGGCGAGGGCGAGCAGAAAAGACTGGAGCGCGAGGACATCGACCAGCGCGGCTTCGTCGCCAATCTGGAGCGGCTGCTGGTGGTGGTCGACGAGGGTATCGTCGGCCGCTTCGCCGCCTATCTAGCAGGCGTCATCGGCGCCGGCAAGCCGACGACGGTGCTGCATTCCAGCGGCGAGATCGATGCCGAGCCGACCGAAGGGTTGCATCTAGAGGAAATCGAGAAGGGCGCCGAGGACAGCCGTGAGGCGGCGAAGCAAGGCGACGAGACGCCGGTGCGCGAAGCCCCGGTCACCCGCCGCCAGCATGAGGAGCTCTCGGCCGAGGCTGTCACCAAGGAGGCGCGCAAGGGCTACGGCATGCTGCTCGTCGGCCTCGGCCGCGCGGTCACTTCCAAGGGGGCCTTCTCGCATCGGCTGAACGAGGTCGCCGGCGCCTTCGACGGGCCGCTCTGCCTGGTGCTGAAGCCGGCCACCGCCGGCCGCCAGATGCCTCGGCTCGGCCCGCGATCGGGCAAGATACTGGTGCCGGTCAACGGCACGGCGGTTGCCCGCCGCGGCGCCGAACTGGCTTTAGCCGTCGCCGCCGTCACCGGCGCGCGCGTCAAGACGCTCTATGTCGCACGGGCCGGCCGCGACGAGCTGCGCGACACCGTCTCGCACCGCCGCAGGGAAGCCGTGCTGAAGGACATCGTCGCGCTTGCCGACCGCTACGGCGTCGAGATCGAGACGGCGATCCGCAGCAGAGCCGCCGCCGCCGACGCCATCACCCGCCAGGCCGGCCGCAACGTGGCGCTGATCGTCATGGGCGTGGCGCGGCGCCAGGGCGAGGAGCTGATCTTCGGCGAGACGACGACAGCCGTCCTGCGGCGCAGCCCATGCCCAGTGGTGCTGATCTCCGACGAGCGGGTGAAGCGCGACGAGAGCGACCGCGAGGCGGTGCGCACGGGCACGGGCACGGGCTGAGCGGCCGGGCGGCGGCCCAAGCGGGTATCTTCAGCCTGCCGATCGCTGACGCTTGGCACGGGGCTGCGAAGCCTTCGCGGGAGGATCTTCCTGCACAATCGGGGCAGGCGCCTCGACAGCAAGCTCCTGGCTCGAAAGGATCACCACGGTCGGCTCGTCTTTCGTATCGTCGGGTCTCGCGGCGGCCGCCTCCAGTCGCTTCCGCCATGCGCGCGCCGCCCTCCAGTTTTCGATGGCCAGCCATGTCGACAGGACAAAGCTGATGGCAAGCGCGGCAATAAACCATCTCTGCGAATGGATCAGCGCCGGATCGTACCAAGGTTTGCTGAGAAGTTCCTGCGGCTCGACATAAGTGACATCGGTCGCCATGCCGGCTGCCACGAAAGGCAGCGCCCAAAGCGCGGCGACGAAGCCGAACGAGGACCAGCCCAGAAACTGGCTGAACCAGAAGGCACTTTCGGCAGGATCCTTGTCGGAAAGCGTGCGGGCCCAACGCGCTTGGCCGAGCATCATCGCGAGTATGACGATGATGACGATCGGGCCGATATTGAGCACGCCGGCGATGCCGAGTTTGGCTCCAAGGACATCACCGGTCTCTTCGGCGGTCTCGGATGTCGCCAGCGTGGCGAGCTTGTCGCGCGCAATCGATCGCGGCAGGAGCGCGATATCCTGCGGTATCTGCACGCCACCGGACAGCAACCCAAGTTGCTTCTGCGCCCTGACGTAGAAATTGAACCAAAAGGGCGTCACGTCTTGCGTCGCTGCTGCCGAACAGCCGATTCTGGTGACGAGGCTGGACCGTCGCTGTTGCTCCCAGCTCTCCGAACGGAAGACGAGATCGCAGAGTCTTGTCTTTGGATCAGGCTCGCCAACCTCGACCATCAGATCCTTCGCCACGATCAAGCCGTTCCACGCCGGCATGTTCTGCGCGTCGTCCACGAACTTGGCGAATTGCGCGGGATCGAGCGTGAGCACGGTGTAGGAGACTGCTGGCCAGTTGGAATTGGCGTATCCATTGAGCTCCAGCATCGTCAGGTCCGGGCTAGTCAGAGGGATCGGGATGGTTTTCCCGTTTGCGCTGGCGGTAAGCACTTCCGGCACGGATTCCATGGCTTTCAAGGCGTCCGCCTCGGCGGAGGGCGCCTTGGCGAAGGCTGGTGCAAGCTGCGCGCGATAAACTAGCGTCGCGTTGGCCCCGATGTCGCCGGTCAACTCGTCATAGAGCCGGTTGAGCCGGGTCAGCCCCTCGAGCACGCGCGAATAGCGGAAGGGCGGGTGATAGGAAACCGCGGTCGCGATTACCGTCGCGGCGAGCAGCAGCAGCACCCGCGAAAGCGTTTGAAGACTGTCCAGCGTCTTTGCCATGCAGATGTCCCTCGATGGCGTGACCGGCACGGACGTTAGGCCTGGCTGGTTGCGGGAGCCAGACCTTCCCGGCCGGATCATGCCGGTAACCTTTCGAAAGTCTAAGCGCACTTTTAAGTTGCGCATGTGAAAAGCCTCACAGGCCGATCGCACATGGCTCTTTATGCCGCTTCCGGCTGCCTGGGAGGCGCGCGAATGACGCTTGGCGATCTGTCCTTCTATCTGTTCACGTTGTTCAACGGCCTGCGCGTCGTCTCCTACCTGCCGCAGATCCTGCGCGTGGCGCGCGACGAGAACTGCGCTTCGGCAATCTCCTACACGACCTGGCTGCTGTGGACCGGCGCCAACGCCACCACAGGCCT
Source organism: Mesorhizobium sp. B2-9-1 (assembly GCF_006439455.1). NCBI lineage: Bacteria > Pseudomonadati > Pseudomonadota > Alphaproteobacteria > Hyphomicrobiales > Phyllobacteriaceae > Mesorhizobium > Mesorhizobium sp. B2-9-1. The sequence continues at coordinate 226,217 of NZ_VFTP01000004.1, read as the reverse complement.
CCATGCCGGCGTCAATCTCGACGATCCGATATTGGCCGCGATCAACTGGCTGAATGCCGTCTGCTGCGCGCTGGTGATCGCGCTGACGGCCTGGAAGCGGCGGTCGAGAGCGGTCGATACCATGCCTGCGAGTGGTTCCGGTTACACGTCGGTGATAATGGACAATCTGTCGGCCTGAAACTGGGCGCCATCGGTCTTCCTGATCGCGCGCGCCCGGGCTTCACCGGGCGTCAGTTGCAGCGGCCGCCTTCCGTCGGGCGGCCGCTTCCGATCACCTTCAAGCCATCTGCAGCTTCTGCCGGCTGGGCTGCGGCGGGAAGGCGATCGCGATCCCGGCCGCGCCCAACCCGATCAGCGCCGAGCCGATGAACAGCCAACGGTAGCTGGCGGTGGCGTCATAGATCATGCCGCCAGCAAGCGGCCCGAGCGACATGCCGAGGCTGGAGAGCATCGTTGCCGCGCCGAGGATGGTGCCGATGATGCGAAGGCCGAAATATTCGCGCGCCAGCACCGCGTAAAGCGGCATCACGCCGCCATAGGTGGCGCCGAAGATGACGGCCAGAAGGTAGAACTGCTCGAGCTGGCCGACGGTGAGATAAGCGGCGATCACCAGGCCCTGGATAGCAAGCCCGGTGACCAGCACCGGCTTGACGCCCAGCCGGTCGCCGAGCACGCCGTAGAGCACGCGCCCGCCAAGGCCGGCCAGCCCCTCGACGCTATAGATCGACACGGCCGCCATCGGCGCCACACCGCAGGACATGGCATAGCTTACCATGTGGAAGATCGGGCCCGAATGCGCCGCGCAGCAGGCGAAGAAGGTGAGGCCCAGCACGATGAATTGCGGCGAGCGCAGCGCCTGGCCGACGCTCATGCCGGGATCGTCGGTGACGGGCGCCGGCGTGCCGTCGCTGGCTGCGACCGCCGCCGATGGCTGGCGCACCAGCAAGACGGCGGGCAACAAAAGCACCCAGGCCATCACGCCGATGTCGAACATGGCGGTGCGCCAGTCATAGGCCGTGATCAGCCAGCGGGCGAAGGGCGAGATGGTCATCGGCGCGACGCCCATGCCGGCCGAGACCAGCGAGACGGCAAGGCTGCGGTTGGTGTCGAACCATGCGGTGGTGAGCGCGATCATCGGGGCGAAGAAGGCGCTGGCCGCCAGCCCGACGATGACGCCGTAGCTGAGCTGGAAGACCAGCAGCGAGGTCGCCCGGCTCGCCACCACCAGCGACAGGCCAAGCAGCACCGCGCCCGCAAGCACCACGGGCCTGGCGCCGACCCGGTCATAGATCGCGCCCCAGGCGAAGCCGCCGAGGCCCATCACCAGGAAATTCAAGGTCATGGCGCTGGAAATGCCGGTGCGCGACCAGTTTGTGTCGAGCGACATCGGCTCCAGAAAGATCGCCAGCGAAAACATGGCGCCGAGCGCCACGCAGGTCATCAGCGCGCCGGCCGCGACGATGACCCAACGATAGGAATGGTTCATGGTTCTGCTCCCATGCCGAAAGGCATCCTGTTTGATGCGGCACGGTTTTTCCAGTCCACCGGGCCGTTTGCGTCCGAAGGACGCCGGGGCGGGAGCCGATCCTACAATCTGGTTGCATTTTTTATCCGGATTTCTTGAGGGGCCGATTTTGTTGGTCCGGGCGCTGTCCCGCGCGTGGCTGAAAGTGTCAGCAGCCGGCAGTACCCGTCATTGACCGCTCGCCAGCCCCATCTAGATTTCACCCTCTCAACCAGGAGCATCCCATGGAACTCTATCGCGGCCGGCTCATCGATCACCTTCACCTGGTGGTGCGCGACATTGAGGCCAGCCGGCGCTTCTACAGCAGCCTATTCGAAGTGCTGGGCATCCCGATCGGCGGCGGCGCTGAGGACCATTTCTGGGCCGACGAGCTGTTCGTCTCGACCCCCGACAGCCGTTCCGCCCAAGGCGTGCTCACCGGCCGTCACCATCTCGCCTTCCAGGCGAAGGACCGCGCCACGGTCGATGCCTTCTATCACGCCGGGCTCGCCGCAGGCGGCAAGGACAATGGCGCGCCGGGCGAACGCCGCTACCATCCCGGATACTATGCCTGCTTCCTGCTCGACCCTGATGGCAACAACATCGAGGCGGCGTTTCACGGGCCGGCGACGCGGAGCGCGGATGCGGTGGTGGTGAGTTTCTGAGGCCTATCGGCGCCAGAACGGTTTAGCGAGCTCCTCCCGCACCTCGTCCATGGTCAGACCGATATCGCCGATCAGATATGGCGTATAGCGCGCCTTGAGCGCCAGCTCCTCGCGGAAGCAGGCTCGTTCGTGCCACACGGCCAAAAGGCCGAACACCCCGGGATGACGCGTCAAGCTTCCTCCGGCCGGCGGGTCGCGGAGGTCGAGCCGCACGGCGCCGTAAAAATCGGAAATCGTGTTCAACATGGGTTTCATCGTCGGCTCCTCGGAAAAACGGCCCTCATCGAGGGGCACGCCGGGAGCCTGAACCGCCACGCTCGGTCGATCCATCGGCTGCATGCAGTGTTTTGGGTCCTGCATTTGTAGTATTTTGCGGGGGGCGGGGCGTTGATAATGTCGCCGTCCGCGGGCAGGAATCGAGATGAACCACGACGCTGCGTCCATACCGGCCGCGCTTTCAGCGCGCCAGCCTGTGCCGGCCTTGTCCGAGCGCGAGCGTGCGGTGGCGGAAAGGTTCGCGGCTGGCCTGACCTATCGCGAGATCGGCGAGGCGCTGTTCATCGCGCCATCCACCGTGCGCACCCATCTCGCCGCGATCTACGAAAAGCTCGGCGTCCGCAGCAAGGTCGCGCTTGCCATGCATATCAACGCCGTCACAGCCATGCCGGCCGTGCCCGACACTTCGCCGGTCCTTGCGATATTTCCCGTCGAATGCCTGAACGCCGACGAGCAATGGCGCCGCTTTGCTCGCGGGCTGTCGTCCGACATTACCATCGACCTTGCGCGCTACGCGGATCTGCCGGTCATTGCCTTCCACACCATGAAGGCGCTGGGCAGCAAGCCGGCCGATTTCGCCGCCGACGGCAAGGCCCTGGGCGCTGCCTATCTTCTGTCCGGTCAGTTGCGCGCCGACACCCAGCGAGTGCGGCTTACGATGGAGCTGGCCGATGCGCGAACCGGCGTCAGCCTGTGGAGCGAACGCTTCGACCGGCCCGTCAAGGACATCTTCGCGCTGCAGGACAGCCTGACCGAAAGCGTGATCAACGTGCTTGCCGGCTGTTTCGGAGCGATCGCCACGGTCGGCCGCAATGCAATTCTTCGCAAGCCGCCGGCCAGCCTGCGCGCCTATGACTGCTATCTGCTGGGCGTCGAGCAGCACAACACCTTCAGCCGCAGCGGCAACAGGGAAGCCATCAGGCTGTTTTCACGCGCGCTCGAACTTGACCCGACCCTGGTCAAGGCCTGGACCGAACTTGCCTACGCCTATTCGATCGAGGCATGCAACGGCTTCGGAGACAATCTGAGCGCCTCGATCGCCAAATGGCGCTGGGCGGCCGAGAATGCGCTGCGGCTCGATCCGGGCGACAGCACTGCGCATAACTGCTTCGGCGACCTCATGGGTTGCCTCGGCGATTTGGAGGCAGCTGAAAGGGCGCACCGGCGCGCCTTCGAATGCGGTTCCAACCATGCCGACACGCTGGCGCTGCTTGCCGGCAGCAAGGCGCTGGTCGCCGGCGATCCGGCGGAAGCCATCCCGCTCATCGAGCGCGCCATGCGACTCAATCCGCTTAGCCCGCCCTGGTATTTCGGCATGCAGGGGCGCGTCCTGTTCACGGCCGGCAGGCACCGGGAAGCCATAGCCGCGCTGCGACGGAGCACGCCGGATTCGCCGCACGTGCTGATCTTCCTGATGCTCGCCCACGCGACACTAGGCGAAGATCGCGAGGCCGCAGCCATCGCGGACCGTCTGCGCACCGAATTCCCCAGCTTCTCGGTCGAGGGCTTCATCTCTGGCTATCCGGTCAGCAATCCGGGCGCCGCGCGAGCCATCCGCGAAGCGGCGAAGTTGGTGTCGCTCTGCTAGCCCCGGTCACAAGCCCGACGTCAGGCGCCAGGCGCGAAAGCGCTTCTATTCCTTCACCGCGCCCGTCATCGATGAAACATAGTGCTCGACGAAAAAGGAATAGAGCACCACCACCGGCAGCGACCCGATCAGCGCGCCGGCCATGAGCGCGCCCCATTCATAGACGTCGGAGCGAACGAGTTCGGTGAGCACGCCGACCGGCACTGTCTTCTTCTCCGAAGACTGGATGAAGGTCAGCGCATAGATGAACTCATTCCAGGACAAGGTGAAGGCGAAGATGCCGGCCGAGATCAGACCGGGAACCGACAGCGGCAGCACGATCTTGGTGAGGATCTGCCAGCGGCTCGCGCCATCGATGAGCGCGCATTCCTCCAACTCGAAGGGGATCGAGCGGAAGTAGCCCATCAGAAGCCAGGTGCAGAACGGGATGAGAAAGGTCGGATAGGTGAGGATCAGTGCGAACGGCGTGTCGTAAAGACCGAGATTGAACACCATCACCGACAGCGGAATGAACAGGATAGAAGGCGGCACGAGATAGGCGAGGAAGACGGCGAGGCCAACCTGCCGCGCCCCCGAAAACCTCAGCCGCTCGATCGCATACGCAGCAAGCACGGCAGCCGCCAGCGACAGGAAAGTTGCGGCGGTCGAAATGATGATCGTGTTGAGCAACCAACCTGGATAGGAGGTCTCGAAGAGCAGATAGCGAATGTGCTCCAGCGTCGGATGCACGACCCAGAACGGATTGTAGTTCACATAGTCGGTCATCTCGATATTGGGCTTAACAGCCGTGATCGTCATCCAGTAGAACGGAAACAAGAGGACGATCAGAAACACCAGCAGCGGCAGATAGACTGTCACCACCCGCCGCGGCAGGCTTTGCAGGTAGCCCATGCCGCCTTCGTCGGTCTCCAGGCGCTCGACTTCCTTGATCGCGGCCATGTCAGTCTCCGCCGCCTTGCTGCCATCTGCGCCGTTGCAGTCCGAAATAGCTGAACAGGATCGCGGCCAGCAGGAAGGGAATCATGGCGACCGCGATTGCCGCGCCTTCGCCCAGTTGGCCGCCCGCAATACCGCGCTGGAAGGACAATGTCGCCATCAGGTGCGTGGCGTTCACCGGCCCGCCGCGGGTCAGCACATAGATCAGCTGGAAATCGGTGAAGGTGAACAGGACCGAAAATGTCATGGTGATGGCTATGATCGGCGTCAGCAACGGCAGGGTCACGTAGCGGAACAGCTGCCAGCGGCTGGCGCCGTCGAGCGTGGCGGCCTCGTAGAGCGATTGCGGGATCGTCTGCAGTCCGGCAAGCAGCGTGATGGCGACAAAGGGAATGCCGCGCCACACATTGGCCGCGATGACCGAGGCGCGCGCATTGGTCGGGTCACCGAGAAAATTGATGCGGTGGTCGATCAGGCCCATCTGCTGCAATGCCCAGGACAGGATCGAAAACTGCGAGTCGTAGATCCACCAGAAGGCAATGGCCGAGAGCACCGTCGGCACGACCCAGGGCAGCAACACGACGGCGCGGAAGAACGACTTGAAGGGCAGCTTCTCGTTGAGGATGAGAGCCAGCCAGAGGCCGAGCACGAATTTTAGGATCGAAGCGCTGACCGTGTAGAGCAGCGTGTTGAACACCGAGAGCCAGAAGACGCTGTCGCTCCACAGATATTCGTAGTTCTCGACGCCGATGAAGATGCCGGGCCGGCCGATGCGCGTGTCCGTGAAGCCGAGCCAGACGCCGAGCCCGAGCGGATAGGTGAGAAAGACCAGGAGCAGCGCCGCCGCCGGCAGCATGAAGCCGAAGCCGAGAGCGTTCTTGCTTTCGGCGAGCCTCGAACGGATCGACGGGCGCGTCTGAACGGCAACGGACGGCACGGCCATGGCGCGGGCTCCTCGTTATGCGGGTGGAACTGTGGCTGACCGCGCTTGGCTTGGCTAAGCCGCAAAGCGCGGTCATCCTGCTTCAAACTGCGCCAGGATCAGACGCGGTAGTAGCGATTGGCGCGTTTTTCGGCCTCCTCCATCGCTTCCTGCGGCGTCGCCTGGCCCGTCACCGCCTTGGCGAACATGTCCACCAGCACGTAGTCAGCCATGGTTGCGGCGGATGCATAGCCGAGCGGCCCGGCGTAGCCGTTGGGGCGCAGCGTCGCCGAGGCTTTCGCGTAGGCTGCATTGTTGGGGTCGGCCTTCCAAACCGGGTTGTTGTCGAAGGCTTTCAGCGTTTGGCAGCAATAGCCCGCCGACGAGGTGATCCAGTCGGACATTTGCGGGTCCTCGAACATGAACTGCAGATAGGCTTTGGCGGCATTGGGGTAGGGCGTGTAGTTGAAGATGACGGCCGTGGTCACCTGGAAAAGCTCGACCGATTTCCCGACCGGACCGATCGGCATGTTGGTCGTGCGGATGTCCTTGGCGATCTCGGCCAGCTTCGGGTCCTTGTCCTTGTTGATCTTTGCTGTGTTGTAGGCTGAGATGCCGTTGGCGATCACGCTCACTTCCCCCGCCAGGAATGCGCGATTGTTGTTGACGTCGAGCCAGCTTTCGGTGCCGGGGATAAAGGTCTTGTAGAGCTCCTGCGCATACTGGATCGCCTTGAGCGTCTCCGGACTGTTGATCGTCACCTTGCCGGCTTCGTCGACCATCTGGCCGCCGTGGCTCCACAGCAGCCAATGCGCGTAATTGTTGCCGTCGCCGACGCCGTGGCCATGGGTGAAGCCGGCGGGATGGCCTTTCGCCTTCAACGCCTTGCAAAGTTCGAGGAAACTGGCCGTGTCCTTTGGGAATTCGGAGAAGCCTGCCTCCTTGACCCAGCTTTCGCGGTAGACGATGGCGTTGCCGATGGTGGCCAGCGGCAAGCCGATGAACTTGCCCTCGCGCGTCGCATATTGTTTCGGGCCGTCGTACCAGCCGCCATACTTCTTGCCGAGATAATCACCCAGTTCCGTCACATCGAGCAGCTTGTCGGGATACTGGTGCGGGTCGTCGAACCAGACGAACATCAGGTCGGGGCCGGAGCCGACATTGGCGGCGACCGCCGCCTTGGGACGGATGTCTTCCCAGCTTTCCTTGTCGACGCGCACCTCCACGCCCGTCGCCTCGGTGAACCGCTTGGTATTCTTCAGCCACTGGTCCTCGTCGCCCTGCACGAAGGGCGACCAGCGCAGCAGCCTGAGCTTGGCGCCTTCCTCGGGCTTGTAGGTCAGGCCTTCCTGGGCGAAAGCGGCCGAGCCGACGAAGCGGCTGCCCAGGGCTCCGGCCGCCGCGGCTGCGGTCGTGCGGATTACATCGCGTCTGGTGAACTTCATACTCGTTTCCTCCTATTGCTCTGCCGTTGCCTGGTTTTATCGCGCCGTCTCGATTCGCTTGCCGGTCTCGCCGTGGAACAGGTGGACCGGACCGGGGTTGACCGACAGCCGAATGGTTTCTCCCGGCGCGAAGGAGTGGCGCTCGCGGAAATTGGCGACGATATCCTCCCCGCCGACCGTGCGGCCGATGATCTGCACTTCCGACCCGGTCGGCTCGATCACCGCCACCTTGACTGGAATGCCGTCGTCGGCCAGCCGCAGATGCTCGGGTCGTACTCCGAGCACCATGGCTTCGCCGCTGCCGATCGAGAGAGGCTTCCGCAGAGGCACGGAAATGCCGCCCGCGCCCCTGAACGACGGTGGGCCATCATTGGCGAATGCGCCCTTGAGCAGGTTCATGGCGGGCGAGCCGATAAAGCTTGCCACGAACAGGTTGTTCGGCCGGTCGTAGAGCTCGAGCGGCGGTCCGATCTGCTCGACGAGGCCGTCATGCATGACCACGATTTTGTCCGCCATGGTCATGGCCTCGATCTGGTCGTGGGTGACATAGACCGTCGTGGTCTTCAGCCGCTGGTGCAGCTCCTTGATTTCGGCGCGCATCTGCACCCTCAGCTTTGCGTCGAGGTTCGAGAGCGGCTCGTCGAACAGGAACACCTGCGGATTGCGCACGATTGCCCGGCCCATCGCGACCCGCTGGCGCTGGCCGCCCGAAAGCTGGCGCGGATAGCGCGACAAAAGCGGCACCAGCCCCAGGATTTCGGCCGCCCGCTTCACGCCCGAATCGCTTTCAGCCTTCGGGACACCCTTGAGCATGAGCGAGAACGCCATGTTCTCGGCAACCGTCATATGCGGGTAGAGCGCGTAGTTCTGGAAGACCATGGCCACGTCGCGCTCCTTCGGCGCAACGTCGTTCACGATACGGCTGCCGATCGAGATATGGCCGCGCGAGATTTTTTCCAGGCCTGCAATCATCCTGAGAAGCGTCGATTTCCCGCAGCCTGAGGGCCCGACCAGCGTGACGAACTCGCCGTCGTCTATATCGACGCTAACGCCATGCAGGATCTGGGTGGTCCCGAACGATTTGTAGACATCGCCAATCGCGACAGACGCCATCGAACTCCTCCCGATGGTCCCTGCGAATCTCGCGGGAGCCGTTCCAATCAAGGTGTGGCTGAAACGGATGCCGGCAAGCACCCACCACTGGCGTCGGCGACGTTCGCCCCAGCTCCCCCGGGTCACGCGACTGTGAAACGGTAGCGCTACCACATACGCCTGTAAAGCGTCGGCGCGCCTTGCTTACTTTTGTCATTGAAGACAGTTGAGCAAAAGCTGTCCTGAAGCGAAGTGGATCCAGCCGGTCGCCGGCGGACGGACGGTTCATCGTCAAACGATCACCGATGGATATTAGGCAGCGTTAATGTAATAGATTTCAGCTTTCCCGGGAAAAGCCGACTCCCGCCGATTCAGACCGCCAGCGGGATTAGCCGCTATTCGTCTAAGACGCGCGTATTGCTTCCGCCATAACGCAGTGAACAGGGCGGTTGCCGCGCCTCTTGCCTTTCGTTCTCAGCCCCCGCCCAGAAACGCCGCGATCAGCTTCAGCATGTTGCCATCCTGCCCGAACTCGATCTTGTCGAAATCGCGGCTGCCCTGGCGCTGCGCCTTCGAGAGCTGGTCGAGATAGGCCGTCAGCTCCGCCCGGACCTTCTTGCAGCCGGGATCGTTCTGGGCGGTGAGGCCGGTGCTGAAGGCGACGATCTTGTCCACCATGTCGACGATGCCGGCGCCATGCACCTTCTCATGCGCGATCAGCCCGGCGGCGAAGGCATCCCAGCGCGTTTGCAAGGCTGAGCCAAGTTTCCCCGCCGGCTTGGGCAGCGTGTAGGTGATGATCAGCTTCGGCCGCGCCGTCCTCAGCACGCAGGCGCCGCCTTGCGGCTGGTAGTCGCGCTGCCAGGTCAGCTTGAAGAAAGTATGCGCGATGACGCGCCGTTCGTTGCCGGCCGAATCCTTGCCGATCACCGGTCCCTTCTCCCCGATCGAGAGGTAGAGCTGTTCCGCGCTTTCGCCTGAGACGGCATAAGTCTCGATTTTCTCGACGGGCTTCCAGTCGGCGAGCGCCGGCGTGGACGAAAGCAGGGCGGCGAGGAGGAGGGCGGGCTTCATCGGGCGAGCCATAGCACCGGGCCTCGTTCCGAAGAAGCCGGCCCGCGGATTTTTGGAACCCGCTCCGCTCGTCAGCCGTTCCCCTGGGCAATCATCCCGACCCATGGGGGAGGACAAGATGACCCGCAACGACATCATTTCCGTGCTTGGACCGGTCGACGAGGCCGTCATCGCCGACATCGCGCTCACCGGCGCCAGTCTTGAGGAACTGCGCGAGGCCTTCGCCTGGATCGGCGCCGACGAGGCGTTGGTCAATGAAGGCCGCGCCATGCCCGGCGCCCGCGTGGCGAAACTGATCGAGATCCTCGAACCGCCCGAGGATGAGCCCGAGGCGCCGGGCGCGATGGAGTAGGGCGGCTGCCCGTAGGTGGTTCTCCCTACTTGCCCCTCGAACCCCTCCTGTCATAGTTTTTGCCGCTTTGGCGGGAGGAAAGCAATTTGGATACCAATGTCGTCATCGTCGGCGCCGGTCCTGCCGGGCTCGCCGTTGCTGCCTGCCTCAAACAGGCGGGGCAGGATTTCGTCATCCTTGAAAAGGCCCATGAGGTGGCGCCGGCCTGGCGGCGACATTACCGGCGGCTGCATCTGCACACGGTGAAATCCTTCTCGTCGCTGCCCTTCGTGCCGTTCCCGAAAAGCCACCCGCGCTACGTGCCGCGCGAGAAGGTGGTCGCCTATCTCGATGCCTATGCCGGGCGTTTCGGGCTCAAGCCGCGCTTCGGCGTCACCGTCAAATCGGTCCGCCGCGAAGGCGAGCGCCTGCTGGTCCAGACTGATGCCGGGCTGTTCAATGCCCGCAAAGTCGTGGTGGCCACCGGCAACAATGCCGAGCCGATCACACCAAGCTTCCCGGGCATCGAAGCCTTCAATGGCAAGGTGCTGCATAGCGCCGCCTACACCGAGGCCGCGCCTTATGTCGGCAAGGACGTGCTGGTCGTTGGCATGGGCAATACGGGCGCGGAGATCGCGCTCGACCTGGCTGAAAGCGGTGCCAGGCCCACAATCTCGGTGCGCAAGGGCGTCCACATCGTGCCGCGCCAGCTGTTCGGCGTGCCGATCCAGATGGTGGGCATCGCCAGCCGGCCGATGCCGCAGGCGCTGAACGACTGGATGTTCCCAAAGATCCTCGATCTGGCGTTGGGTAGGCTGGAGAGATACGGCATCGTGCGGCCGCGGCAGGGCATCATGCAGGGGATCGAAGCCGGCCGCATTCCGGTGATCGACGTCGGCACGGTGGCGGCGATCAAGGCCGGCCGGATCGGCATCGCACCGGATATCGCAAGCTTCACCCGGGACGGTGTGAAATTCGCCGACGGGGTGGAGAAGAAATTCGACGCGGCTATTTTCGCCACCGGCTACCACCCGGCCTATGACGGCTTCCTGCCGGCGCAGCTCAGGCCGGACAAGAGCGGCGTGAACGCCCGCGCGACCGAGCTCGGCGTCTATCTCGTCGGCTTCTACAATCCGGTTACCGGCCTGTTGCGCGAGATCGGCATCGAGGCGCAGGCGGTGGCGAAGGATATTGCGAGGCGGTGAGAGGCGACGGCCACCTTCCTGCAACGTTGACGATTGGCGAAAGCCGGCGTGACATCTAATCTCCCCCCTTGAGGGGGAGATGCCCGGCAGGGCAGAGAGGGGGGCCTCGCTCAGACCTTTCTGTGCTGATCTGCGCCCGCCTGAATCGGGTGGCACCTTTCACCGCGGCATGCCAAGCCAAGTCCCACCAACGGAGGACCGCCATGCTCACGCTCTACGACTACCTCCCGTCGCAAAATGCCTGGAAGGTTCGCGTCCTGCTCGGCCTGCTGGGCATCGCCTACGAAACCCGCATCATCTCGATCTTCGAGGGCGAGAGCCACACCGAGACATTCCTGAAGCTCAACCCGGCAGGCGCAGTTCCGGTGCTCGGGCTGGACAATGGCGAGGCGATCGCTGAGTCGAACGCGATCCTTGCCTATCTCGCCGAGGGCACGCCCTACTTTCCGTCGGACCGCTTTGCCCGCGCCAAGGTGATGCAATGGCTGTTCTTCGAGCAGTACCATATCGAACCGGTCATCGGCTCGCTGCGCTACTGGACGCTGACGGGTCGGCTGGAGCGTAACCAGGCGATGGTTGCCGGCAAGCGCGAGGCGGGCGTGCGCGCGCTCGGCGCGCTGGAGCGCAGCCTGGCCGGCACGCAATTCCTGGTCGGCAATGCGCTCACCATCGCCGACATCGCCGTCTACGCCTACAGCCACCGCGCCGAGGACTGCGGTTTCTCGCTCGCCGACTATCCCGCGGTCGATGCTTGGATGGGACGCGTCAGCGAGGCGATCGGTCCGGACTATCCAGTGTATCCTTACAGCATCGATCCGCATTCGCACGCCTGAGCCGCCGGAACACAGCGGCGGACGGGGCGTTTTCCAAAGGCAGCGTGTCGTGCGTCGCCCAATCGGCGCCCGCCTGTTTCGCGTTGCGTTCCAACCAGAGCCATGGAGGTCCGCAATGGTTCGCACCATCCTCGCCGCAATCCTCGCCACCGGCATCATGAGCCTGCCTGTCATGGCAGCCGAGCAATACTGGGTCGCCAGGGACGCCGTGTCGAAGCAATGCGAGATCGTGCCGAAGAAGCCCGACGGCACGCTTGTCGTCGATCTCGGCAAGAAGAAATACGCCAGCGAGGGTGAGGCGAGGAAGGCGATGGAGGCGATGTCGGACTGCAAGAAAAAGTAAGGCCGTTGCCCAAATCTCCGAGGGAGATTGGCCAGCTTCTACCGGTCCACCAGAGACATCGTCCGCTCGTTGTAGCGCGGCCCTGACACCTTGTCGGGCGTCAGCGCCATGTCGAGCCCCAGCATCTCCGTGGCGTCGAGCGCGATGTCGGCCGCCGCGACGTTCTCCTCCAGATAGGTCCGGCGCTTGGTGCCGGGGATCGGCACGATGTCGATGCCGAAATCCGGGCCTTTGGCGAGCAGCCAGGCGATCGCGATCTGGCCGGGCGTGACGCCCTTTGCCGCGGCGATGTCGCGCACCGTGGCGGCCGCCGCGACATTCAGGTCGAAATTCTCGCCTTGGTAGCGTGGATCGCCGCGGCGGAAATCGCCTTCGGGATACTCCTCCGCGCGCCTGACGTCGCCGGCCAGGAAGCCGCGGCCGAGCGGCGCGAACGGCACCAGGCCGATGCCGAGCTCCTTCAGCGCCGGGATGATCTCGGGCTCGAGGTTGCGTTCCCACAGCGAATACTCGCTCTGCAGCGCCGAAACGGGATACACGGCATGCGCGCGGCGGATGTTGGCAATGCCCGCCTCCGACAGGCCGAAGAAGCGCACCTTGCCCTGCGCCACCAGTTTGCCGACCGCGCCCGCGACATCCTCCATCGGCACGGCCGGGTCGACGCGGTGCTGGTAGAGGAGGTCGATGCGGTCGGTGGCAAGTCGCGAGAGCGAAGCGTCGACCACCTCGCGTATATGCTCGGGCCGGCTGTCGAGCCCGGCCTGCTTGCCGCCGGCGATGCGGAAGCCGAACTTCGTCGCGATCGTCACCTGATCGCGCCGCCCTTTCAGCGCGCGTCCAAGCAACTCCTCATTGACGAAGGGCCCATAGACTTCGGCCGTGTCGAGAAAGGTGCAGCCGAGCTCGATCGCCCGGTGCAGCGTGGCGATAGACTCCGCCTCGTCGGCCGGGCCGTAGGCCTGGCTCATCCCCATGCAGCCGAGGCCGATGGCAGAGACTTCGAGCCCTTGGCTGCCGAGTTTCCGTTTGCCGAGGCTCATGCGTCTTGCTCCGCCGAATTTTCGATCCGGCTAAATTATAGGGCCGGACGTCAATGCGTCCAGCGCTGGCCCTATTGACGGCGTAATCGTCGCCATCCTTGCCGGTGGCGATTCCACTGTGGTGACGGCCAATGCGGCACGACAGGCTTGTCCTGATATTGCTCTGGCGCGAGCTCGTCGCCGGCTTGCGCGCGATGCGACGCCGCGATCTTGCCTGGATTGCGTTCGGCGGCGGCGGACTGGCGGCCTATGCGGTCGCCGATGTCGTGGTTGCCCTGCATGCCGGCGCGGCGAGACTGCGCCACGACCAGCTTCTGTGGACTCTCGGGCTGCCGCTCGCCTTGGCCGTTCTCGGAACGGCCGCCGGCAATGCGGTGGCCGGGCTCTGCCTTCAACGCGCCTTCGCGCCCTTCCTCAAAGCGCTGCCGCTAGCGCCCCGGCGGCGCCGTCGCATGGCGGGCGAGGCAACATTCGCGCTTGCGGTGCCGCTTGGCGCTCTGGTTGCGATTTCGGTCGGCTTCGCCTGCGCCGTCATCGGAAAGCCATGGGCGCCGGTCTGGGGCCTAGGTGCGGCGATCCTGTTTGCCTTGGGCTTCGGCACGGCGGCCCAGTGGCGTCTGCGACGGCCACGTCTTCTCGCCGAAGAGGCGGGAAGCGAGACGGCGCCGATTGGAAGGCCCTGGCTGCGCCGCCTCGACCAGGCGCGTCCGAGCTGGCTTTCCAGTTGGGCCTGGAAGCTGCCGGGCGGCCATATGCGGCCGTCATGGAAGTTGGCGGCTGCCTGCCTGCTGCCGGCAGTCGCCGCCATCCTTGGCGCATGGGCCAGCCTGGCCGGCCGCACGGCGGGGCCGGCGGCGATGGCGGGTCTGGCCGGCGGCATTCTCGTCTTCATGCTCAGCCTGCGCTGCCAGCCGCTCGGCTCGCCGGTGCTGCGCACGGCGCCCATCAGCTTTACCCGCGTGTGGCTGCGCCTGGTGCGGCTGCCGCTGCAATTGTCGCTCGCCTTCTTCCTGCTGCCGGCGGGCGCAGCACTTGCGGCCGAGCCGTCGGCATGGGCTGTGCCGGTGGCGGGCGGGTTCTGGCTGCTGGTGCTGAACGGCATCTATGCGGTGTTCGGCGCCTATTTCCTGAATGCGCCCTTCGTCGCCATACTGAGTTTTGCCGGCGCGCTCGCCTATGCCGGCTACGAGACGTTCGAATATGGCCGGACCGTGCTGATCGGCCTGGCCGCGCTGGTGTTCTTCCTGTGGCACCGAACCCGACAGAGGTATCGCAATGGATGAAGTTCTCGCCGTCAGCGAACTCAGCGCCGGCTATCGCGGGCGGGCCGTGGTTCAAGGCATCGATCTTTCGCTCCGCCGGGGCGATATTCTCGGTCTGCTCGGCGCCAATGGCTCGGGCAAGTCGACGCTCATCAGGGCGATCACCGGCCAGATCCCGTTGATCTGCGGCAGCGTGGCGATCGACGGCATCGACCTCGCCGCCGCGCCGGAACGCGCCAAGGCCGGTTTCGGCCTTGCCATCGAGCCGCACGAACTGCCGGCCCCGCTCTCGGGACGCCAGTATATCGAGCTCGTCGCGTCGATCCGCGGCTGCGCGCCAAACGACCTGCCAAGCGGCGACCTGCTGGAGCGGCTGGACCTCGGGCGCTGGATCGAGCGTCCGATCGCTGAATATTCGCTTGGCACGCGAGCCAAGGCCGCGATCGTCGCAGCATTCCTCGGCCGGCCGCCGCTTCTGATATTCGACGAGACGCTGAACGGCCTCGACCCCGTCGCGGCCTGGGAGGTGAAGCGCATCATCGCCGCGCTCTGCGCGAGCGGCCGTCACGCCGTCATCGTCTCGACCCATGTGGTGGAGGCGGTGCCGACGCTCTGCAATCGCGCGGTGCTGATGGCTGACGGAAGCCTGGACCGGAGCTGGGATGCGGCCCAGCTGGCCGAAGCGGGCGGGGCGCCCGGCGCTTTCGAGGAAAGCGTCATGCAGGCGCTGCGCGTGCGGGCCGCTGCCTGATCTAGAGCAATTCCAGGAAAAGTGTGAGCGGTTTTCCGCCTGGAATTGCGGCAAAAACAAAGCTCTAAGCCATCGGCAACATGCGGCGCATGATCAGCGAAGCATGGCCGCCGACGCCGTGGGCCGCTTCCCGGCGTTCGACCACTTCGAAGCCGTGCTTGCGGTAGAAGGCGATCGCGCGGTCGTTGCCTTCTATCACCTCCAGCGCGATGCTGGGGATGCCGGCATGCGCGGCAAGCACGGCATGCAGCAGGTCGACCGCGAGGCCGCTGCCGAACGCCTGCGGCTCGATGTGGAGCCGCTGCAGCATCACATCGCCTTTCCCGTCCATCGCCGCCATGGCGTAGCCGGCAATCGAGCCGTCGGCGCGCTCGGCGACGAAGGACATCTTGTCCTCGTCGTCGAGCTCCGCCGCGAGCCTTTCCGGCGCGTGCCTTTCATCGGAGAGCCTGGCCACGGCCTCGTCGCCCATGATCGGCGCATAGGTCCGCCGCCACGATTGCCCGAGCAGCCGCGACACATCGGCAAGGTCATTCCTCGTCATCGCCCGGATGCGGGTCATGGTCGCCATCCTTGTTGGAGTCTGAAGATAGGGCGAAGCGATGGGTACAGCCAATCTCCCCCTTGTGGGGAGATGCCCGGCAGGGCAGAGGGGGGTGCTGTCGCGCCGGCCCGTCCGCGCTTGGGATCTCCGCTTTACGCCGCGCTCTGTGCCGGCAATTCTTCGCGACGGCGGAACCTGCGCCCAATGATCATCAATTGGCGCGCGGTGTTGTTGCGCAGGCGGCGCAGCCGCCATTCGAGCCCCGTCTCGATGGTGATGCGCTTGGCGTAGATGCTGGAGCGCATGCTGGCTTTGTCGGTCGCGACCTTCACCGGATCGTCGTAGAAGGCGCAGATCTTGTTGGCGTCCATGCCGGGCGTCGAGAGCCATTGCGGGATGTAGGTCGAAGCCAGCCGGTCGACGTCGGTCACCACCCGGTTGATGCCGATGCCGGGCGTCGGGCATGTCGTCCAGAACGCGTCGCCGATGGTGACGACGCCGGCGCGGCGGTGCTGCCTTGTCGTCGTCAGGCTGACCTGCCTCACTTCGACGGGGCCGGCGACGGCGAAGTTGCCGCACTGCCTGGCGATCTCCGGCATCAGCTGGCAAAGCATTTTCTGCGGATTTTCGCGGAACGCCCGCGTCCATTCCTCGGCCACGGTGCGATAGACGAACATGTTGCCCCGCATGCGGTCGCCGATCGGGAAGACGCTGAGATAGGCGACACGATCCGCCGGGTTCCTGGCATAGCAGGCGACGGCGGGGTAGGCGCATTGCTGCGGCGCGATCGCGAGGTCGAATCCGATCGATAGCGAATGTGCCTTCGATTCCTCGACGCGCTCGATGCCGATGGCGCGCCGCACCGCCTCGCCGTAGCCGGTGGCCACCACCAGCAGGCGGGCATCGATGACGGAACCGTCGGTCAGCGCCAGGCGCTGCCGGTCCGGCCCGGTCGAAACCTCGGCGACCTTGCCCACCGTCAGCGGTACTTGCCGAGGCAGGGCCTGCCGCATGCCGTTGACCAGCGCGCCGTAGGAGAAGGCAAATTCCCATTTCCGTTCGCGCCGGAAGAACTGGCCGAGGCGGAAGACGTGAATGTCGGTCATCGGTGTGACCAGAGGCCTGATGGCAGGGCCGAGGCCGAGCTTCTCGAACACCTGCATCTGCTTCATGCCGATCTTCTCAGCCCGGAACTCGTCGTGATGCACCAGATGCGGGTCGATCAGCGCCACCTTGCGGCCGGCTTTGCCCAGCACCGCGGCCAGGCTCGTGCCCGCCAGCCCGGCGCCAACGATCGCCACTTCGACTTCGGCCGCGCCAGCCTGGCCGGCCGTTTCGCGCCCTTGTGCGGTGCTCATTCTTCTGCTCCACAGCCTTCGGCGGAATATCGCGAGTAGCCGAAACACTCTCAAGCAACCCGGACGCGAGCAGGGTAGCAATGAAAAATTAGGTTAATCCGGTGACACCGCCCTTACTTGCCGCCGCTCGTTAGCCCGCCGCCGAGCCGGCAGCGGGCCATTGGAGCGACGGGCGTGCTGTCCCGCCGAGCAGGAGACACTGCTCGCCACGATCTAAACCAGCTTTGCCAGGGATCGCGACTTACGGATTGGTAAGATCGCTCACGATCATGTTCCCAGGCTGGCCGGTGCCTTGCCGGTTTGGTCGAAAGCAGTTCCCTCTGGGCCAGGTCCGGCGTCACCCGATTTTCCCGCCTCGCGGAATCGACGGGCAAAGATCATCAAGCGCCGCGCGGTGTTGTTGCGCAGGCGGCGCAGCCGCCATTCAAGCCCCGTCTCGGTGGTTATCCGCTTTGCGTAAATGCTGGCGCGCATGGCCCTGGCGTCGGCGGCGATCTTGGTCGGATCGTCGTAGAAGGCGCAGATCTTGTCGGCCGCCATGCCGGGCGTCTCGAGCCAGGCGGGGATATGCGTCGAGCTGAGGCAATCGACATCGGTCAGCACCCGGTGGATGCCGTCGCCTTGCGCCGGGCAGGTCGTGGCGAACGCATCGCCGATGAAGACGACACCGTCGCGCCGATGGCCCTGCGTCGTTGTCAGGCCGACCTGCCTCACCTCGACCTCGCTGGCGACGGCGAAGTTGCAGCATCGAGCCGCGATCTCCGGCATCAACTCCAGGAGCATCTTTTGCGGGTCCTCGCGGAACGACCGCACCCACGGATCGGCGACGGTCCGGTAGACGAACATGTTCGCGCGCATCCGCTCGCCGATCCGGAAGATGGTAAGAAAGGCAATGCGATCGGCGATCCGCCTTCCGTAGAAGGTGAGGGACGGCAGGCCGAATTCCTGCGGCGTGACCGCGAGATCGAACCCCAACGTCAGCGAATGCGCCTTCGATTCCTCGACGCGCTCGACGCCGATCGCGCGCCGCACCGCCTCGCTATAGCCGGTGGCCACCACCAGCAGCCGGGCATCGATCACGGAGCCGTCGGTGAGCACCAGCCGCTGCCGGTCCGGTCCCGTCGAGACCTCCGCGACCTTGCCGATCGTCAGCGGCACTTGCGGAGGCAGCGCCGCGCGCAGGCCGTTGACCAGCGGCGTGTAGGAAAAGGCGTACTCCCAGCCTCGCTTGCGCTCGAACAGCTGGCCGAAGCGGAAGACATGGACGTCTGTCATCGGGGTGACGAGAGACCTGAAAACCGGGCCGAGGCCGAGTTTCTCGAACAGTCCCATCTGCTCCGCGCGAGTTTTCTCGGCCCGGAATTCGTCATGATGGACACGATGCGGATCGACCAGCGCGATCTTGCAGCCCGCCTTGGCGAGCGACAGCGCCAGCACGGTTCCGGCGAGCCCCGCGCCGACGATCGCCACTTCGACCTCGGCCTGGCTGGCCGGCACGGCGGTTGCTTCGCGGTCCTCTGCGATGCTCATGTCTTTTCTCCACCGCCCTTAGGCATGGAATCCTGCCTCTGCATGCGTTTCCAGCGCGGCGCCATTGCCGAACCATCTATGAATTCCATCCCGCCCGCTTCGTTCAGTGTATGCAGCTTGCGTCCGGCCCAGCCAGCGCCAGGATTGACGATCGTTTCGATGACCTGTTCCATGCCGCCATCGTCGAGCTGCGTGACACGCGCGATGCCGAGCGCGGCGCCATAGCTCCTGCGGCAGTCCTGCACCGGGCGAAGGAGTTGGCCGCCGCGGCTGACCATACGGCCCGCCGGCCGCGCCGAGGCGATGTCGATCATAATCGGGTTCTTCGGGTGCGGCGTCCACGGCCCGCGGAAATCCGGCGCCGACCACAGATGCAGTTGGTCCGAGAAGGCGCCGCCGCCGTCGCGTACGGTGGCGAACATCCACCAGCGCCCGCCATGCTCGACAAGCGTGGCGTCGCTGGCGACGATATCCGACAGGAGCGTCGCTTCCTTGACCCAGCCGCCCGGGAAAGCGGTGGCGCGGTAGAGGTCGACGGTCCGGTTGGCGGAGCTTTCCGGCACCATCCACATCTCGCCGTCGCGCTCGAACACGAAGGGGTAGGAGAGGTGGTAGGGCAGCTCCAGAACCGGCTTCGGAGTGCCGACTGGTCCAGATGCGCCAAACGCCACTGCCGACAGGATCGCCTTGCCGGTGCGATGGATGTAGTCCTCGACGAACAGCGTCACCTGGCCGCGGTAAAGCACGGGGAACGGGTCGGCGTAGAAGCGGCTGCCGTCGTCCGGCAAATCGCGCCAGCCGGATTGCGGATGGGCGCGCAGCTCGTAGAGATCCTTGCCGCCGGTCTCGCGCCAGCCGACCCGCCAATGCGGGGCGTTGTAGCACAGGTGATAGATCTGCTGGATGATGCGGCGTGCCGTCGCCTTGGCCGCACGCACACCGAGCTTCGTGGCTGGCGGCATGGCTGGCGGCGCCGTCTCAGATGGCGGTTCGGGCAGCACCGGAAGCGATGAGCGGGCGGCGCCGTTGACCGCCGCGACGATCAGGCTGGCGCTGCGCGCCAGCATGTCCTGGAAGGAAGCCAGCGCGATGCCGTGATACTCGGTCCCGAGCCGTCCCTCGGCGACTGTCGCGCCATTCTGTTCCAGGCGGGCCAGCGGCGTGCGGGCGGCAAGGATCAGCGCCAGGAGGGCCTGCTCGCCGCAGACGCCGTCATAGGCGAGCCGCCAGACCCGTCTGCCCTGCGGCTCGACGTCGCCGATGAGATCGATAGTGAGATCGGCCGGCGCGGACGCTCTCGCATGGCCGGCCAGTGCCGAAAGCGGCACACGCCTGGCCGTCCCATTGGCGGGCAGGCGATGGATCAGCGTCTCAAGCTGGAACAGCGCTTCGGCTGCGCGCGGCACGCCGCCCGCCGCCGGACGGGCGTCGACGGCAAGCTCCACGCCGGGCAGCAGCGACAACCGCTCGGCCAGCGTTACATGAAAGGCGCGCACGCAATCGCCATCGAGGCGCAGGGTCAGGCGCATTGCCGGCCCCGGGCACATCCGGTGCCGCCGACCCGGCTGGCCAGATCAAATTCCCGCCGCATGCGCACGATGTCTCCAATTTAGGCTGCACTTAGATTCTACTGCGTTGGTGCAAACTTCGTGCCAGAGCGGCCTCAATTTATGAACATAATTAACAGTGTTTTAATCGTTGCCGGGAATAGCTAGACCAACGCCGCATTTCTCGTTTGCCGGCCGATGGAGCGTTCTCGGAGCGACCTTTGCAATCACCCCTGCTCATGGTGCCTCAGCAGAACGCTCCGGAGGCGATCGCGCCGGCGCCGGCCTATTATGCGCCTGCGCCCGCGCCCGCCACGGTCGAGCTTGGCGATCTCGGCCGCATCCTGCTGCGCCGCCGCAAGCTGATCTTCGCCACCGTCGCGCTGCTCACCATCGCGACGCTGATCTACGCCTTCCTGACACCGGCGCTCTATTCCTCGACGGCGCAGATCATCATCGATCCGCAAGACCTCCAGGTCGTCACCAACGATGTCAATCCGAGCCGCATCTCGCCCGATGGCGGCATCACTCAGGTCGAAAGCCAGGTGAGTGTGGCGCAATCGAACGGCGTCCTGCTGCGCGCCATCAAGGCGACCAACCTGAGCGAGAACCCGGACTTCAACGGGCAGGGCGGGCTCGGCGGCTGGCTGGGCATGTTCTTCGACTCCGGCGACGGCGACAGGACAGCTGAAACGCTCGACGCGCTGCGCCGCCGCCTGGCGGTGAAGCGCGACGACAAGGTGCTGGTGCTCAATATCATCATCACGGCCAAGAGCGCCGACCTAGCGGCCGAACTCGCCAACGCCATCGCGCAGGCCTATCTCGACGACCAGGCCGAAGCGCGTTCGAAGGCCGCCGCCGACGCCTCCGACGCGATCAGCGCCCGGCTGGAAGACCAGCGCAAGCGCGTCGAGCAGGCTGCCAACGCCGTCGAGACCTACAAGGCCGAGCACAACATGGTGATGGCGGCCGGCAATTTGGTCAGCGACCAGGAACTGACCGACCTCAACACGCAACTGACAGCCACCCAGACCCGTACGGCCCAGCTCAAGGCGCAGGTCGACCAGCTGCGCCGGCAGGGCGGCGCGCCGGACGCGACATCGGAAGCGATGCGCTCGCCGGTGATTGCGAGCCTCAGGGCGCAGGAGGCGACGCTGGTCGACCAGATTTCGCAGTTCGGCACCGAGCTCGGGCCGCGCCATCCCTCGATGATCTCCGCGCAGCAGCAATTGAGCGATCTGCGCAAGCTGATTTCGCGTGAGCTCGGCCGCCTCGTTACTGCCGCCGAGACCGATTACGAGCGCGCGTCGGCCAACCAGAAGGCGCTGGAGGCCAAGGTGGCGTCCCTGAAAGGCAAGTCGCTCGACACCGACCAGGCCTCGGTAAGGCTGCGCGAGCTGCAGCGCGATCTCGACGCCGTGCGCACCGTCTATGCCAATTACCTGCAGCGGGCCCAGGAAACGCGCGAGCAGACTAACGTCAACAGCACCAATGCCCGCATCATCTCCGAAGCCATGCCGGCGCTGAAGAAGAGCTGGCCGCCGAAGGGGTTGCTTGTGTTTGGCGCCATCTTCGGCGGGCTGGCGCTGGGCGTCGGCATGGCGCTGATCGCCGAATATCTCTCGCCGACCGTGCTTTCCGCCAACCAGATGCAGTCGGCCATCGAGGCGCCGGTGCTGGGCGTTCTGCCGGGCAGGGGGCGCCGCCGCTCCGGCGCTGCTGCCCAGAAGACCGACGCCGTGGCCGGGCTCGCGCTGCAGCGCATCGCCGCCGCTACCAGGCGCCCGCCGGACTGGCCGCTGGTACCCTCCATCCTGGTGGCGTCGCCGCCCGAGGATAAGGCTGAGCGGTCGAGGGTGGCATGGCAGCTCGCCAACGCGGCGGCGGCCAGGGGGCGCCGCGTGCTGTTCATCGACATCAATGCCGGCAAGGGCCAGAAGGACCCGCAGCCCGGCGTGCTCGACGTGCTGCGCGGCGAATATCCGCTTGACGCGGTCAGCCGCTATGCAACGGGCAGTTCCGTGGCGCTGGTCAGCCGGGGACGGCCGACCGCGGTGTTCCAGGAAGCGCAGGCGCTCTATTTCGCCCATCGCATGTTGGCCGAGGCCAATCACAGCTTCGAGCTCGTCGTCGTCGACGGCGGCGCGCTTGCCGACGACCTCAACGTCCTGCCGCTGGTCGCCATGGCCGACGAGATCCTGCTCGTCGCCAGGCTGAACGCGACGCCGATGCGCGACGTCGCCGCGACCTCGGAAGCGGTCTCCGTCATGGGGCGGCTGCCGACCGGCGCCATGCTGGTCGACGAGGCGGCCTGACATGGCCTCGATCCTGGCTGGTCCCGCCCGGCCTGTTCCGGCTTCGGGCTATGGCATGGCGGGCCCGCGCACTGTCCCAGTCGACACGCTGACCCGTCTTGGCCTGACTATCGCGGTGCTGCTTCTGTTTTCCGTCTCCGGCGGCATGCTGTGGCTCGCAGGCTATAATTACGACGGCCTGCAAGGCAGCCCGCTGAGCAAGATCCACCCGTCCACCTATCTCTTCGTGCTCGTCTTCGTCTGGCGCTCCTGCATCTTCGGCAATCCGGTCGGCTATGTGGTCCATGTCACCAACAAGCGGCCGGCCACGATGCTGATGGCGGTGATCTCGACCGTGCTTCTCTTCGTCGTCATCCTCAGGCAGCGCCCCGGCATGGCCGGCATGATCGACACTTTCGTAGCCCCGGCGCTGATCGTGCTGCTGCTCAGCGAGGATGACGAGAAGACGTTTGCCTGGCTGCAGGCGGTCATCCATGTCGTCATGACCGCGAACGCACTGCTGGCGCTGTTCGAGTTCGGCACCAAGCATCTGGTGTTTCCCTACAGGTTCGACGGCGCGGTGTTCGTCAACGATCTGCGCTCGACGGCGCTGCAGGGGCACCCGCTCTCCAATGCCACGGTCACCTCGATCTATGTGCTGTCGCTGCTGTCCGGCTCGCGTTCCCTGTCGACGCCGCTCAGGCTGGCGCTTGTCGGCCTGCAGTTCTGCGCGCTGGTCGCCTTCGGCGGCCGCTCGGGCATGGTGCTGACAATCCTGCTCGGAGGCGTCTATGTGCTCATCCGCGGAGTGGCGCAGCTCAGCACCGGACGTGTCAACCTCTTGGGCGCCGCGCTGGTGATCATGCTCGCCGCGCTCCTGCCGCTGGCCATCGCGCTAGCCGGCTATTATGGCTTCTTCGACGCGCTGCTCGAACGTTTCGTCTCCGACAGCGGCAGCGCCAACGCCCGCGTCGAGATGTTCGATCTCTTCAGGCATCTGGAATTGCGCGACCTGATCGTCGGGCCCGATGTCGACCTGCTCGACAGCATGCGCCGCATCACCGGCCTGGAGCAGGGCATCGAGAATCCGATCCTGCGTCTGACGCTCTACCAGGGAGCGTTCTTCACGCTTTTGATCTTCTTCGGCTTCGCGCTGTTCATGCACGAGGTCGCGCGCCGCTGCCATTCGGGCATCTGGCTGCCGATGCTGGGTTGGCTCATCCTGCTCAACACCTCCGAAAGCATCGCCTCCAAGACGACGCTGATGACCAAATTCGTGGTTATAGCGCTGGCGCTTTATCGGCCGGTGAGGCCTGTTGCGCGTCAAAGGACGCAGGCGTAGGAACGCCGCGAGACAAGCGCGGGCTTCTCGGCCGCTCTTGCATGAAACCAAACCCTTAGCGCGGTTTGGTGATTCAGCAAATCAAGCGCGCGGCATCCTTAGCCCCAGCGCCTCGACCATCGCCGGGTCGAGCGCGCGCGTGGTGTCGTCCATCATGCCCATGCCGTCGAACAGGTCCCAGAATGCCCAGGGAAAGCCGAAGGCCTCGGCGCTCTGCCGGACATCGCCGATGTAGCGGGCGCGGTCCGGGTTGGGTGCGGCGGTGTAGCGGGCATCGGTTCGCAACGCGCCGAACTCGCCCATGATGATGCGCTCGCGCGCGATGCCATGGGTCTGCGCCCAGTCGCTCACCTGCTTGAGGTAGCCATCGACGAAGTGGCGGTCGGGCTGCGCGTCGAAATAGACTCTGAGCACCTTTTGGGTCTCTTCATACGCGGCTTTCTTGGCCTCGTCCGACCTCTCGGAATCCTGCGCCATCCTTGTCCTGACCGAGGCCAGCGTTCTTTCCAGCGTCCCGGCGGAGGCTGGCCACGGCACATTGTTCAGCGCCCGGTAGACCGGCTCGCGCATCCACGGCGCGCCTTGATGGCTGAACAGGTAGGGCTCGTAGAAATGGAAGGTGAACAGGATCGGCTCGAAGGCGGCCAGCGGCGCCGGATCGAGCGCGGCGAGGCCCCGCACCATCGAGCCGCAGCCGCCGGTGGTGAGCAGCGGCAGGTTGCGCGCCGAGACCCGCGCCGCGCTCAGCAGCGCCGCCTGCACCTTGGGCCACAGCCCGGAGGAGCAGTCCTGCGGCGGCTCGTTGACCGGCTCCAGCGCTATCCTGCCGGGCGCCATGTCCGCCAGCATGCCGGCAACCTCGCCGACGAAGACCTGGTAGCGCGCGAATTCCGGCGCGCCGGTGCTGGAATACATGTGGTCGGGATTCCAGTAATGCGTAGCGCCATTGGCCTGAATATTGACGATGATGCCGAGATCGGCGCTGAGCGCTGCCTCGACCGCCGCGCTCAGTATCACCATGAGGTCGGCGCGGCGGCCCGCGTCGGCGGCCAGGAACGGCCCCGGATCGACAGGCAGGCGGATGAAGTCGAGCCCGCTGGCGCGCAGCCGGGCAAGGTCGGCCGGCGTCGGCACCGGCCGCTGCGACTGGAAAGGCGGCCAGTCATAGTCGGTGCGGGGTGCAGGAAATTCGCGCGTCAGCGCAAACCAGGGCCATGTATTGATGCCGCGCCTGAACGGCCATGCGCCGGCGGCACGCGCCGAAGATGAGAGTGGCGGAAGCGCGCTCGCCAGCGGCGCTATTGCCGCGACCAGCGCCGCGCCGAGGAGCCGGCGGCGCGACCAACCGGTCATGCGTGCTTGGCGCGGTCGGCTTTCGCCGGCACGGCGGTGGTGACGCCGAGTTGCCGCAGCGCTTCCTTCTCGTAGGCGATGAGCACATCTTCCCAGCGGAAAGCCTCGCGGGCCCGCATTCGCGCCGCCTTGCTGCAGCGCGCCACCAGCGCGTCGTCGGCCAGCGCCTCGTCGATCCGATGGCTCAGGCTGTCGGCATCGCTGAAGTAAATCGCCGCCTCGCCGGCGACCCAGCGATTGTAGCGGTTGTCATGCGCGATCACCATGTTGCCGGCGGCAAGCGCCTCGACCAGCGAGGGGTTGGTGCCGCCCACGGTGTGGCCGTGCATATAGGCGCGCGCATGATAGCGCAGCGCCTGCACCGTCGCCCGATCGTAGATCGCGCCCGGCATGATCACCGTGGTCCCTGCCGCCGCGCGCACGGCGCGGTGGTAGGGAATGTCGTCGTCGAGCGTGCCGAGCACCACCAGCTTCACGTCGCCGCGATCGCGGCTGCGAAAGGCTTCGATGATCGGCAGGATGTTGTTGTCGGGTTCGATCCGCGCGATCGAGATCAGGTATTTGCCTGGTTCGAGCCCGAGCGCGCGAACGGGCTCTTCCGGCGCCGAGGTCACCGGGTCCGCGCCATAGGCGATGGTGGCGATGGCGCCGCGCCGCCGCCTTGTCGCCAGATGGTCGGCGATCGCCGGGTGATCGGCGATGAGCCGATGCGAGACCCAGGCGGCGATCCATTCATTGAGCCAGAACCAGCTGCGCGCCGCCGGCCCCCATTTCGGGCGCCGCCACTCGATCCCGTCCATATTGGTGATGATCTTGCGCCGCATGAGCCTGAGCCAGGTCAGGAACACCGCGCCATTGTAGCCGAGCACCAGGCACACGTCCGGCCGCCTGGCGGCGTCGAGCACGCATTGCCAGTCGAATTCCAGTGTCGCGCGGGGGCCCTTGGAAGCGACCTCGATGGTGATGAGCTCGATGCCGCGCCAGGTCTCGCTCGTCACCCTTTGCCCGACGCGCGCGACCTCCTTTTGGCAGTAGACACCGACCTTCCAGCCGCGTCCGGCCAGGAAAAGCGCCAGCCGCTCGGCGAAGGTTTCAAAGCCGCCGTGAGAAGCCGGAATGCCGCGCGTCCCCAGGATCAGGATCGAAGGCTTTTCGATCAGGGTGGAAGGTCGTACCGGTTTCAAAATAAAGGAATCCCCAGGGTCCGGTCATGGTTGTTGTTACGGCAATGACACGCCCAGCAACTTCCGTGCCAGGGTACCCCCAGGGCGAATATTCACATGAAGGTGTAAAATTTCTCTTCAAGCTACCTGGCTTGCTTCATCATCGGTCAACTTTCGCCACGTATCTGTGTCGATATGGGGCACGGCTGGGGTTCCTGGGTCGCGGCCGGACATTCGGGACCCGGCACGATCCTTGCTCCCGGGCCTGCAGTGGCCACCGCTGGGTAGAGCGGCGTGCGGATTTGGCATGAAGTTCCTTCCGCGCTTGAAGGGTCCGGTACTGAGCGGACTCGGGGTGCAAGGTGGAAAGATAGCAATGCGCATAGCCTGCATTCATCAGGGCTACGAGCTCTATGGTTCGGACCGCAGCTTCGCGGAGAGCGTGGCAGCGCTGCGCGCCGCGTTTCCGGCCGCCGAGATCGAGGTCGTGCTGCCGCGCGAGGGACCGATTGTCGACATCCTCAAGCCGCATGCCAGCCGCATCGTGTTCGAACCGCTCTGGGTGCTCAGGCGCCAGGCGATGCTCAAGCTCGCCACCGTCGAGATGGCGCGGTTGCCGGCGGCGCTCTGGCGGGCCTGGCGGCGCATGCGCGACAACGACCTGACCTATATCAACACCTCGATCATCGCCGATTATGCGCTGGCCGCGCGGCTCCTGCCGCGCAAGGCGCTGCTGCACATCCACGAGATTCCCGAGGGCGTCCTGCGCAAGGTGCTTGTCGCCTTGATGCGCTGGAGCAAGGCGGATCTCATCTTCAACTCGCGCGCAACGCGCGCCACCTTCGGCGATCCGCCGGCCCTCGATGCCGAGGGGCGGCGCACGCATGTCGTCTATAACGGCGTTGCCGGTCCCGCCGCGGCACTGCCGATGACTTATGACGGCAACCGGCCGCTCAAGGTCCTCCTGCTTGGCCGCGTCAACCGTATCAAAGGGCAGGAGGTGCTGCTCGAAGCCGTCGCCTCGCTTCCCGCCGAGTTGCGCGACCGTGTCGAGGTCCGCCTCGTCGGTGGCGCCTTCGAAAGCGCCGAGCGCGAGCAGGCACTGGCCGAGCTGGTTGGGCGCATGGGCCTGACCGGGCACGTCGAGGTGCTGCCTTTCGTTTCCGACCCCACTAACCATTATCGCTGGGCCGACATCGTCGCGGTGCCGTCGCGCCGCCCGGAATCGCTCGGCCGCGTGGCCATCGAGGCGATGGGCTGGGGGCGGCCGCCGCTGGTGTCGGCGATCGGCGGGCTGGTGGAAGTGGTGGCCGACGGCGAGACCGGCTGGCATGCGCCGCCGGGCAATGCCGCCGCCCTTGCCGGCAAGCTCGGCGAGATCATCCTGCGGCCCGATCTGTGGCGCGGCTTCGCCGCCGCCGGTCGTGCGCGCTACGAGGCGCTCTTCAGCGAGCCGATCGCCGCCGCCGCGATCGTGGCGATCGTGGCCGACAAGCTGAAGGCGACGCCGCCGCGGCAGGGGCGGGCGCGTGTCGCCCGCGAGGCGGAGACGAGCCCGTGAAGTTCACCTTCCCGGCCCATCTGGTGCGGCGCCTCATGTTGATGATCGGCGGCGAGGCGATGCAGAGCGGCTTCCATTTCGCCCTGAACATCGCGCTGCTGCATCTTTTGTCGGCCGAAGGTTACGGGCTCTTCGCGCTGGCCATGGTGATGGGCGGCGTCGGCTTGTCCTATATCCGCTCGCTCACCGCCGTTCCCGCCACCGTATGGATGAGCAAAAGCGCCAACTCCGCCGGCGTCGACGCCTACGACGTGACCTTCGGATCGGCGGCGCTGGTGGTGGCGCTGCTGATGGGATTGGGCACCGGGCTGCTGATGCGCCTCCTGGGCGACCCGAGCGGCATCGGCGCCGCCTGCTTCGTCGGGGCCTGGTCGCTGCGTAGCCACATGCGCACCGCCTTCTTCGCGCGCCGCATGCAGCTTGTCGTCTCCATCAGCGACGCCGCGTTCACGATCGCGGGCATAGTGCTCGCAGGAGCGGCGATCTGGCTCTTCGCGGACGCGCTTCAGGTCACCTTCTACGCGCTTGCCGTGGCCAACATGGTCGGCATCGCAGTGCTGGTGAAGCTGGCGCGCCGCAAGCTGCGCATCTCCTTTCGTGCGCCGACCTTGCGGCGCTACGCAAAGCTCTGGCCGCAGCTTCGCTGGTCGGGGTTCAGCGCCACAACCACCAACATCCAGGGGCAATGCCTGGCCCTGCTGGTCGCCGGCATCGCCGGACCCGCGGCCTATGCGCCGCTGGCGGCGGTGCTGGTGCTGTTTGCGCCGCTGCGCATCTCCAGCCTTGCCTTCTCCAACATGACCCAGCCGGAACTCGCAAAGCTGGCGCGCAACAAGGAGTTCGACCGCGTGTGGACGCAGGCCAAGGTCTGGGCGCTCGTCATGGGGCTCGGCAGCCTGGCCTATGGTTGCGGCATCCTGTTCATCTTGCCGATGATCAAATCCCAGGCGCTGCAGCATGCCTCGGTCGGATTGATCGGGCTTTTCGCCATCGCCAACTTCGTGCCGATCATGGCCTATGTCATGCCGCGCGTGGTCCTCGAGATCCTTGGCGATTTCCGCATCGTCGCCTTCATCACCATGGCCGGCGCGATTGTCGGGCTGGCGGCGATCGGGATTCTGTTGGCCGTCGCCCCGTCGACATGGTCGCTGGCCGGAGCCGCGGTCTCCGAGACCTTCGTGCTTGTGGCCTCATGGTATTTCGCTGCTCACCGTATGTGGAACTCCAAGCACCCGAACGAGCAGCGCCCCAGCGTGCTCGGCGCCTGGCGCCGTGCGGCCACGCTGGCAGTCCAGAGACGATAGGAGAATGATGTGACAAGCCAGGCAATGCCGATGGCCGCGATGACGACCGGCTTGGCCGGCGATGAGGCTGCAGTGCACGCCGCCGGCGGCGCTTATGTGGCGCGGCTGCACACCAGCCTCGAAGCGGTTAAGCCGCTCTGGCTGCGTCTCGAGACAGAGGGCGTGTGCACCGGCCACCAGCATTTCGCCTGGGCCGAAGGGATTGTCGAAGGGCTTGTGCCGCCAAAAGCCGATCTCGCCATCGTCGAGGTGAGGGACGCCGCCACGGGCGAGCTGAGGATGCTGGTGCCGTTGATGCGGCGCCGCGCATTCCACCATTGGGTGATCGAGTGGCTGAGCTGCGGGGTGTGCGATTATTCCGCGCCGTTGCTCGCCGACGCGACGCCCTGGACCAGGCAATCCGCCGAGGCCGCATGGGCGGCGGTGCTTTCCGTGCTGCCGCCGGCCGACCGCATCCATATCGTCGGTATCCCGAAACAGATCGGCGGCATCGCCAATCCCCTGGCGCTGCTTTCGCCAGCGCGCGATTCCATACATTCCCACTATGGCATCGCCATGGATGGCGACGCCGAAACCGTCGTCAAGCGCATCTGTCGCCCGTCCTTCGTCAAGGCGCTCAACAAGGACCTGCGCCGGCTCGATCGCAATGGCGGCCTGGCCCTGGTCGAGGCCGACACGCCAGCCCTGGTGGATTCCATCTTCGACAAGCTGGTCGAGATGCGGCTCAGCCGTTTTCGCGAGCTCGGCCGCTTCGATCTGTTGGCGCAACCGCCGGTCGTCGATTTCTACCGCAAGGCCGCGCATCGCGGCCTGACCGACGGTTCGGTGCGGATCTTCGGCCTGCGCGCCGGCGACGTGATGGTCGCGGTCCAATATCTGGCGGTCCATCTGGGCACGCTGCACGCGCTGCTGGTCGCGATCGACCAGGGTGCGGTTCCCAATGTCTCGCCGGGACTTTGCATCATGGGCGAGCTGATCAGATGGGGGCGCGGGCAGGGGTTCGACCATTTCGACCTGTCGGTCGGCAACCAGAGCTACAAGGAACATATGGGCGCAGTGAAGTCGGTTCTGTCCGAACTTTGCTACGGCATCACGCCGAAGGGCATGGCGGCGAGCGAGGCCATCAAATACCGTGGCCGGGGCGTGGCTTTCGTGCGCGCCAACCCGCGCCTGTTCAAGGTCGCGCAGGAGGCGATGCAGCGCTGGCGGCGGCTGCGTGCGGGGCGGTGAACGGGCCGCCTTCACCCTGCAAATTGACTCACATCCTGCTCTCCGCCATCCTTATGGGCAGCCGCTGTTGGAGCGGCAGCGTGCTCGAGTGAGGCCATGGCCAGTCCCGTCGCCAGAGAAAAGTCCCGCCGCGCCGCGGTGAAGACCGCGCTTGAGCGCCACAAGGTCTATGTCACCGCGCAGCGCTTTTCCGGCGGCTCCTACAGCGCCCGCGTGCTGGTCGACGGCGAGGCCTACTGGGTCGACGAGTTCCGGCTGAGCCAGTTGCGGCAAGGGCTTTCGCCCGCCGAACTGGAACTGACGCCGGCTGTTGACGATTGAGCGACTAAGCATGACAACGGCAAGGCTGGCGGGACAGCGCCCCCCTCTGTCCTGCCGGACATCTCCCCCACAAGGGGGGAGATCAGCAGCTTCGTCGGCACCGCTTTTCCTGCAGTGTGGGCGATTGGCGAAAACCGGCGCGACATCCAATCTCCCCCCTCGTGGGGGAGATGTCCGGCAGGACAGAGGGGGGCGCGAAGGAACTCGGCCTTCGCCGCATTCCATTCCGCCCTTCGGCGTCTGACCCATGCCCGCCAACCTCAAACCCTACCGCGCCAAGCGCGAATTCTCCCGCACCCCCGAACCGGCAGGCGCCCTGTCCGCCGGTGCCGGCAACCGCTTCGTCGTTCACAAGCACCACGCCACCGCCGACCATTACGATCTGCGCCTGGAAGTCGGCGGCGTGCTGAAGAGCTGGGCGGTGCCGCGCGGGCCCTCGCTCAATCCAGCCGACAAGCGCCTCGCCGTCGAGACCGAGGACCATCCGATCGAATATATCGATTTCGAGGGCGTCATCCCCGAGGGCGAATATGGCGGCGGGCCGATGATCGTCTGGGACACCGGTACGTGGGCGCCGATGGAGGATGTCGAGAAAAGCCTCAGGACCGGCGCGTTCAAGTTCCGGCTGGCAGGGCAAAAACTCAATGGCGGCTGGATGCTGACCCGGCTGAAGCCGAAGCCCGGCGAGGACGAGAACAAGAAGAACTGGCTGCTCTTCAAAGAGCGCGATATCGCTTCCGATACAAAGCTCGACATTCTCGAGGCGCGCCCCGAAAGCGTGAAGACTGGCCGCCGCATCGAGGAACTGGCGGCGCCGCCGAGGAAGCGCGAGCGCCTGCCGCCGAAAATCGGCTCGCTCAAACCGGGCGAGCTGCCCGGCGCAGTTAGGGCCGAGCCACCCGCCCGCGTCGAGCCGCAACTCGCCAGCCAGGTGCCGAAGCCACCGGGCGGCACGAGCGTTGCCTCGGACACGGGCGAGCTCTGGCTGCATGAGATAAAGTTCGACGGCTACCGCACCATGGCGCATGTCGTGGGCGGCGAGGTGCGGTTGATCACCCGCGGCGGAATCGACTGGACGAAACGCTATGGCGATCTGCCGCAGGCCTTTTCGCGGCTGCCGATCGCCCAAGCGATCGTTGACGGCGAGATCATGGTGCTCGACGACAAGGGCATCTCGCGCTTCGCGCTGCTGCAGGACGCGCTGGCCGAGGGCGCCGGCTCCAAATTGCATTTCTACGCCTTCGACCTGCTCCATCTCGACGGCTGGGATCTGCGCAAGGTGCCGCTGCAGAAGCGCAAAGCCCTGCTCGCCGAGCTGCTCGCCGGTCAGCCCGCCAATTCCGCCATCCAGTACAGCGACCATGTCGAGGGCGACGGCCAGGGCCTGTACGATCAGGCTTCGGATCTTGGGCTGGAAGGTGTCGTCTCCAAGCGCGCCGACGCAATCTACCAGAGCGGCCGCACCAAGAACTGGACCAAGGCCAAGGCGCAGAAGACGGACGATTTCGTCATCGCCGGCTATACCGTCTCCGACCAGGCCGAAGGGCTGGCGGCGCTCGGCATGGCTGAGTTCGAAAATGGTGAACTGCACTATCGCGGCAAGGTCGGCACCGGCTTCGACAGCGAGATGGCGCGGGCTCTGCTCGCCCGCCTGGAGCGGCTGACCGCCGGCGCGACCCCGCCCGAAGGTGTGCCGCGCGAGATCATGCGCGAGATGCATTGGGTGAAGCCGCTGCTGTCGGCACGCGTCCGCTATTCGAACCGCACCGCCGATAATGCGATCCGGCACGGCGTCTTCCGCGGGTTGCGCGATATCGGCGGGCTGACCACACCGGTGCCGGTCAAGCGCAAACGGCTGATCGCCGAATCCGACCTCGCCACCATTTGGGTCACCAATCCGGAGCGGCGGCTGTTCGGTAGAACCGGGCCTACAAAACTCGACATCGCCGTCTATTACGCGCTGGTCGGCGATTTCATGCTGCCGCATATCATCGGCCGGCCGGTGTCGCTGGTGCGCTGCCCGACCGGCAAGCCGCAGGACTGCTTCTTCCAGCGCCATGCCTTCACCGGCATGCCGGCTTCGGTTGCCGTGTTCGAGAGCACCAATTCGGAAGGCGAGACAAAAACCTATCTCTCGGTCGAGGACGCCAAGGGCTATCTTGCGCTGGCGCAGTTCGGCGTGGTGGAATTCCACACCTGGGGCACGCACCGGTCAAAGCTCGACAAGCCCGACCAGATCGTCTTCGACCTCGACCCGGGCGAGGGGATTTCCTGGCGCGAGGTGGTCGAAGCCGCGGTCCACATCAAGGGCGGGCTGGAGAGCCTGGGACTGGTCCCATTCGCCAAAACCTCCGGCGGCAAGGGCATCCACATCACCGTGCCGGTGACCCGAAAGCAGAACTGGAAGAAACTGCATCAGGCTTCGAGCGCGATTTCGACTTTGCTGGCGGCAAGCGCGCCCGACACCTTCACCACCACGATGGGCAAGGAAAACCGCAAGAAGCGCATCTTCATCGACTTCCACCGCAACGCGCGCGGTCACACCTCCGCCGCGCCCTATTCTCTGCGCGCCCGCACCAATCTGCCGGCCTCGACGCCGGTGAGCTGGACCGACCTGGAGACCATCGACGCGCCGGAGGATCTGAACTACGCCTCGCTGCCGGGGCTGTTGGAGACATCTGGCGATCCCTGGGCAGAGATCGACGAGGCGGCAAGGGATTTGCCTGTGTTTGACAAGGTAGGATAACGGCGAGCGCCGCGTTCCTTCGCGCCCCCCTCTGCCCTGCCGGGCATCTCCCCCACAAGGGGGGAGATCAGCAACCTCGCCGCTGGCGCTCTCTTTGCGACGTTGGAGATTGGCGAAAGCCGGCGTGACATCTGATCTCCCCCCCTCGTGGGGGAGATGTCCGGCAGGACAGAGGGGGGCGCTGTCCCGCCATCATCTCAATGCCATCTCCATCGACGCTTGCTACAATTTGAACTATTCTCCGCGCCAACCGTCCCAGAAAACACTTCGTCAGGAATTCGGCAGTACAATCAGGGGTCGGTGTAGGATTTCCACGGCGCTGATCGTCCTACGGACGAAGCGCTGCAAAGAGCATGGCCCTAAAAGGCCGGAACCGGTTTTGGACAAGACCATGCTCCAAACATACTGTCAGTGCATGGCCGCGTAGGAGTTCATCATGGCGCCCAGGGCAAGTTGGAAAGGTTATCTCAAGCTCAGCCTCGTCAGCTGTCCGGTCCGGCTTTACCCGGCCACCAGCGCGAGCGAGCGCATTTCGTTCAATCAGCTGCACAAGAAGACCCACAACCGCATCAACATGAAGCCGGTCGATCCCGAGCTCGGCCTTGTCGAGCGCTCGGACCTGGTGCGCGGCTACGAATATGAGGACAAGCAGTACATCATCATCGATGACGCCGATCTCGATGCGGTCAGGATCGAATCCAACCACACGATGAACATCGAGGCCTTCGTCGACGAGGGCGAGGTCGACGTCATCTACCAGGACTCGCCCTATTACCTCGCGCCCGACGGCGCCATGGCGGAGGAGACCTTCGCAGTGTTGCGGGAAGCGATGCGCAAGTCTGGCAAGCTCGCGATCGCGCGCCTGGTGCTCTCCAGCCGCGAACGCGTGGTGACGATCGGCGCGCGCGAGAACGGCATGTTCGTCTGCACCTTGAGGAATCCCAACGAAGTGCGCGGCACAGCTGAATATTTCGGAAACATCCCGGATGCCAAACCGGATCCCGAAATGCTGCAGCTGGCCGAGGCGCTGATCAAGCAGAAGCAAACCCATTTCGATCCGAAGAATTATGAGGATCGCTACGAGGTGGCGCTGATGGCGATGATCCGCGAGAAGCTGAAGGGCCATAAGCCGATCATCGCGGCCGCGCCCGAGCGTGGCAACGTCATCAACCTGATGGATGCGCTGAAGGCGAGCCTCTCGCAGCAGGCGAAACCCCCGGCCAGGTCGAAGAGCAAGGCCGAGGAAGCGTCGGCCAAGCCCGCCAAGAAGGCGGCTGCCGGCGGCGCGCCTGAAAATCCGCTGAAGGCGAACCTCTTGAAAGCTGTCGGCAAGAGCAAGAAGTGACGGGAAATGCAGGGCCAGTGATCGTTCCCGGCGCCGTCTTCGGTGTCATCGGCGCGCTGGCCGCCTTTCCGCTGCGCCTCGCTGCCCGCGAGGTCGAGCGCCGCCATGCGGAGCTAAGGCGCGGCGTCACCCGCCGCACCACTCATGTCGTGTTTGGTCGCACGCTTCTCGCCAAGGCGGCGAAATCCGGCGATGCCGAGATCGAGCGCCGCGTGAAGGTCGAGCGCGAAGCCGGCCGCGCGCTGATCAGCGAGAGCGGTTTCGTGCGCCTGCTTGGGCTGATGAAGGCGCCCGGCGCCGCGTCGCTCTCCAGGCAGTCGCTGATCGACCAGTCGCGACTCGCCGGCGACGAACTCGACCTTCTGTCGCTGTTCGATGCCTTGGAGCATGACGGCGAACCCTATTCCTTCCGAGACCTGATCCTTGCCCGCAAATATGCCGGGCTGATCGCCAGCGGCGCCACTTGGGGCGCGATCGCGCGCTCCGTGCATCGCTCCGGCCCGGTCGCCTCGCTCACCGCCAAGTCGCTCAATCTCGGCTCGCAGCATGGCCGCCCGGATGCGATCTATCTCGACGAAGGCAGGAGCGAGCTCGACGGCCAGCTTTTGTTCGACCTCGGTTCACCCGAGGATGACACGCTGGAGGAGTTGTTCGCCGAGGCCGAGATGGCGGAAGAGGAGGGGCGCCACGACGACGCGGCCGCGCTCTACCAGCGTTGCCTGGCGATCGATCCCAAGGATGCGATTGCCGCCTTCAACCGCGCCAATTGCCTGCGCGGCGCCGGCCGGGTTGCCGAAGCCGCGCATGATTATGCCCGCGCGATAAAGCTCGACCCCGGCTTCGTCGAGGCCTGGTTCAACCTCGCCGGCCTGATGAGCGACGAGGACAAGATGGCATCGGCGCGAAGGCACCTCCAGAAGGCTGTTGCGCTCGACAAGACCTATGCCGATCCGGTGTTCAACCTCGCGCGCCTGGAGTTCGATGCGGGCAATCTGGCCGAGGCTCGCCGGCTGTGGGTGCGATATCTGGAGCTGGATGCGGTGTCCGAATGGGCGCGGACTGCGCAGAAGGGCATACAGTTCG
The DNA here is from genome assembly GCF_006439455.1 of Mesorhizobium sp. B2-9-1. NCBI lineage: Bacteria > Pseudomonadati > Pseudomonadota > Alphaproteobacteria > Hyphomicrobiales > Phyllobacteriaceae > Mesorhizobium > Mesorhizobium sp. B2-9-1. Next base: position 190,229 of record NZ_VFTP01000004.1, on the reverse strand, counting down.
TGGATCTGCATATGGCGCGGACGGCGGGGTGAGCGCCTCTTCCTTCTCCCCTTGTGGGAGAAGGTGGATCGGCGCGCAGCGCCGAGACGGATGAGGGGTGCTGGAAGGAATGAGGCGCTGGTGACCTTGTCGCAGGTAACGATATTGATAGGCGTGGCCGCCAAGCTGGAGCACCCCTCATCCGTCCGAGCTTCGCTCGGCCACCTTCTCCCACAGCAAGGGGAGAAGGTGAGGTTGGCGCACCCATGACCCACTTCCTCTTCGACGGCTTCGACACCGCCCCCGTCACCATCCTGCTCGCCCACGGCGCCGGCGCGCCGATGGATTCGCCTTCCATGACCGCCACCGCCAGGGCGCTCGCGGCCGCCGGCTTTCAGGTCGCACGCTTCGAGTTCCACTATATGGCCGCTCGCCGCTACGGCCATCGCAAGCCGCCGCCGCGCGCCGAAACGGTGAACCCGGAATATGTGAGGGCAATCGCCGATCTGCGCGCCAAGGGCGTGACCGGAAAGCTGATCATAGGCGGCAAGTCGATGGGCGGCCGCGTCGCCTCCATGGTCGCCGACGAGATGTTCGCCAGGGGCGAAATCGCCGGCCTGGTCTGTCTCGGCTATCCCTTCCATCCGCCGGGCAAGCCTGAGCAGTTGCGGACAAAGCACCTCGCCGACCTGAAGACGCCGACGCTGATCTTCCAGGGCACGCGCGACGAGTTCGGCACCAAGGAAGAAGTTGCGACCTACGGCCTTTCTCCTGCCATTGAGGTGATCTGGCTGGAGGACGGCGACCATGATTTGAAACCGCGCAAGGCGATCTCGGGTTTTACGGCGGGCGATCATCTGAATACGGTGGCAGAGACTATAAAAGCCAGGCTGGCGCAGCCATCGGCGTCGTCATTCTAGGGCGAAGCAAGGAGCGGAGCGACGCGCGCAGACCCTGGAATCCATGCCGTGACGCTAAGGCGTTGCAACGGTTCAGAATTCTGCCCCGTCGCGTTCCGCGGCGACGGTCACGGAATGGATCCTCGGGTCAAGCCCGAAGATGACGAAGCGAGGGGCGCTTTCGGTAAATGAAACTCGCCACCTTCAACATCAACAACATCAACAGCCGTCTGGACAACCTGCTGGCTTGGCTCGCCAAGGCAAAGCCCGACGTCGTCTGCCTGCAGGAGTTGAAGGCGCGCGGCACGCAGTTTCCGCTGACCCGGCTCGCCAAGGCCGGCTATGGCGCGGTGTGGAAGGGCGAGCCGACCTGGAACGGCGTCGCGATCCTCGCGCGTGGCGCCGAGCCTGTGCTGACGCGCGATGCCCTGCCCGGCGACCATGCCGACCGCCAGGCGCGCTACATCGAGGCAGCGGTCGACGGCGTCGTCATCGCCTGCCTCTATGCGCCGAACGGCAATCCGCGGCCTGGCCCGAAATTCGACTACAAGCTCGCCTGGCACGAGCGCTTCGCCGCGCATGCGGGTGAGCTCCTCGACACCGGCCTGCCGGTGGTGCTCGCCGGCGACTTCAACATCGTGCCCGAACCGCGCGACATCTATGAGACCCGCTCCTATGATGACAACGCGCTGGTGCAACCCGAAAGCCGCGCCGCCTTCGCCGCGCTCATCGCGCAGGGCTGGACAGACGCGTTGCGAAAGGTTTTTCCCAAGGAGGAGAGGCTCTACACTTTCTGGGACTATCGCCGGAACCGCTGGCCGCGCGACGCCGGCCTGAGGCTCGACCACATTCTGTTGTCGAAGAAGCTCGCTCGAAAACTGAAAGGGGCGGGCATCGACCGCGAAGTACGGGGAGGGGACAATCCAAGCGACCACGCGCCGGTCTGGGTGGAACTAGGGTGAGTGCCGGGGCGCCGGAATAGCTGAGGCGATTGGCGAAGGCCCGCGTGACAGACAATCTCTCTGGGGAAAAGATCAGCGGCTTCCGCGCCTTCGCCAATTGACGGCGCGCAGCTCCTGCCTAGTTCATCCGATGGCGCGTAGCCGCTGGATGTCCCGGGCTGCTGCTGCGCTCTGCGCAAGGAGCCCTTCCTTGAAACGCTTCTGGATCAGCGTTCTCATTCTTGTTGTCGTCTGCCTGGCGGGCTTTGCCGCCTATGCCTGGAAGCCGGCGATCGACCCGATTGAACCGCCGCAGCGCGCCGCCTTCGATCAGGCGCTGATCGAGAAGGGGGCGGTGCTCGCTTCGGTCGGCAACTGCACGGCCTGCCATACCAAGCCCGGCGGAAAGTCCTTCGCCGGCGGGCTGGCGGTGCCGACGCCATTCGGCACCATCTATTCCACCAACATCACGCCGGACCCCAAGACCGGTATCGGCCGCTGGTCGGAAGCTGCCTTCAGCCGGGCGATGCGGGAAGGCGTCGAGCGCGACGGCGATCACCTTTATCCTGCCTTCCCGTTCGACCATTTCACGCTGGTCTCCGACGAGGACAATAAGGCGCTCTACGCCTATCTGATGACGCGGCATGCCGTGGAGAGCCGGCCTCCCGCCAATGAGCTGCCGTTCCCGCTCAACCTGCGTTTCGTGCTGGCGGGCTGGAAGCTGCTCTTCTTCGACAAGGGCGCCTATCGCGAGGATACCGCGCAGAGTGCCGAATGGAACCGCGGCGCCTATCTCGTCGAAGGACTTGGCCATTGCGGCGCCTGCCATACGCCGCGCAATGCCCTGGGCGCCGAGCGGAAAGGCGCGCATCTGGCAGGCGGCGAAGCGGAGGGCTGGGACGCCTTCGCGCTCGATGCATCGTCCTCGGCCCCGATCCCGTGGACGCATGACAGCCTCTTTGCCTATCTGCGCCAGGGCTGGCATGCCGATCACGGCGTGGCCAACGGACCGATGGCCGAGGTCACCGGCAATCTCGGCCGTCTGTCCGATTCCGATATCAGCGCCATCGCCACTTACCTGAGCTCGCGGATGGGCGAGCCGACGCCGGAGCGCGCGGCGGCAGCCGAGGACATCCGCAAGAAGCTCTCTATCGACCAGGGCGGCACGCCGATACCGGCCAGCGCCACCACCGGCAGTCCGACAAGCCGCGGCGGCGCGATCTACCAGGCGGCCTGCGCCACCTGCCATGACGGAAGCCGCCCGCAGCCTTTCGGCGGCATCGATTTCCATCTCTCCAGCACGATCGCCGCGCGCGATCCGCAAAATGCAGTCAACGTCGTGCTCTTTGGCCTGCCGGCGGCGAGCGGCCGGGAGAGCCCGATCATGCCCGGCTTCGCCGCGACGCTGACCGACGATCAGGTGGCGGACCTGCTCGGCTATCTGCGTGAGGCCTATGCACAGAAGCCGGCATGGGCGGACACGAAGGCGAAGACCGCCGACACCAGGAGCGGCAAATACCGGGTCAGCGTCCAGCCTTCGGACGGCATCGAGCGCAGCCCGGACAATGTGGGAGCCAAGGACTGATGGTTAAGCTCAACGTCAACGGCACGTCACATGACGTCGACATCGATCCGGCGACGCCGCTGCTCTATGTGCTGCGCAACGATCTGAAGCTCAACGGCGCCAAGTTCGGCTGCGGCCTCGGCCAGTGCGGCGCCTGCACGGTGATGGTCGACGGCAAGGCGGTCTTTTCCTGCCTGACGCCGGCCATGCTGGTCGAGGGGCGCGAGATCAAGACGGTCGAGGGCCTTGGCACCATCGACGATCCCGGCCCGATGCAAAAAGCTTTCATCGAACAACAGGCGGCGCAATGCGGCTATTGCATTGCCGGCATGATGATGCGGGCGCAGGCGCTGCTCGAGGCAAAGCCCGATGCCGCCGACGCCGACATTAGGCAGGCGCTGGAGCCCAATCTCTGTCGCTGCGGCACGCATATGCGCATCCTTCGGGCCGTGGCTCGCGCCCGCGACCTGATGCAGGGCAAGTCCGCCGGCAACATGGCGCCGGCCGCCGCCATGGGGAGGGGATGATGAACGCACCGAACCCGCTTCCCGATGTCACCCGCCGCGGCTTCCTGGCCGGAGCCGGCGCGCTGGTCGTATCCTTCGCGATCCCCGCCGAGGCGCAGGAGGGCGAGGTACCGACCGCGCCCGGCGGCCAGGCGACTAAGCCGAAACGACCCGGCAGCCTGGCCGATACGCCCTCGCTCGACGCGTGGATCCGCATCGACGCCGACGGTTCGATCACCGTCTTCACCGGCAAGGCCGAGCTTGGCCAGGGCACCAAGACGTCGCTTCGCCAGATCGCGGCCGAGGAACTGGAGGTCGAGCCGGCCGCGATCAAGCTGGTCACCGCCGACACCGCGCTGACACCGAACGAAGGCTACACGGCCGGCAGTCAGACGATCCAGAACTCAGGCACCGCCATCCGCTACGCCTCGGCACAGGTGCGCCAGATCCTGATCGCCAAGGCCAGCGAGAAGCTCGGCGCACCGGTCGAGGCGCTCAAGGCGCAGGCGGGCGCGATCGTCGGCCCGAACGGCGCCAAGGCCAGCTATGGCGAACTGGTCTCGGCCGACTTCCTGCATGTCGATGCGGCGGCCGACACCAAGCTCAAGCCGCCCACTGCTTACCACGCGATTGGCAAGCCCTTTGCTCGGGTGGACATCCCGGCCAAGGTCACCGGCGGGGAAGCCTATGTGCAGGACATGCGGCCGCCCGGCATGGTGCATGCCCGCGTCGTGCGTCCGCCGAGCTACAACGCCAGGCTCACCGACTTCGCCGATGCCGCCGTCAAGGCGATGCCCGGCGTCATCGCGGTGGTGCGCGACGGCGACTTCCTGGCCGTGGTCGCCGAGCAGGAATTCCAGGCGGTGAAGACCATGCGCGCCATGGCCGGCGTCGCCAAGTGGCAGGAGCAGCCGGCGCTTCCCGACCAATACGATCTGCCGGCCTTCCTCGAAAAATCCGTATCGGAGGTCGGCGTCGTAACCTCGGTCGGCGCCGATAGCGTGTCGGGCGCCAGGACGCTCAAGGCGCAGTTCACCCGCGCCTACCAGATGCACGGGTCGATCGGCCCGTCGAGCGCGGTGGCCATGGCCGACAATGGCCTGACGACGGTGTGGACGCACACGCAGGGCGTCTATCCCGATCGCAAGGCGATTGCTCAGATGCTCGGCGTGCCGGAGGAAAAGGTGCGCTGCATTCATACCGAAGGTTCCGGCTGCTATGGCCACAACGGCGCCGACGATGCGGCGGCCGACGCCGCGCTGATTGCGCAGAAAGTGCCGGGCAAGCCGGTGCGCGTGCAGTGGATGCGCGACCAGGAGCATCTGTGGGAGCCATACGGACCGGCGATGCTGACCAGAGCGAGCGCCACACTCGACCAGAACGGCAACATCGTCAGTTGGCACTACGACCTGTGGAGCAACAGTCACGGCACACGGCCGGGCTCGGCCGGATCGCTGATCGCCGGCCGCCTGATGGCCCGGCATTTCCCGCCGGATCCTGCGAAGCTGCAGATATCGCCGCTCGGCAATGGCGACCGCAACGCCATCCCGCTCTATGACGTGCCCAACCAGCGCGTGAACTGGCATTTCATCGCCGACATGCCGGTGCGTGTTTCATCGCTGCGCAGCTTAGGGGCCTATTGCAACGTCTTCTCCATCGAAAGCTTCATGGACGAGCTGGCGCTGGCGGCGAACGCCGATCCGGTCGAATACCGCCTTCGCCATCTGAAAGACCCCCGCGCCAGGAAGGTGATCGAGGTCGCGGCCGAAAAGTTCGGCTGGTCGAAGGATGCTTTGCCGGCGGGCCAGGGCAGGGGCTTCGCCTTCGCCAAGTACAAGAACCACGCCGCGTATCTGGCCGTCGCGCTCGAAGCCGATGTCGACAGCGACAGCGGCGCGATCAAGGTGTCGCGCGCTGTCGCGGCGGTCGATTGCGGCGAGGCCGTCGCCCCGGATTCGATCGTCAACCAGACCGAGGGCGGCATATTGCAATCGATGAGCTGGACGCTTTACGAGGCGGTGCATTTCGACCGCACGCGCATCTTGAGTCCGGACTGGTCGACCTATCCGATCCTGCGCTTCAGCGCGGTGCCCGACAGCATCGAGGTGCAGGTCGTCGACAATCCAGGCACGCCCTATCTCGGTGTCGCCGAAGCCGCCCAGGGCCCAACCGCAGGCGCCATCGCCAATGCGTTCCGGAATGCCACGGGGAAGCGGATTTACGATCTGCCCTACACGCGCGAGCGGGTGAAGGGCGTGCTGGGGGTTTAACGCGGCGGCGATTGGCGAACGATCGCGACATCGATCTTCTCGCTTGCGGGGGGAGATACCCGGTTCACCCTCTTTCGCTGCAGCGAAGGACGGGCAGGGCAGAGGGGCGCTGTCCCGCCAGCCTGTCCGAAGAAGACCTGTACAAGGACAGTCCGAGCAGCCATCGTCGCCGCATGAGCAACACTGCCGAATCCACTTATTTTGTCCTGCAGGAGATCGATCCTGCGACCGGTTCGGCTGTCGCTGAGGCTCGGATCTGCGTCTTGGACCTGAAAGAGCTTGGCGCGGTTCTGGGTTGCAGCAGCACACAGCTATCAGGCTCGTGGGAATTGGACCCGGGAGATATTCAAAGGCTGGGCGCGATATGCATCCCACCTCGCGAGCTTGACCCCAGGCTCAATCGCATCGAGCCCTGGCATCCAATTCGCGAGACACCGTATCTCGTTCACACGAATTTCGAGCTGCCGCTGATGCTTGAATGTCGCAAGCCTCTGGCGGTGTTCCAAGACGCCTATCCGGCGGAGTGGTTGACGGAAATGCTGGTCCGCTTCGACCCGTTCGTCCGCTCGGGTCGGTTGGTGCGCCGCATAATGGACACGCCCTTCACCAACGCCGAGCGCGCTCGCTTCCCAAAGTTCGAAAGATGGCGGCGCGCCTTCTTCGCACTCCCCGGCGAGGAATGGCGAATAGACGCATATCTGCTGGCGTCGCAAGTCTCCGCCAAGACCGGCTGGAACGAAGCCCTCGAACGGATGGAGGGCTCACTTCTCGGTTATGAGGATTGGCAGAATGATTGGTGGGTTGAGCATAGAGCACCACCGCGAGAGGCGGGCATTCGTCGGGAAAATGAATAGCGCCCTTGGATTACCTGACAGGCGGGCTGGACAGCCCCCCTGGCCTGCCGCGATCTCCCCCGCAAGGAGGAAGATTGGCAGTTCCTGCGACGGCGCCCTCTCTGCAGCGTCAGCGATTGGCGAAAGCGATGGCGACATCGATCTCCCCTTGCGAGGTAGATGCCCGGCAGGGCAGAGGGGTGACGGAACGCAGCTTCTGTAAGGGAATTCGCTCGCCATCATGCTCCACCTCGTCGAAGCCTCGATCGCCGACCTGCGCCGCGCGCTTGAGGACGGCACCGTCACCAGCGTCGAGCTGGTCGCGGCGTATCTGCGGCGCATCGCCCATTACGATCACCACGGCATCGCGCTCAACGCCGTGCCGGTCCTCAACCCGAAGATGTTCGAAGAGGCGGAAGCGTCCGACCGGCGCCGCCGCGAGGGCAAGACGCTCGGGCCGCTCGACGGCATCCCCTACACCGCCAAGGACAGCTACAAGGTCAAGGGGCTGACGGTGGCCGCCGGCTCGCCGGCCTTCGAGCATCTCGTTGCTACGGAAGACGCATTCACCATCGCCCGGCTGCGCGCCGCCGGCGCGGTGCTGATCGGCCTCACCAACATGCCGCCGATGGCCAATGGCGGCATGCAGCGCGGCGTCTATGGCCGGGCCGAGAGTCCGTATAACAAGCATTTCCTCACCGCCGCCTTCGCTTCCGGCTCGTCCAACGGCTCGGCCACCGCGACCGCCGCCGGCTTCGCCGCCTTCGGCCTTGGCGAAGAAACCTGGTCGTCCGGCCGGGCGCCGGCTTCCAACAACGCGCTGGTCGCCTACACGCCCTCGCGCGGCGTGGTCTCGGTGCGCGGCAACTGGCCCTTGGTGCCAACCATGGATGTGGTGGTGCCGCATACGCGCACCATTCCCGACATGCTGGAATTGCTCGACGTGATCGTTGCCGACGATGCCCAGGCGCGCGGCGATTTCTGGCGCGTGCAGCCCTGGGTGGAGATCCCGAAAGCCTCGGCGCTGCGGCCGGCGAGCTACACGGCGCTTCCCCTGAAAGGCGCGCTCAAGGGCAAGCGCCTCGGCGTGCCGAAAATGTATATCGGCAAGGACGAAGGCGCCGACCGCCCGATCGAGACGCGCGCCTCGGTGCTTGAGCTCTGGCGGCAGGCGGCGCGCGACGTTGCAGCACTCGGCGCCGAGGTGGTCGAGGTCGATTTCCCTGTCGTCTCCAATTACGAACGCGACCGTCCGGGCGCGCTGTCGATGGTCGACCGCGGCCTTGTGCCGCCGGAATTCGCCGAGCGCGAGATCTGGGACCTGTCCATCTGGTCCTGGGACGATTTCCTGCGCGCCAATGCCGATTCGGCGATCCCCGATCTTGCTTCGGTCGACGGCGCAAAGATCTTCCCGCAGCCGCCGGGCACGTTGCGCGACCGTTACGGCGAGGCCGATTTCGATCTGGCGCGGTATGTCGAGCGGGCGAAGCCGGGCGTGACGCCGCTTGCGGACATTCCCGCCATCGAGGCGGGCCTGAAAGGCCTGGAGGCAACGCGCCGCGCCGACTTCGAGGACTGGCTTGATGCCAACCGCCTCGACGCCGTGGTGCTGCCGGCGGTCGCCGATGTCGGCACGGCCGATGCCGACGTCGATGAGGCTTCCGCCCGGCTCGCCTGGCGCAACGGCACCTGGGTCGCCAACGGCAATCTTGTCTGGCGCCATCTCGGCATCCCGACGGTGACGGTGCCGATGGGCGCCATGGCCGATATCGGCATGCCTGTCGGCCTCACCTTCGCCGGAAAGGCTTATGACGACGTTGCGTTGTTGAGGATCGCCGGCGACTACGAGCGCGCCACGAAGCGCCGCACCGTTCCGCCGCGCACGCCGGCGCTGGCCGGCGATGTGTTCGAGGGGAGAAGCGCGGCAAGTCGTGTTGGCGATGCCCCGCTCACGCTGGCGCTCACAGCCGAGACGACGCGCTCCGGCGACACCGATGAGATCGCGATCGCGCTGGAGACCGGCGACGCGGCGGTGGTCAAAGTCCACGTCAACGGCGAGCCGGTTTCCATGCAAGGCAGCGGTAACCGATTCACCGGTCGCGTGATCGTGCCGGCCACGACCCATCAAGGCTTCCATAGCGTCTGGCGCGGCGCCTATGGCTCCATCGTCACGGCCATTGTGAGGTCGCCGGATGGGCGCGTCAGCGGGGCGTATAGGGTGACGGGTGGGATTGGATAGCTTCCTCCCGCACAAGCGTGGAGGAGAAGATCGAGCTACTCGGTCCAATCCACCACCAGCGCCACCACCCCGAACAGCGCTCCAACCGCGCACACCGCGTTCCAGCCGCCCCAGGTCCAGGCGATGCCGGCAAGCAGCGAGCCGATTGCGCCGCCGATGAAGAAGATGCCGACGAACAGCCCGTTGATGCGGCCCCGTGCCTTTGGCTGCAGCAGGTTGACGGCGCGGCGGCCCAGCGTCTGGTCGCCGGTGACGCCGATATCGAGCAGCACGGCGCTGACGCCCATGAGGATGAGCGGCAGCCATGCCCCGGCTTTGGCCGCCCCGGCCCATGCGGCGAGGCCGAGCGCCGCAATCAGCACGAGATGGCAGAGGATCGTGGCGGTGCGCGTAAAACCGCGGTCGCCGGCGCGGCCGAAGATCGGCGTCGCCGCCGCGCCGCCGGCGCCGACAAATGCGAACAGCGCGATACCTTTCTGGCCGAGATCGAATGGCGGAGCGGAGAGGCGCAGCGCCACCGCCGTCCAGAACACGCTGAAGGCCGCCATCACCAGGCTTGCTGTGAGGGCGCGGCGGCGCAGCACCGGCTCTTGGGCTAGAAGCCCGACCAGCGAGGCTATGAGCCCCGCATAGCTCGTATGCGCCAGCGGCTTCCGCCTCGGCAATGTCAAGCCGAGCAGGATGGCAAGCAGCGCCAGTGCCGCGGCGCTGATGCCGTAGAAGGCGCGCCAGCCGAAGGCGTCGGCGACAAGGCTGGCGATCGGACGCGAGAGCAGGATGCCGATCATCAGCCCGCTCATCACGTCGCCGATGACGCGCCCGTCCTGTCCGGGAGGCGCCATCGAGGCCGCGAGCGGCACCAGCACCTGGATGCAGGAACAGGCCGCCCCAAGCACGAACAACACGGCAAGCAGCGAGGCGGCCGATGGCGCGAATGACGCGACCGCCGCCGCGAGCGCGGCCGTGCACAGCATGCGCAGCACCAGCACGCGGTTCTCGATGAGATCGGACAGCGGCACCATGAAGAATAGCCCGGCCGCATAGCCGAGCAGCGTGGCCATCGAGACCAAGCCGCTTTCCGATACCTCGGCGCCCAGCGACGGGCCGATCAGCCCGACCAGCGTCTGCGGCGCGAACAGATTGGTGACGATGATGCCGACCGAAGCGGCGAACAGCAGCGTCTGGGATCGGGTGATCGTGCCGCCGCCAGCATGCGGCGACGGATCGGCGAACTCGGCCGTCGCGATCCGGGCGTTGTCTGTTCCGTTCATGGGTAGCCTCGCTGTTTGTATATTTCGCGAGGACTTTATTCGCGCCGATCATAATGCTACAATTGAAATGATATGATAATGATTATGCGAGATACGCATGAACATCCATGACCTCGAAGCCTTCGTCGCCGTCGTCGAGACCGGCTCGATCGTCGGCGCTTCGGCCAGGCTCAACCTCACCCAGCCCGGCGTGACGCGGCGGGTGCAGAATCTCGAGGAGCGGCTGGCGACGCCTTTGCTCGACCGCCAGTCGAAGCCGCTCAAACCCACCGCCTCGGGCCGCGAGGCCTATGAGCATGGCCGCCGGGTGCTGCGCTCGCTGGAGGATCTGAAGGCGGGCGTCTCGCCGGCCGGCGAGGTGAGGGGCGAGTTCCGTCTCGGCATCATGCCTTACCTCTCGACCAGCGCGCTATCGGAGCCGCTCGACAGTCTTCGCGCGGCCTTCCCGCAACTGACACTGAAGATCACCTCCAGCCTGTCGCCGCGCCTGGTGGAGCAGGTGCTGCACAGCGAGATCGATGCCGTCGCGGTCTGCCTCGCCGAGGGTGTGGAGCCGCCGCCGGAGCTCGTCGGCGACGATCTCGGCGTGCAGGCGGTGCTGCTGGTGGCCGCGCCAAACCTCGGCGTGCCGAAGCCGGCCGAGCTCAACGATCTCGCGCGCTACCCCTGGGTGCTGAACGAAACCGGCTGCGGCTTCCGCGCCTTCATCCGCCATCGCTTCGAGGCGGCAAGGCTGCCCTTCCATGTCGGCGTGGAGGCGCAGGGCGCGGATCTGAGAATGTCGCTGGTGGCGCGCGGCCACGGCATCGGCGTCGTCACGCCCGGCGCGCTGTCCGGCAGCCAATGGCGCGACGCGGTCGAGGTGGTCGACTGCCCAGGCTTCAAACCGCAGGTGCGTTGCTGGCTGCTTCACCGCCCGCCGGCAGGAAGGCTGGCGCGTCCGATCGCGGTGTTCCGCGACGCGCTGGCGGAGGCGCTGAAGGGCCCGATGCCGCTGATGTCGTGAGAGCTCCCCTTCTCCTCCTTGCGGGAGGTGTCGCCGAAGGCGACGGATGAGAGGTGCTCCAGGGAAACCGGCGTCTCACTCCGCTGGAACACCCCTCATCCGTCTCGGCGCTATCGCGCCGATCCACCTTCTCCCACAAGGGGGAGAAGGGAAGGCTGGCGCTGCCTTGACCCATCCCCCACCCACGCTATCTTCGCGCCATGCCAGACACAGCCCCCTCCGCCGCCGCGCCGCTGATCGTCATCGACCTGCAGACCGGCATGTTCGACGGTCGGTTCGATCCGCCGATCCATGACGCCGACACGATCGCCGAGCGTGCCCGTCGGCTGATCGACTGGGCACGGCGTTCCGGCCGCAAGGTGGCGTTCATCCGCCATGACGGACCGGAAGGCGATCCGCTGGCGCCGGGCGCTTCCGGTTGGCCGGTATGGCCGCTGCTCGGTCAGGCCGCCGACGAGCCGACCTTCGGCAAGACCGTCGGCAACGCCTTCTTGAATCCCGAACTCGTTGAATGGGTGGCGGGACACGGCGCGAAGGACGTTGTGCTTATCGGCGCCCAGACCGATTTCTGCGTCGCCGCCACCGTAAAGGGCGCCTTTGCCGAAGGTCTCGGCGTCACCGTGGTCTCCGACGCGCACTCGACGCTGGATTCACTGGAGGAGAAGGCGCCCGACATCATCGTCCGCCACAACGAGGCTTTCGCGGGGCAGGGCGTGCGGATGGCGACGACGGCGGAGTTGATCGAAGGCTGAGCGCGCCTTCCCCTTCTCCCCTTGTGGCCGCGAAGCGGCCGGATGAGGGGTGTTCCAGGGAATGCCAGCGTCTCACTCTGCTGGAACACCCCTCATCCGTCTCGGCGCTACGCGCCGATCCACCGCCCCGCCCTTCGCAGGCTCAGGGCGTTCGAAGCTCGAAAAGCCAAGCAATTGGCTTTTCGTCCGCTGCGCGGACCGCTTCTCACCCCACAAGGGGAGAAGGGAGAACCCCAACCCAAGGAGCCGATCTTGCCTACCCTCACTCTTCCCGCCGAAGGAGGCTGCCGCTGCGGCCGCGTGCGCCTGAAAATCTCGGCAAAGCCGCTGCTTACCATGGCCTGCCATTGCACGGGTTGCCAGTCGATGTCGTCGAGCGCCTGTTCGCTGAGTGCGGCGATCCCCTCGGAAGGTTTCGCGGTGACAAAGGGCGAGCCGGTGGTCGGCGGCCTGCACGGCGCATCGAAACATTATTTCTGCGGCTACTGCATGACCTGGATGTTCACGCGGCCGGAAGGGATCGACTGGTTCGTCAACCTGCGCCCGACCATGCTCGATGACCATGCCTGGTTCGCACCGTTCATCGAAACCTGGACCAGTGAGAAATTGCCCTGGGCGGCGACATCGGCCGTGCACAGCTACGCGACGTTGCCCGCCTTGGAGGAATATGAGCCGCTGGTCGCCGAATACGCCGGCCGCAAGGCTGAATAAAAGCGAGGCCGGTCGAAAAAGCGACCCCAGGTGCGGTCGCCGTTGGCGTTTCCGGTCATGGTCGACGCGGCCGTTGGGGGCGCATTGTTGGGGATGTGCTTGGGCGTCCGCGTCGACCACGGCGGCCTCATACCGCAGACTTCACCATGGCACATTTGCCGCCCGCTGAAACTTCCGCGAAAACGGTATATGGCGGCCGTTGAACTTGCCTTCTTCCACAAGGAGGGAAGGCAAGCGTGAAACAGGTTCTATCCTTTGCCGCATTGGCCTCCGCGCGGCGACGACTGAGGCTTCCTTTCGACGGATTGCACCATCGGCCGGCCGGCCGGCCAGCCGAGTGAAATGTCGCCTTCCGCTTGACAGCCTGTGGGCCGGTGCCGCACGTTTCCGTGCAGGTTGGGGACTTAGCCATGAAGAAAGAATACGCAAGGCCGACGCTCGTCCGCAAAGGCCGGCTTTCCGAGCAGACCGCAAGGCCAAGCAATTCGGATTCGCAGGCGCCAGAGTAAGGCGCGGCCCTCTCAGGGGACGTGAATCAGCGCGCAAGGCAACGGGCGTAAGCGTTTGACATTGCAGGCCATGCAGGCTCGCGTCCTGCGCAGCGCCACATGGCCGACCCCCAATTAGTTTGCATGCATATGTTTCAAGCCGTTCCGGCTTCGTGAAGCATTTCACCGTTCGCGCGCAATCCACCGGTTACAGACGCATCGCAAAAGCGACGCCGGGAAGAGGCGGCACCGGTTTTCCGCCGCTGATTTAGGAGGTTTTTCATGTTCAAAAGTCTCAACCGAATCCGCGCCGCCTTCGCGCAGGCCAGCAAGCGCCGCTGCACGGCGCGCGAGCTTAACGAGCTGCCGACGGAGATTCAGAAGGACATCGGCTGGCCTGACAGGACCGAACCTGACGAGATCCGTTTGCCGTTCTAATCGCGCGGCCGCCGGAGCCGGAGCGCCGCGGCCCTGGCAGGCCGATCCGGGTGGCCGCTACGCCAGCCACCACCAAAGGGCGCCGATGGCCAGCGTGATCAGGACCGCTACGCCGGCAAGCATCAGATAAGATCCCACGATCATCCCATTGATGATCTTCTTGATGCTGGCGCGATCATTGAGATTGGGGAAGGGTTCGTTGGGCAGCGCGACGCCGAGGAAATCGCAGAGCGGCGCCCAGCCGTCGCTGACCTTGAAGACCAGCAGCTTCTCAGGCGGCACCGCCGCCTTCACCTCGGCGATATAGGAATTGTAGCGCGCCACCGCTTTGTCGCGGTCGTTCATCACGCCCTTCAGCGTTCGGCCCCAGACCAGCTTGCGCGACATGTCGCCGAACTTCCGGCCGAACGGCGTCAGCCATTCCAGCACCCTGAACTGCCAGACATTCTCGGTGAAGTAGATCGTGTCTATGGTGCTGTCGTACCAGGCCTCGGCGCCGCGCGGATGCAGCGTCAGAAGCACCTTGGCTTCCGGATAGGCGGCCATTAGCTCGCGCCACACGCAGCAGCCCGGATTGTCGACGGTCGCCCGATAATTGGCGAAGACCCGGTTCCAATCCTGCTGCGCACCGGGCGGGCTGTTCGCCACCTTGCGCCAGAAGTCGAGATGGCCCTTGTTGGCCTTGTTGATGATGACTTCCTGCATGTGGTAGCTCGGAAAACCGAGCCTGTTCAGCGCGGCGAAAGTCGACCACGTGCCGGTGCGGCCAAAGCCGGCCCCGATGACCTCGAGCGTCATTACCCCTCCCGTTCCAGACCGATGTTCTTCTTCTTGACGGTCCGCGCCAATGAGGTTGCATCCGCTTGCGCTTCGAGGCAACGGGTTTCTATTCGCGGTCGCTTAAATGTTCTTGAGTTTGAGGCGGATGGCGGTCCTCTCCAGGTCCGCCATCCTGCCGTCGAAACTCGGTCAGGCGTGGCCCGCCAGCGCGTTCAGCTTGGCGCAGAATTCGGCATGCGGCTTGCTCATCGCCGCGTCCTGGCATTCCTTCATCATCGCCGCTTGGTGCTTCTTCGACATCTTGGCCCAAGCCTTCTTCATATCGGCATCCGACTTCATCGTCTTCATCGTCTTGTCGGTGAAGAAGGGAGCCATCATCTTCGGCTCGTCGAGGATGCCGGCGAATGCCGTGCCGGCGATGACCGACGCGGCCAATAGGCTTAGAAATGCGATCTTCGTTTTCATGGCCTGTACCTCCCATCGTTGTAACCCCACAGTTGGGGCACGTCATAAGTATCACCAACAGCGATTTATTTAGATGTCGCTGATATTTCCTGGCGGTCACGTTTCGGTGAATGCATGCTGCTTATTGGCCTGCGCGCGCTTCGAGCCTGGGCTATTCAACTCGGTGAAAAAGCCTGATAATAGGTCAGCTAGGTTGACCTAAATAGAATACGCTCCGCGGGAGGTGCGCCTTGACCCTGTTGAATCTTCTGGCTTCGCGTTCGTCGCGCATGAAGGCTTCGGAAATCCGCGAGCTGTTGAAGCTGCTCGACCAGCCCGACATCATCTCCTTCGCCGGCGGCATTCCCGACCCGTCGCTGTTTCCGGCCGAAGCCATCGGCGATGCCTACCAGGCCGTGCTGGGCGGCAAGGAGGCGGGCGCCGCGCTGCAGTACCAGGTCAGCGAGGGTTTCCTGCCGCTGCGCAAATGGCTGGCCGCCTATATGGGCAAGCTTGGCGTTCAATGCGACGAAGGCAACATCTTCATCACCTCCGGCTCGCAGCAGGCGCTCGACTATCTCGGCAAGCTCTTTTTGTCCCCCGGCGACACTGCGCTGGTGACATGGCCGACCTATCTCGGCGCGCTGCAGGCTTTCAACGCCTATGAGCCGCGCTACGACCGGCTGAACACCGCCGGCGGCAACATCACGCCCGAGGCTTATCGCGCGGCAGCGGCGGCAAATGGCGGCAAGGTGAAGTTCGCCTATCTGGTGCCGGATTTCGCCAATCCGACCGGCAATACGCTGGATACCAAGCAGCGCGAGGCGGTGCTCGATCTCGCCGGCGAGATTGACATCGCCGTCATCGAGGATGCCGCCTACCGCGCGCTGCGCTATGACGGCGAGGGCGAACCGCCGATCCTGGCGCTCGATTGCGCCCGCTCCGGCGGCATCGATCATGCGCGCACGCTCTATTGCGGGTCGTTCTCGAAGATCCTGTCGCCCGGCATGCGCGTCGGCTGGGTCTGCGCGCCGCGCCATGTGGTGGAGAAGCTGGTGCTGATGAAGCAGGCGTCCGACCTGCACAGCCCCTCGATCAACCAGATGGTCATGTACCGCGTCGCCGAAACCATCTTCGACGCCCAGGTGGAAAAGCTGATCGGCGCCTACCGAAAGCGCCGCGATGCGCTGCTTTCCGCGCTGGAAGCCGACATGCCCGCCGGCATTTCCTGGAGCCGCCCGGACGGCGGCATGTTCGTTTGGCTGACGCTGCCGGAAGGCACGGATGCCACCGAGCTACTGGCGCGCTCGATCAAGGAGGCGCGCGTCGCCTTCGTGCCGGGCAACGCCTTCTACGCCGACGGCACCGGCCGCAACACGCTGCGCATGTCATTCACGCTTGCCGACGGCCGCGCGGTGAACGAAGGCGTGCCGAGACTGGCAAAGCTGCTGCGGGGCTGATCCTCAAGAGGAGATCAGCAGCCGGCCGTCCACTCGCGCAGGCGTGATTGGTCGTGCGCAGGCGTGATTGTCCGCGCGCCCGATTCCTCGGCTAGTGTCGCGACCGATCCAACCCCCTGGATCGACCCGGCCGTGGGGTCCCACCTCTACGGTCCGAACGAAAGCCCCGACGGCCTCCACCGGCGGGGCTTTTTCATTGTCTCGGCAAGCGGCCGCGCTAGCTTGCCCTTTTTCGGGCCGCTTTTCGGCTACGCTGCGTCATTCAGGGAGGATCAGATGACCTTGCGTCTCGGCTTCACCATGCTTGCCCTTGTGGCCTTCGCCAGTCAGGCGGCGGCCTTCGAGATGTCCAGCCCGTCGGTATCGAACGGCAAATGGGATGCAAAATATCTCGGCGACAAGCCCGGCTGTGGCGGACAGAGCGTCTCGATCGCGCTTGCCTGGAAGGACCCGCCGGCCGGAACGAAAAGCTACGCGCTGACCATGTTCGACACCGATGCCAATGGCGGCAAGGGCTTCTGGCACTGGCTGGCATGGAACATCCCGGCGAGCGCCAAGGGTCTGCGCGAAGGCGCCGGCGCGCAAAGTGGCCAGCGCATGCCCAAGGGCTCTGTACAGGGCAAAGGCGGCGTCGGCCGCGCCGGCTATTTCGGCCCGTGCCCGCCGCCCGGCAGCGGCGATCATCACTATGTCTTTACGCTCTATGCGCTGGGTGAAAAGACATTGCGCATACCGGCCAACCCCTTGCCGGAGATGATCTCGGTCGCCGCCAAGAGCTCTGCGCTCGGCCAGGCGACCGTGACATACACATATGGGAGGTAGCGGGGCGCTGGCGACAGCCAATCTCCCCCCTTGTGGGGAGATGCCCGGCAGGGCAGAGGGGGGGCGCTGTCCCGCCGACCTTTCCAGCTAAAATCAGCTAAATCCGATCGCCGACTGTGCTCGGCCGATGCAAAACACCGGAGGCCGCGATCCTTCGCGCCCCCTCTGGCCTGCCGGGCATCTCCCCCACGAGAGGGGAGATTAGCAGTTCACTCCGCCGCTTGCAGCTTATCCTGCGTCTTGGTTTCGAAGTCGCTGGCGTCGTGGCGCTCGCGCAGCTGGAAGGCCGGATCGCCGGACATGCGGTTGACCATGCGGCCGCGGCTTACCGCCGGCCGCGCGTCGATCGCGTCGGCCCAGCGCTGCACGTTCTTGTATTCATGCACCGACAGGAACTCCGCGGCGTTGCTGTAGCTGCGGCCCTTGGCGAGCCCGCCATACCAGGGCCAGACCGCAATGTCGGCGATCGTGTAGTCGGGCCCTGCGAGATATTCGCTCTCCGCCAGCCGGCGGTCGAGCACATCCATCTGCCGCTTGGTCTCCATGGCGAAGCGGTCAATGGCGTATTCGATCTTTTCGGGCGCATAGGCATAGAAATGGCCGAAGCCGCCGCCGAGATAAGGCGCCGAACCCATCTGCCAGAACAGCCATGAGAAGGTTTCCGCGCGCGCCGCGCGTTCGGTCGGCAGGAACGCGCCGAACTTTTCGGCGAGATAGGTCAGGATCGAGCCGGATTCGAACACGCGGACCGGCTTCGGCTCGCTATGGTCCATCAGCGCCGGGATCTTCGAATTCGGATTGACCTCGACGAAGCCCGAGCCGAACTGGTCGCCGTCGCCGATCTTGATCAGCCAGGCATCGTATTCCGCGCCCTTGTGGCCGAGCGCCAGAAGCTCCTCCAGCATGATCGTCACTTTCTGGCCATTGGGCGTGGCCAGCGAGTAGAGCTGCAGCGGGTGCTTGCCGACCGGCAGTTTCTTGTCATGCGTGGGGCCTGCGATCGGCCGGTTTATCGAGGCGAACTCACCGCCATTCGGCTTGTTCCAGGTCCAGACTTTCGGCGGGACGTATTGGTTCATGTTGAAGGCCTTGTGTTTCGTGAAGGGCGGGCATCTGCCACGGATGCCGATAGACTTAGGTGCGGTTCCGCGCGCGTCAAAGAAAAAAGTTCAATCTTCGTTGAACTAGCGCTTGTGCCAGCTTGGGCGAGGGGAAATCCGCCCTTGCACGGCGCTCCTTCGGCCATACTTATAGGCTGAGACCCGCAATGCAGGATGGACCGATGACCATCGAGAAAATTTCGCGCTCCGTCGTTGCGGTGCGCGCCACGGTTCCGGACGACGCCTTCACCGCCAATGCGCTGGGCACGCGCCGCGAGGGCAGCGGCGTGGTGATCCGCGACAATGGGCTGGTGCTCACCATCGGCTATCTGATCACCGAGGCCGAGGAAGTGTGGCTGACCGACCAGGATGGCCGTGTGGTGGCCGCGCATGCGCTGGCTTACGACCAGGAGACCGGCTTCGGCCTCGTGCAGGCGCTGTCGCCGCTCGGACTGCCGGCGGTCCAGCTCGGCAATGCCAGGAAAGCCAAGATCGGCGATGCCGTGACGCTCGCCGACGGCATCGGCCAGCAGGTCGACGCCCACATCGTGACCAAGCAGGAATTCGCCGGCTATTGGGAATATCTGATCGACGAGGCGATCTTCACGGCGCCCGCGCATCCGTCCTGGGGCGGCGCCGCGCTGTTCGACCGCGCCGGCAAGCTGCTCGGCGTCGGCTCACTGCGCCTGCAGATGAGCCGCGCCGGCGAGGTGGCCGACATCAACATGGTCGTGCCTATCGATCTTCTGACGCCGATCCTCGACGATCTGATCAAGCGCGGCCAGGCGGCGAAGGCGCCGCGTCCGTGGCTCGGCGCCTTCTCGGCCGAGTCGAACGGCATGGTGGTGGTGATGAGCGTCGCCGAGGGCGGCCCGGCCGCACAGGCGGGCCTGCGCCAGGGCGACATCATCTCCGATGTGCGCGACGGCGAAGTCGATGGTCTGGCCGATTTCTACAGAAAACTATGGCAGAACCCGGCCGGCGCTGAAATTCCGCTGCGCGTCGTGCGCGACGGCCGCGAGACCTGGCTGCGCGTCAAATCCGCCGACCGCAATTCCTTCCTGAAGAAGCCGCAGCTGCAGTAGGCTTGGAGCGCCGATGCATCCCAGGCTGCTGAAGACCTTTCTCGCGGTCGCGCGTACCCGCAACGTCACGCGCGCAGCGCGAGAGGTCAATCTCGCGCAGTCGAGCGTCAGCGACCAGATCCAGGCGCTGGAAACCGAGCTTGGCGCCAGCCTCTTCACCCGCTCGCGACAGGGGCTCACCCTGACGCCGGCGGGCGAGGCGCTGAAACCTTATGCCGAGGAGCTGCTGGCGCTCGCCGACGACGCGCGGGCCGCGATTGATGCCACCAGCGCCGAGGCGGCCGGCGGCCTGTCGATCGGCGCGCTGGAGACGATCGCCGCGGCAAGGCTGGCGCCATGGCTTGCTGGTTTTCGCGCCGATCATCCCGGCATCGACATCAAGCTCCGGATCGCCGGCAGCGGCGAGTTGCTGCGCCGGCTGGGCGACGGTGAGATCGACGTCGTTTTCTGCTTCGAGCGGCCCCCTGAGCTTGAAGATGCCGGTGAGCCGGACCCGCGCCTTGCCAGGCGCGTCGTGGCGATCGAGCCGCTGGCGCTGATAGCGCCGCCCGGCGACAACCGGACGGATGTCGATCTGGCGGCGCTGGCCGAGAAGCATTTCGTCGCCACCGAGACAGGCTGCGTCTACCGCGCCATGGTCGACAAGGCATTCGCCGAGGCAGGCCTCGGCAATCCCAACCTCGCCGCCGAAGCCGGCAGCATCGACGCCATCGCCGGGCTGGTGGCGGCAGGCGCCGGCTTTGGCCTCGTGCCTCGGCTGGCGGTCGCCGCCGCGATCGGTCGCGGCGAGGTGTCCGAGCTTGCCTGGCCTGGGCCGGTCCGCTCGGCGGACGTGGTGATGATCTGGCGTCGCCGGCGCGTCCAGCCGCCGGCGCTTAAGGCACTGCTCACGGCCGTAGGGGAGGGCTTCGCCTTGGTCACACCAGGCGGTGCCCGCCCTCGACATGTAGCGTCTCTCCCGTCGTAAAGCCATTGCCGATCAGGAAGCGGATTGCGTCGGCGATGTCCTGCGGCCGTCCGACCCGGCCCACCGGCAGGCGTTTCGCCATCGCCGCAAGCGTGTCGTCCTTTTTGTCGCCGGCGACGAACTCCCAGATCGGCGTGTCGACCCAGCCGGGCGAGACGGCGTTGACCCGGATCGGCGCCAGTTCGACGGCCAAAGCCCGCACCAGCCCTTCCAAGGCGGCGTTTACGGCCGCGACGACCGAGCCTCGCGCCGCCGGCCGGTGGGCGGCAATGCCCGAGACGAAAGTGAGCGAGCCGGCTGACGGCAGCTTCGGCGCGCCATGCTTGGCGAGCAAAAGCGGCCCGTAGAACTTGCTTTCCACCACCTTTTGCGCGGCTGAAAGCTCGATCTCGGGCAACAGCCGGTAGGCGCCGTCGATGTCGGCCGCCGTGCTGACGATATGGTCGACCCTGCCGACGCGCTGAAACAGTGCGGCGACCTCATCCTCGCGGCTTATATCGACCACAGCTGTTTCGAGCGTGCCCGGCTGGCCGAGCTCTTCCCGCGCCGCGCCCAGCTTCGCTTCGCCTCGCCCGGCGATGACGACGTGCGCGTCTTCCTCGAGGCAGCGCCTGGCGAGCGCCAGCCCCATGCCCGAGCTGCCGCCGACGATCAGGATTTTTTGCTTCTCCATGTCCATGCCTTTCCTTTGCATGGAGGAGGTTTGGCAGACCCTGGCGCGAAGCGGAAACGGAACAAACCGATAGTGGTATCGGAGCGTCCGATGGCGAGGTCGGCGGCCGCCCCCTTTCGTTGCGAAAGTCAGGCGGCCTTGTGGAACTCCATGTCGAAGCGCAGCGGGTGGCCGAGCGCCTTGAATGCCTCCTCGAGCGAATCGAGCCGCGAGTTGTGGTCGAGCCGGAACAACCGATCGACATGCTCGCGCTGGCATTTCAACTCACGCATCAGATCCGCCCGGCTCCAGCCCTTTTCCCTAAGGGCCATGTATAGGGCCGACTTCAGGAAAACGAGCGCCGGAACCTCCACGAACCATCCCTTGCCCTTGGTTTCCTTGAGCGGAAAAGGGATATCATCCCCGTGCGCAATCCGGGCGGCGATGGCCTCCTCGATTGCATTGCGCCCATTGCGGCAAGCTTCTTCATCGGTGGCGCCGTAGGACGCGACTTCGTCGAACTGAGGTGCCGTAACCAACCAGGTATCGTTGTCGTCGGGCGTGAGGGCGAGTTCATACCACATACACTATCTCCTCTATTTCAGGCC
The DNA here is from genome assembly GCF_006439455.1 of Mesorhizobium sp. B2-9-1. Lineage (NCBI taxonomy): Bacteria > Pseudomonadati > Pseudomonadota > Alphaproteobacteria > Hyphomicrobiales > Phyllobacteriaceae > Mesorhizobium > Mesorhizobium sp. B2-9-1. Next base: position 168,414 of record NZ_VFTP01000004.1, on the reverse strand, counting down.
CAAATCCTTCTTGATCTTCTCGACCAAACGCGTTCCAAGCTCCTTGCCGCCACCATGCATTGGCAACTGGGAAACTTTGTCCTTAAAACGGACAGTCAGATGACCGCTCCCACCGCGGTGGGTTTCAAAGGTGCATCCCTGCTTGGCGAGCCAGCGCCGGAATTCGTTTGCGTTCATAAAGGATAGCGTACTCCACATATCTGTAGAAGTCAACAGAAGTGTGGAGTTTACCAGGTTATTGAAAACAAGGGAGTTTTCGGCCGGTGCTTCAAGTCGCGAACGCGAATCCCTCGGATCAAGCCGTATAGCGCCTGCTGACAGGAACTGGCACCAGCCGTCGCTACAACCGTCGCGGAATCGTCCGTATTGGCGTGATGAAATGACGAGGTGATAATGGCCCCCATTAAGGTCGATCCGGACAAGGTGCACGAATTCCCGGATGCCGAAAGCTTCCATGCCTGGCTTGCCGACAACCACGCCCGCGAAAGCGAAGTCTGGATCAAGATCCACAAGGTTGGTTCTGGTCTCGCCTCGATCACGCCGAAAGAGGCGATCGACGTCGTGCTTTGCTTCGGCTGGATCGACGCGGTGCGCAAGTCGCTCGACGAGAAGAGTTTTCTGCAGCGCTACACGCCGCGCGGCAGGAAGAGCATCTGGAGCAAGATCAACATCGACAATGTCGCGCGCCTGATCGAGGCGGGGCGCATGACGAAGCATGGGCTCGATCAGGTCGAGGCGGCCAAGGCCGACGGTCGCTGGGACCGCGCCTATGGCGGATCGAAGGAGATGACCATCCCGCCCGACCTGCAGGCTGCGATCGATGCCGAGCCGAAGGCGAAAGCGATGCTGGGCAAGCTTTCGGCACAGAACCGCTTCGCGCTCGCCTTCCGCGTCCACAACATGAGGACCGAGGCCGGCCGCAAGAAGAAGATCGCTGATCTGGTGGCGATGTTGAAGCGCGGCGAGACCATCCACCCGCAGAAGAAGTAAGGCATGATCCCGAAATGGTCGCCGGTTTGCCCGACTAGGTCTGCAAGCAAAAACGCCGCCCGGGAGGGAGGGCGGCGTTTTCGGGAAGCGATGATCCTGAACCCTTGGCAAGCGGTCCCGGATCATCCGGTCATGAAGGTCGAAACGCGTTAGGCCTTATGCGGCCTGCTTCGCAACATGCTTCTTCACATGGTGCTTGCGCACGTGGTGCTTCTTCACGTGATGATGCTTGCGAGCATGATGACGGTGATGCTTCCTGAGCTTCTTGTGCGGGCCATTGGCGCCGGCCTTCGCCGTCTCGTTAGCGGCCGGGGCAGCCGTGGTCGCGGCAGGAGCAGTGGTGCTCGTCGCCGGAGCGGTGTTCGTCGTGGTGGTCTGGGCGTTGGCGGCGGGCACCGCGAAAGCGAGAGCGACGGCGAGGCCGAGTGCGGAAAGAAAGGTCTTTTTCATAATCGGCATTCCTTGGGTTCGGATCAATGTCTGTTGTCGCGCGCCGGAGTGGTCGGCTGCTGCGGGTACCGTTATGACACCAGTTTTTTTCGCGAGTTTTTCCCGACTGTTGAATCTTGTTTCCGGATTGTGTCTGGCGCCGCCGGCATCGTCTGGGCCGCGACCTTGCGCGACGACGGTCCGACCGGCGGCTTTTTTCATGACTGCAAAAGACTGCCTTGGTGAGAAAGGACAATCGCGAAAGTCGTTTCATAGGAAACGATTTAAGCTATTGTTTTCAAGCATTTTTCCACTATCATGGCGGAATTCGAGAGTGATGGTGGAAAATGGCAAGCAAGGCATTGTTATTTAACGATTTTCCACTATTAATTTAGGAATGGCTCGGTAGAGTGGAAAACGGATGCTTAGGGAGCTGACAAATGAACAGCGCCGCCAACTCATAGATACCCAGCAGGTCTATGAGAGCTGGCTCGGCGCCAACGAAGAGCACCAAAGGCGCTTCCGGGGCAGCATGCGCTGGGTTGAGCGGAACGGCGCCGAATACCTGCTGCGCAAGATCGGCCAAGCCGAAAGCTCGCTAGGTCCCAGAAGCGAGGATACGGAAAGATCATTTTCGGCTTTCTCCGAGGGCAGGGAACGGAACAAGGACCTGCTGGCCGGCCTGTCAGATCACTTGAACAGCCTTGCCAAGATCAATGTCGCAATTGGCTTGGGGCGGGTGCCGGCTATAGCTGCCCGGATATTGCGACGCTGCGCCGAAACGAACCTCCTTGGACGACAATTGGTTGTCGTCGGCACGAATGCCCTGTTCGCCTACGAGGCGTTGGCAGGTGTGCAGATCGCGAGCGGCCTCACGGCAACCGGAGACATCGATCTGCTCTTTGACTCGCGCCGCCGGATCAGCTTCGTGACCGGCGAGAAGATAACACAATCCGGGTTGATCGGTGTATTGCGCAAAGTGGACCAGTCCTTCAAGCCACTCCAGCCCAGAGCCTTCAGGGCGACAAACCGGGATGGTTATCTGGTCGATCTCATTAGACCGCAAACGAGAAATGTCCTCAAGGACAATGCCCCGACGTCGATAACGCCGCTTGCCGATGATCTCGACGGTGCCCCGATGGACGGATTGCAATGGCTCATCAATGCGCCCAAGACCGAGGCAATCGCCATCGATGAGCGCGGCTATCCCGTAAGGATACCGACTGTCGACCCCAGGATATTTGCGCTTCACAAGGCATGGCTCGCGAGGCGGCCCGACCGGTCCGCGGTCAAGGCCACCCGCGATCGCGAGCAGGCTGAGGTGGCTGCGGCGATTTCTCACAACTACCTGAAGCTTCCACTTGACCGCGACTATCTCAAGGCTTTTCCCGCTCCTCTTAGAGAAGCTGCGATCCGCACGCTCCTGCCGGTAAAATCGCTTGGGCTTTCCGAGGATTCTGCAATAGAGCCTGATTGGTAGCCGCCCAGGCTGCCTGGCAATCCTCCATGCTACGAAAATAGCATTCTCGGCCTGCGACATGTGGTGCTAGGCTCGCGCTCGTGCACCCAAGGCACGCTGTGGCCCAGCCCGCAAACAGGAAGGCCCGCCGGAGGAGGAGCGGCAGAGCGGGATCGAGGCTCCAATCCAAAAATCCGAAGGAACTGTTGAACCATCGCGAGGCAGCCGCGTTCCCCGTGGCTGCCATATGGGAGGAACCACCAGTGAAAGCATCCTGTCTCGTCTCGGCCGCGCTCCTTGCGGCATCCGCAATGCCGGCCGCGGCTGGCGAAATCTCCGACGGCAAGGTCAAGATCGGCATCTTGAACGACCAGTCGGGCGTCTATGCCGATTTCGGCGGCAAGTGGTCGGTCGAGGCCGCCAAGATGGCGGTCGATGATTTCGGCGGCAAGGTGCAGGGCGTGCCGATCGAGATCGTCAGCGCCGATCATCAGAACAAGCCCGACATCGCCTCCAACATCGCGCGCCAGTGGTACGACACCGAGCAGGTCGACGCGATCATGGAGCTCACGACATCGTCCGTAGCCTTGGCCGTCCAGGGGCTTTCCAAGGAAAAGAAGAAGATCGACATCGTCACCGGCGCGGCTTCCACCGACCTGACTGGCAAGCAGTGCTCGCCCTATGGCTTCCATTGGGCCTACGACACCCACTCCCAAGCGGTCGGCACCGGCGGCCAACTGGTCAAGCAGGGCGGCGACAGCTGGTATTTCATCACCGTCGACTATGCCTTCGGCTATTCGCTGAAGGACCAGACCGCCAAGCTGGTCGAGGCGAGCGGCGGCAAGGTGCTGGGCGAAGTGCGCTATCCGCTCGGCTCCACCGACTATTCCTCCTTCCTGCTGCAGGCGCAGTCCTCCGGCGCCAAGATCGTCGGGCTCGCCAATGCCGGCCTCGACACGTCGAACTCGATCAAGCAGGCAGCCGAATTCGGCATCGTCGCCGGCGGCCAGCGGCTCGCCGCGCTGCTTTTCACGCTCGCCGAAGTGCATGGGCTGGGCTTGCAGGCGGCGCAAGGCGTGGTGCTGACCGAAGGCTTCTACTGGGATCGCGACGACAAGAGCCGCGAATTCGCGCAACGCTTCTTCAAGCGCACCAACCGCATGCCGAACATGATTCAGGCCGGCACCTATTCGGCGGTGACGCAGTACCTGAAGGCCATCGACAAGGCCGGCACCGACGAGACCGAGGCGGTGGCGAAGGAACTGCATGAAATGCCGGTCAACGACGTCTTCACCGCCAACGGCAAGGTGCAGGCCGACGGCTCGATGGTGCACGACATGTATCTCTATCAGGTCAAGAAACCGGAAGAGTCGAAGAAGGACTGGGACTATTACACCTATCTGGCGACCATTCCGGGCGACAAGGCCTTCATGAAGGCCGAGGACAGCGGCTGCCCGCTCGCCGCCAAGTGACGCTCGACACAGCCACCGCTGTCCGCCCGGACAGCACGGATCAGATGCCGCGGGTGGTGCTTTCCGCCCGCGGCCTCAGGCGCGACTTCGCCGGCTTCGTCGCGGTGAAGGATGTCGACCTCGACGTCCATCACGCCAAGATCCATGCGCTGATCGGCCCGAACGGCGCCGGCAAGACTACCATCTTCAATCTCTTGACCAAATTCCTGCAGCCGACCAGCGGCAGGATCGAATTGCTCGGCACCGACATCACCCGCACGCCGCCGGCCAAAGTGGCGCGCATGGGGCTCGTCCGCTCCTTTCAGATATCGGCGATCTTTCCGCATCTCTCCGTGCTCGACAATGTGCGCGTGGCGCTGCAGCGTCCAAGCGGGCTGGGCTACCAGTTCTGGCGCCCGGTCTCGGCGTTGGATCGGCTGACGCCAAGGGCACGCGAGCTGCTCGCCATCGTCGGCCTCGATGACACGGCGCATCGTCTCGCCGGCGATCTCTCTTACGGCCGCAAGCGCGTGCTGGAGATCGCGACCACATTGGCGCTCGAACCGAAGGTGCTTCTGCTCGACGAGCCGATGGCCGGCATGGGGCATGAGGACGTCGGCACGATCTCCGGCATTATCCGCTCGCTGGCAAAAGACCGCGCCGTGCTGATGGTCGAGCACAACCTCACCGTGGTTGCCGATCTCTGCGACTGGATCACCGTCATGCAGCGCGGCCAGGTGCTCGCCGCCGGCGACTACGCCGCCGTCAGCCAGGACGAGCGCGTCCGCGTCGCCTACATGGGAACCGAGCATGAGTGAGCCGCTGCTTGCCGTGCGCGACCTCCACGCCTGGTATGGCGAGGGCCATGCGCTGCATGGCGTCAACCTCGACGTTATGCGCGGCGAGACCGTGACGCTGCTTGGCCGCAACGGCGTCGGCAAGACGACGACGCTGCGCGCCATCATGGGCCTGATCCGTAAGCGCACGGGCTCCGTCACCTTCAACGGCAAGGACCTGATCCGCCTGCCGTTGCACCGCGTCGCGCATCAGGGCATTGGCTTCGTGCCGGAGGAGCGCGGCATCTTCGCCACTCTTACCGTCGATGAGAACCTCATCCTGCCGCCCGTCGTGGCCAAGGGCGGTATGAGCGTGGAAGAAATCTTCAAGCTCTTCCCCAATCTCAAGGAGCGCCGCAACAGCCAGGGCACGAAGCTGTCCGGCGGCGAGCAGCAGATGCTGGCCATCGCCCGCATCCTGCGGACCGGCGTCGAGATGCTTTTGCTCGACGAGCCGACCGAGGGCCTGGCGCCCGTCATCGTCCAGCGAATCGGCGAGTTGCTGGCGACGCTGAAGAAGCGCGGCATGACCATCCTGCTGGTCGAGCAGAACTTCCGCTTCGCCGCCCGCATCGCCGACCGCTTCTACCTGATGGAGCACGGCAAGGTGGTGGAGGGTTTTGCCGTCGGCCAGCTGACCGCGCACACCGATAAGCTGCACGAGGTGCTAGGGGTATGATGGCGCCATGACCATGATCTTCGGCATCCCCATCCAGGCGCTTCTCGGTCAGCTCCTCGTCGGCCTGATCAATGGTTCGTTCTACGCCATGCTCAGCCTCGGCCTCGCCGTCATCTTCGGCCTCTTACGCATCATCAACTTCGCCCATGGCGCGCTCTATATGCTGGGCGCTTTCATCGGCTATCTGCTGCTCGTGCATTTGGGCATCGGCTACTGGCCGGCGCTGGTCCTGGTGCCGCTTGTCGTCGGCCTGTTCGGCATGGCGGTCGAGCGCCTTGCTTTGTCGCATCTCTACCGCCTCGACCCACTCTATGGCCTGCTCTTCACCTTTGGCCTTGCCTTGGTCATCGAAGGCGTGTTCCGCTATTATTACGGCGTCTCCGGCAATCCATACGCCGTGCCCGCGCTGCTCGCCGGCGGCACCAATCTCGGCTTCATGTTCCTGCCCAACTATCGCGGCTGGGTGGTGGCGGCTTCGCTCATCGTCTGCATCGGCACCTGGCTGCTGATCGAGAAGACCAGGCTAGGCTCCTATCTGCGCGCGGCCACCGAGAACCCGGAACTGGTTCAGGCCTTCGGCGTTAACGTGCCGCTTCTGCTCACGCTCACCTACGGGCTGGGCGCGGCGCTTGCGGGGCTCGCCGGCATTCTCGCCGCTCCGGTCTACCAGGTCAGCCCGCTGATGGGCTCGGACCTGATCATCGTCGTCTTCGCCGTTGTCGTGGTCGGCGGCATGGGCTCGATCCTCGGCGCCATCGTCACCGGCTACATGCTCGGCCTCGCCGAGGGCCTGACCAAGGTTTTCTATCCCGAGGCCTCGAACCTCGTCGTCTTCGTCATTATGGCGATCGTGCTTTTGCTCAGGCCCGCCGGCCTGTTCGGAAGGGACGCCTGAGATGAGCGAGGCGACCCTTCACGCAGAACGAGCCGCCGCCTCCGTGAGGCTCGAACGGGCGCTGGTGGTGTTGGGCATCGTGGCGCTGATCGCCGCGCCCTTCGTCATCTATCCGATCTTCGTCATGAAGATGCTGTGCTTTGCGCTGTTTGCCTGCGCCTTCAACCTGCTCTTGGGCTACACCGGCCTGCTTTCCTTCGGCCATGCCGCCTTCTTCGGCGGCGCGGCCTATTTTTGCGCCTATGCGGTGAAAGCCTGGGGCTGGCCGCCAGAGGCCGGCATCCTGCTCGGCACCGCAGGTGCCGCGGGCATGGGCCTCGTCATGGGCTTCCTCGCCATCCGCCGGCAGGGCATCTATTTCTCGATGATCACGCTGGCGCTGGCGCAGATGTTCTATTTCTTCTGCGTCCAGGCGCCCTTCACCGAGGGCGAGGACGGCATCCAGGGCGTGCCTCGCGGCCACCTGTTCGGCGTCGTGGACCTCAACGTCGCCATGAACATGTATTTCTTCGTGCTCGCCGTCTTCCTCATCGGCGTCTTCGCCATCTGGCGCATCGTCAACTCGCCCTTCGGCATGATCCTGCGCTCCATCCGCGAGAACGAGAACCGCGCCATTTCGCTCGGCTATTCCGTCGGCCGCTACAAGCTCGCCGCCTTCGTCATGTCGGCCGCGCTTGCCGGCTTTGCCGGCGCGACCAAGACGATCGTCTTCCAGTTCGCCACGCTCACCGACGTCACCTGGCAGATGTCGGGCGAAGTGATCCTGATGACGCTGCTCGGCGGCATCGGCACCATGGTCGGCCCGGTGGCGGGCGCGGGCCTTGTCGTCGGGCTGGAGAATACACTCGCGACATCCGGCTTCCCTGTGACCATCGCCACGGGGCTGATCTTCATGGTCTGCGTGCTGGTATTCCGGCGTGGGATTGTCGGGGAGGTCTATGCGCGGTGGCTGGGGTGGAGGGCGGGCGGCAAGAACTCCTAAGCTGCGGCCGCCCCGAACCGCTCAATCTCTTTGAGTTCTTCCTGTATGGAGGTGCCCTCGACGGCGAGGTCATAGCTGGCCTGCATGTTCATCCAGAACTGCGGAGTCGTCCCAAAGAACTTTGCGAGGCGCAAAGCGGTGTCTGGCGTAACAGGGGTGGTCTCGTTGGCAAGGCGTTCGATACGCGTACGTGGGACGTGAAGCTTCTTCGCCACGGTGTAGGGCTTCAGGTCGAGTGGCTCGAGGAACTCGGCCCTCAATATCTCGCCGGGATGAATAGGCTTGTCGAGGTCGATCATTTGGTTCCGCTCCTGTCGGATAGAGCTGGTTGGTTCAGCTAATGATAGTCGGTGATCTCTACATCGTCCGCTCCACCATCCGTCCACCGAAAGCAAACGCGAAATTGGTCGTTGATACGGATCGAGTATTGACCGGCGCGATCGCCCTTCAGCGCTTCAAGCCGGTTTCCCGGTGGGACCTTGAGATCGGCCAGTTCGGCAGCGTTGTCCAACATGAACAGTTTCCGTTGAGCGACACGAACGAGATCTGCCGGGAATCCTTTCGGAGCTTTGCCTGTCGAAACCGCCTCAGTGGTGCTGTCTCTGAACGAACGTATCATCCACTTCCCCCGAAACGTATCTTCTCATGATGCGTCTTCAAGATCAAGCGCAAAGTATCATTCGATGATACGAAATGGCTCGAAGGGGTCATGTTGAGCGAGGTGCGCCCGCCGGCACTTCCGGCCCGCCTTCCCGGTCCATCGCCACAAACGTGCGACAGCAAGGTGGTGCCCGGCTATGCCGCCCGCTTGGGTTCGACCGCGAACGGGCTGAGCCCGAGCCAGGTTTGCATCTTCCTGCCAATGGCCTTGTCGCCGGTCAGGACGACCTTCACGCCGGCCTTCTCGACAGTCAGCACGCCCATCCAGATTGCGGTCATCGTGTGGAGATCGGTCGAGACGTAGAGGTCCACCTCGAAACCCGGATCGTACCAGCACAAATCGACCTCGCCATGCTTCTCGACGATCAGCCACCACGAGCGTTTCGAGGCCGGCAGATCCTGATACAGAAATTGTATCACCGTTCTTCCCTCGGGCAGCGGCAAGGGGTTCAGATTGCGCCGCATATCCCACATCAGCAGCGACGGATCGAGGTTCTTCAACGACAGCCGGGACTCGACCCATTTCTGTCCCCAGAAGCCCATCGCCTCGACAACAGGGCGCAAATCGAGTCCCGCCTCGGTCAGCCGATAGTCGAAGATACCCTTCTCGCCGGGGACTTCCCGGCGCTCCACGACCCCCGCCAGCTCCAGCTCCTTCAGCCGTTGCGACAGAAGGGTCGGCGACATTTTCGGCACGCCGCGGCGCAGGTCGTTGAAGCGGGTCGAGCCCGCCACCAGCTCGCGCATCAACACCATCGTCCAGCGGGTGCACAGCACCTCGGCGGCCATCGATAGCGGGCAGAACTGCTTGTAACCGTGCTGGGCCATGATCGGCGCCTCCTCAAAAGTCGACCGGACATTAGACCTTCATGAATGAAGCGGCGAGTACAGAAACTGTACCGGGCCGGTACAGATCCAGGACTGGTTGGCGCGAGCCTTGCCGTGCGAGCCGTTTGGCCGACGCACGGGATATCCCTGTGCGCAGCAACCAGGAGAATGACCATGACCGCTTACCTTATCGCGGACATCAAAGTGAAAGATCCGAAATGGATACCGGACTACGCCGCGACCGTGCACGACCTCGTTCACAAGCACGGCGGCAGATATCTGGCGCGCAGCGGCAATGTGAGGACGCTCGAGGGCAAGCCGCTCGACACGACACTGATCGCGCTGATGGCCTTTCCATCGGAAGCGGCGGCGCACGCCTTCACCAATGATCCGGCCTACGCCCCCTTCGTGTCGGCCCGCCAGGGCGGCAGCGACAGCCGCTTTCAGCTGATCGACAACACCGATCTGGCCGGAACGATTTCGTACCTGCCGAAGGGATGATCGGCAGCCGCCGCATCCAAACCGGGATCATCAAGCACAAACAGCCACGGCGCTTGCCTGTCGCGCCGCCGTATTTTCGGCGGCCGGCCAGCCGTGCTTTTCAGGAAGAACGGAATGAACATGACACCAAACTTTTGTAACAGGCTGCTCATGGCAGCGGCTGCGCTGACGGCCTGTACGACCTTCGCCCAGGCGCATCAGGACGCGGCTGCATCGGTGTCCGGCGCCAACCCGCTGGCCGACAAGGTGCGAGCGGCCAACAGCCGGTTTCTTGACGTCAAGGCTGCCACGGCGGAGGGCTATGCGTCCATTCCTTGCGCCAGCGGTATCACCGGCGGCGCCATGGGCATCCACTATGTCAACGGCCAGTATCTGAAGGACGACAAGATCGATATCGCCCGTCCGGAAGCGGTCATGTACGAGCCGATGGCCGACGGCACGCTGAAGCTGGTGGCGGTCGAATACATCACCTCGAAGGGGCCCGCGTCGCTCGACGGCCAGCTGTTCAACTTCAACAGCGCGCCCAACCGCTACGGCCTGGGCGAGTTCTACGAACTGCATGTCTGGGCCTGGAAAGGCAACCCGACCGGCACCTTCGCCGACATGAACCCGAAAGTGTCGTGCGAACACGCCGCGTCGCCGACCCAGTAAAGGCTGGAGATTGGCGAAAGCCAGGACGACAGCCGATCTCCCCCCGTTGGGGAGGTCGGCAGCTTCGACGCCTCACCCGACCGGCACTTCCATCCCCACCTTCACCCGGTCCATGGCGACAAACGTGCGAAACCTTTTGACATTGTTGTTCTCGAAGAACAGCCGCCTAGTCAGCGCCTCGTAATCGGCCATCGTCGCCACCGTGACGACCAGGATGAAATCGGCCTCGCCGGTGACGTAGTAGCATTGCTGCACTTCGGGCACTTGGGCAAAACCGCGCTTGGCGGCGTCGATGAGCTCGGCGCGTTCGCTCTCCACCTCCACCTCGACGAAGATCGTGATCGGGTGGCCGACCTTGGCCGGATCGACCAGCGCCACATTGGCGCGGATGACGCCGGTCTCCTCCATGCGCTTGATGCGCCGCTGCACGGCCGGCGCCGACAGGTTGACCTTCTCGCCGATCGTGCGCTGCGGCGTGGCGTTGTCCTTCTGCAGGATGGCGAGGATGGCGCGGTCGAAGGCGTCGAGTTCGGGCGAAATGGACATGGCAGCGCTCCAAACGAAACAAACTTGCAATTCAGGCGCCAAAACAGAGCGTCTTTCTCGCCTAGCCTGCAATAAATTTCGATCATCAAGACGGAGAAACCCATGTTGCTGCTCAACCGCCACCCGGACCATCGCCAGCCGCTGAGCGAGGAGGACGCAGCGACGCTTGGGCTCGCCGGGGCCGATGAAGCGGAACGCTTCCTTGCCGCGCGCGACAATCATGCCGAGACGCCGCTGCACGCCCTGCCGGCGTTGGCGGCCGAGCTCGGCATCGACGCGCTGCATGTCAAGGACGAGGGCAAGCGCCTCGGCCTCGGCAGTTTCAAGGCGCTCGGCGGCGCCTATGCCGTCATGCATCTGGTGCTGGAGGAGGCCGGTAGCCGGCTCTGCCGCGCCGTGGATGTCGCGGACCTGCACAAGCCTGAGGTGAAGGCGGTCGCCGCGCAGATGACCTTCGCATGCGCAACCGACGGCAATCATGGGCGCTCGGTGGCGCAGGGCGCCGGCCTTGTCGGCGCGCGCTCCGTCATCTTCGTTCATTCGGGTGTCAGCAACGAGCGCGTGGCGGCCATTGCCCGCTTCGGCGCCGAAATAGTGCGCGTCGCCGGCGATTACGACCAGTCGGTCAGGGAAGCCGCCCGCGTCGCCGCCGAGCGCGGCTGGACCGTCGTCTCCGACACGTCCTGGCCGGGTTATGAGCGCATACCCGGGCTTGTGATGCAGGGCTACACGGTGATCGTGCGCGAGACGCTGAGGCGCTTGCCGCAGCCGCCCACCCACGTCTTCCTTCAAGCCGGCGTCGGCGGCTTCGCCGCGGCGGTCGCCGGCCATCTCGCCATCATGCTTGGCGAGGATCGCCCGAAGGCCATCGTGGTCGAGCCCACGCGGGCGGCCTGCGTCTATGAGACGGCCAAGGCCGGACGTCCGGTCACGATCGCGCACAGCAAGCCCACGGTGATGGCGATGCTCGAATGCTACGAGCCGTCTCTGGTCGCCTGGCGCGTGCTGTCACGGGTCGGCGATGCTTTCATGACCGTGGACGAGGAAGATGCCGTCGCGGTGATGAACCGTCTGGCGAGACCTGCCGGCAACGATCCGGCGATCGTCTCGGGCGAGAGCGGCGGGGCAGGGCTCGCCGGGCTGATCCGCGCTGCCGGCGACAACAAGATGCGCGCGGCGCTCGGTCTCGATGGGAATTCCCGCGTGCTGATCATCAATTCCGAAGGCGCGACCGATCCCGGCCGCTATGCCGAGCTGGTCGGAATGGCGCCGGAAGAAGTCGCGCAAGCGAGGCTGCCGGCATGAGCAATCTGACGATCAACGCCGACCGGCTTCTCGGCCGTATCCAGGAGCTCGGCAGTATCGGCCGCGATGCGCAGGGGCGGCTGGTCCGCGTCGCCGCCTCCGAGATGGACCGGCTCGGCCGCGACCGCCTCGTCGGCTGGCTGGAAGAGGCAGGGCTCGAGGTCGCCGTCGACCGCATCGGCAACATTTTCGGCATCTGGCGCGACGATGCCAATAGCGGCCAGCAGCCGGTCATGCTCGGCTCGCATATCGACACGGTGATCGACGCCGGCATCTATGACGGCTGCTATGGCGTGCTTGCCGGCCTCGAAGCGATCGAGTGCCTGAGGGAGGCCGGCTTCGCGCCGGCGCGCCCGATCGTGGTTGCCGCCTTCACCAACGAGGAGGGCGTGCGCTTCTCGCCCGACATGATGGGCTCGCTGGTCTTTGCCGGCGGTCGGAACCTCGAGGAAGCGCTGGCCTCGGTCGGCACCGACGGCACGGTGCTGGGCAAGGAGCTGGAGCGCATCGGCTATGCCGGTCGGCATCAGCCCCGCTTCCTCAAGCCGCATGCCTATGTCGAGCTGCATGTCGAGCAGGGGCCGGTGCTCGAGCGCGAGGGCATCGCCATCGGCGCGGTCGAAAACCTGCAGGGCATTTCCTGGCAGCGCGTTACCATTAACGGCGAGGCCAACCATGCCGGCACCACGCCGATGTCGATGCGAAAGGACGCAGGCGTCGCCGCCGCCCGCGTGATCGGCTTCTTGGCGGACCGGGCCAGCGCCTCGTCGACGCGCACTGTCGCCACCGTCGGCACCATCGCGTTCGAGCCGAACGCCATCAACGTCATCCCGTCGCGGGCGACCTTCACGATCGACCTGCGCGATCCCGAGGAAACGCACCTTCGCAAAGAGGAGGCGGCGCTTGCCGCCTTCCTCGACAAATTGGCTGCAAGCGCCGGCGTTACCGTCCATGCCGAAAGCCTGGCGCGTTTCGAGCCGGTGACCTTCGATGCCCGCATCGTCGCGCTGATCGAGGATGGCGCCAGGGCCGCCGGCCTTTCGTGCCGGCGCATGACCTCGGGCGCCGGCCACGACGCGCAGATGATCGCCCGCATCGCGCCGTCCGCGATGATCTTCGTGCCGAGCCGGGGCGGCATTAGCCACAACCCCGCCGAGTTCACCGCTCCCGACGAGCTGGTCGCCGGCGCCAACATCCTGCTTAGCGTCGCCGCCCGGCTGGCGGGCGGCTGATCGCGGGAGGAACCAGATAGGGGTGCCGCTGGGGATGAAATACCACCAAAAATAGTCATGTTGGCTCTATCTGGTCGTCCAGAAGCGAACATCCGGCGACATCCAATCGAAACAAACTTCAATCACTTAGCCAATTAAAACATCCAAAATCGCGCCCGAATCGCGCCCGCCGACAGAGCTCAGTGCCTCGCAGGAAGACTAGCATGCTGCTTCTCAACCAACGTCCAGAACACAACCAGCCGTTGGTTGCCGCCGATGCCGAGTCGCTCGGCATCGCGGGGGGCGAGCGGGCCGAGCGTTACCTCAAGGCGCGCGACGATCATGCCGAAACGCCGCTGCACGCCTTGCCGGCGCTGGCCGATCACCTCGGCGTCGCGGCACTTCATGTCAAGGATGAAGGCCAGCGTCTCGGCCTTGGCAGCTTCAAGGCGCTGGGCGGCGCCTATGCCGTCATGCGGCTGGTGCTGGAAGAGGCCGGCAAGCGCCTCGGTCGCGATGTCGATGTCTCGGAGATCAACGAGCCGAGAGTGCGCGGGATCGCGTCGAGCATGATCTTTGTCTGCGCCACCGACGGCAACCATGGCCGATCCGTGGCGCAGGGCGCCGGGCTTGTCGGTGCGCGTTCGGTGATCTTCGTCCATGCCGGCGTCAGCGCCGAGCGCGTCGCGGCCATCGCCCGCCTCGGCGCCGAGATCGTGCGGGTCGAGGGCGGCTATGACCATACGGTGCGCGAGGTCGCCCGCGTCGGTGCCGAGCGCGGCTGGAAGATCGTCTCCAACACGTCCTGGCTCGGCTATGAGCGCGTCCCCGGACTGGTCATGCAGGGCTACACTGTGATCGTGCGCGAGACGCTGCGGCGCCTGGCCGAGCCACCGACGCATATTTTCCTGCAGGCCGGCGTCGGCGGCTTCGCGGCGGCAATTGCCTGCCATATGGCGGTCATACTTGGCTCCAGGCGGCCGAAAGCGGTGGTGGTCGAGCCGCGGCGCTCGGCGTGCCTCTACGCTTCGGCTGAGGCCGGACGTCCGGTGACGATCGCCCAGCAGCAGCCGACCGTGATGACGATGCTCGAATGCGCCGAGCCGTCCTTGGTCGCCTGGCGCGTGCTGGCGCGCGTCGGCGATGCCTTCATGACAGTGGAAGAAGAGGACGCGGTCGCCGTGATGAAGCGGCTGGCGCGGCCCTTGGACAACGATCCGGCGATCGTCTCCGGCGAGAGCGGCGGCGTCGGGCTTGCCGGACTGGTCCGCGCTGCGGGCGACGGGCAGATGCGCGCGGCGTTAGGCCTCGATGCCGGCTCCCGCGTGCTCGTCGTCAACTCGGAGGGCGCCACCGACCACGGCCGCTTTGCCGAGCTGGTCGGGATGGCGCCGGCAGAGGTGTTCCTGCAGACTGCCTGAGAGCAATTCCGGGAAAAGCGCGCAGCGGTTGACTCGGCGACTTCGACGTAGCCTTCCGTCCAGAATTGCGTCAAGAAAAGAGACTTGAGGGCAACGATGGCTGAGCTCGACCAGCAGGCACTGCACAGCGAGATGACGGCGTGGCGACGCGATCTCCACGCCCATCCCGAATTCGGCTTCGAGGAACAGCGCACCGCCGCTTTTATCGCCGCGAAATTGCGGGAGTTCGGCCTGGAGGTCGCCGAAGGCGTCGGCGGCACCGGCGTCGTCGGCACGCTGACCCGAGGCAGCGGCAACCGTGCCATCGCGTTGCGCGCCGACATGGATGCGCTGCACATCGCGGAGCAGGGCAGGCAAGCCTGGCGCTCGCAAATGCCGGGCACCATGCATGCCTGCGGCCATGACGGCCATACCTCGATGCTGCTCGGCGCGGCGAAATTGCTTGCCGGTGAGGGCGGCTTCGACGGCACGGTGCGCTTCATCTTCCAGCCGGCCGAGGAATGGGGCAGGGGCGCGCTGGCTATGCTGGGCGACGGCCTGCTCGAGCGCTTCCCCTTCGAGGAGGTCTTTGGGCTGCACAACATGCCCGGTCTGCCCATCGGTCATTTCGAGACCCGGAGCGGTTCGGTCATGTCGGCCGAGGACAATTTCGAGATCGTGCTCAAGGGCCTGGGCGGCCACGCGGCGCGGCCGCATGCCGGCCAGGAGACCCTGGTCGCCGCCTGCGCGCTGGTCGTCAACCTCCAGACCATCGTCTCGCGGCGCCTGAGCCCCGCCGATATCGGCGTCGTCTCGGTGACCGAGCTCATTGCCGACGGCACCCGCAATGCGCTGCCCGGCACGGCGCGCATCCTCGGCGACTGCCGCAGTTTCCGGCCCGAGGTGAGCGCCGCGATCGAAAAGGAGATGCGCCGCATCGCCGACGGCACGGCCCAGGCCTATAACGTTGCGGCTGAAGTCGCTTACACCCGCGAGTTCGTGCCGTTGATCAACGATGCGGCATTGGTCGACGAGGCGCTTGCGGCGGCCCGGTCCGTGCTGGCCGACGACGCTGTTCGCGTCGCGGCCGACGATGCCGTTCGCATCGCGGCTGAGCCCATGACCGCCTCGGAGGATTTCGCCCGCTTCCTCGACCATGTGCCTGGCTGCTTCGTCTTCATGGGCAATGGCGATACGGCACCGCTGCACAACCCGTCCTATGATTTCGACGACATGGCCCTGCTGCACGGCGCACGGTTCCATGCGGCGGTGGTGAGGCGAAGGTTGGCGGTGGGCTAGGCGATTGGCGGCGGCGGTCGAGCGCAGACGGGGGTGCTGTCCCGCCGGCGTTTCAATTTTTGCAGTCACAGCCAAGCCGGTTAGCGACCAGCTCCACCCCAACAAAATCAACGTCGCGATCCTTCACGCCCCCTCTGGCCTGCCGGCCATCCCCCCCTCCTGGGAGGAGGTTAACTGAACCACTCCCGGTAACCCTTTTTTCTCTGCTTCCATGCAATATTGCCGGGACGGGATGGCAAGAACAAAGAATGGCGGACGACGATAAACGCAACGGTAAGTTCTGGGCGCTGGCGCTTGATCGCGCTCATCTCGGTCTATGGGACTGGAATTTGTCGACCGGCGATTGCTACTATTCGCCGACCTGGTCGAAGATGTTGGGCTACGAGGCGAACGAGCTCGCCAACACGCCCGATCTCTGGCTGAAGCTGACCCATCCCGACGATCGCCAGCGCGCGCAGGAAAGCGGCGACCGGCATATTGCGGGCCTCGTCGATTCCATCGAGACGGAGCTGCGCTTGCGCCACAAGGACGGCCACTGGGTCTGGGTGCTCGACCGCGGCGGCATTGTCGAGCAGGACGCCAGCGGCAAGCCGCTCAGGATGATGGGCGTGCAGACCGACATCACCCGGCAGAAAGAGGCCGAGGCGGCGCTCGAGCAGGTCAATATCCGCTTCCGCCTCGCGATTGCCGCCAGCGGCACCGGCATCTGGCATCACGATATCGGTACGAAGAAGAGCTATTGGGACGCGCGCACGCGCGAGATCTTCGGCCTGGTTGCCGATACCGATGAGGTGACGGCCGACCTCTGGCACACCTACCTTCATCCCGACGACAAGGAAGCTACCGAGCGAGCGCATCTGATCGCCCCCGGCTCGAACAGCGTCGTCGCCTCGCAATACCGGATAGTCCTGCGTGACGGCCAGGTCCGCCATCTCGAGTCGCTGGTGCGTTTCATTGCCGGCGTCGGCTCGGCCGGCCAGATTTTGGGCACGGTGCGCGACATCACCGAGGAGAAGACGCGCGCCGAGGAGCTTGCATTCGCCGCGCGTCACGACGCGCTGACCGGGTTGCTCAACCGTTCGGCCTTCGACCGGCTGCTTGCCGAGAACATCGCCATGGCCGGGCGGCTGCCGCTTGCCGTGTTCTATGTCGACCTCGACTACTTCAAGGCGCTCAACGACTATGCCGGCCATGCCGCCGGAGACCTCGCGCTGAAGAGCGTCGCGGCGGGCATCCTCGCCAGCCTGCCCGCGTCGGGGCAGGCGGCGCGCCTCGGCGGCGACGAATTCGCGCTGTTGGTGCCGAACTGCAATGACGCCTGCGCCGAGCGCCTTGCCCGCGCGGTGCTTGCCGCGGTGCACGACGCCGATCCCGGCTCTGCCGCCACCTCGCGCAGGCTTGCCGCCAGCATCGGCATCGCCTTCGTGCGCGACCCCACCATGAGCGTGGCCGACGCGCTCGCCTGCGCCGACGATGCCTGCTACGCCGCCAAGGCCGGCGGCCGTGGCCGCTTCGCGGTGTTCTCGCCGGAAACGGCGTCGGGCGCCGGCGGCCTCAACGCCGCGCGGCTTGCCGCAGACCTGGTCGATGCGATGGAGGATGGCCGGCTGAAGCTGTTCGGCCAGGAGATCCACCGGCTCGGGCAGTCATGGGAGGACAGCCGCCACGTCGAGGTGCTGGCCAGGCTCGAGGGCCGCAGCGGCAACATGATCCCGCCCTGCGGTTTCATGCCGGTCGCCGAACGCTTCGGCCTTGCCGCCCGGCTCGACCGCTGGATCATCCGCGCCGCGCTGACGCGCCACGGCGAGGCGATGCGCGCGGGCGCCATCTCGCTCGACTTCAACCTGTCGGCGCAGACGCTTTCCGATCCGCAGCTCTGGGAGTTCGTCGACGAGGCGATCGCCGACAGCGGCGCGCCGGCATCGGCGATCGGCTTCGAGATCACAGAAACCGCCGCCGTCACCAATTTCGATGCCGCGGCCGAGTTCGTGCGCAAGGCCAGGCAACGCCGCTGCCGCGTCAGCCTCGACGATTTCGGCGCCGGCATGAGCTCGTTCGAATATCTCAGGCGCTTTCCCGTCGATGCCATCAAGATCGACGGCTCCTTCGTCGAGCACATCGCCGAAAGCCGGTTCGACCGCGAGATCGTTTCGGCGATCACCGGCATCGCCCGCTCGATGGGCGCTGCCGTGGTGGCAGAGAAGATCGAGGAAAAGAACGCGCTGGAAATCCTCATGGGCATGGGCGTTGCCTATGGCCAGGGCTATTTCCTGCACCGGCCCGAGCCGCTGGAAGCGATCGTGGCAAGGGCGACGGGCGGCGCGTGGGGGATGCGGGCCGGCTAAGCTATCTCCTCCTCGGGGGAGATCAGCCACCCATCAGCCACCTCAGCACGCCCGCCGAAGCCACCCCGATCACCACTGTCGGCAGCATCGACAGCCGTGTCGCGGCAATCACCGTGATTACAAGCGCCGCCAGATCGGCCGGATTCTTCGAGACGAAATCCGGCGCGATCACCGAGATCAGCACGCAGCCGGGCGCGGCTTCCATCACCGCCGTGGCGCGTGGGCCGAGCGCGCGGTTCCTCAGCACCACATAGCCGCCGATGCGGGTGAGATACGTCACGCCGGCCATCGCCAGGATGGCGAGCACGGTCATCGGATCGATCATCTCTCACCTGCCGGGAACCACGCGGCCACCAGGCCGGACAGCGCACCGGCCGCCACATACCAGGCGCCGGGCATGACGAGAGAGGTGAGCGCCGCCACCACCAGGCTGACCAGCCAGGGCCGCGCCGCGGCAAAGCCCGTCCACATGCCCCGAAGCAACACCAGGAACACAGCCGGGAAAGCCAAGGCAAAACCGTATGTCTCGACGTCGCCGAGCACCGGACCGAGTGCCGCGCCGCAGGTCGTGAACGCCACCCAGGCGAGGTAGAAGGGCAGGGCGGCGCCCAAATAAAAGGCCGGGCTGAAGGCCGGCCGCATGCCGGCGTCGGCGCGCCGCCGCGCATCCGCAAGGCCTACGGCCCAGCTCTCGTCGCACATCAGGAACAGCGCCGGAAAAACCTGCCGCTTCGGCAGATGGTTGATGAACGGCGCAAGTGCGGCGCCCATCAGGAAATGCCGGCTGTTGACCAGAAAGGTGATGGCGGCGATCAACAGGATATGCGGCGGCGAAGTCCAGAGCTGGATCGCGGCGAACTCGGAGCCACCGGCGAAATTGAGGCCGGTCATCAGCGGCACCTCGGCCACGCTCAGGCCCTTCTGCGCGGCCTGCGCGCCGAGCACCAGCGCGTAAGGGATGATGCCGAGCAGCACCGGCGTCGAAGCGGCGAGCCCGCGCCGGAACTCGCCGCCGCGTCCATCGGTGCTTTGACCCTCGGCGAGGGCGATCTCGGAAACGCTCATGGCTTTGCTTTCGGCTGGCCTCGCGGCCGCCGTTCTCCCGCTCGGTTGTGGGTTGCTATCGGTGGGGCACTATAGCCGAATTGCCTCGCAATCGGGTTGCGAAGATGCCCCGTTTCTGCCAAAATTTAGCATTGAATGGCGAATTAGAGCAAAAGATTGGACTCTGGCACTATGAAGCTGGATGAGATCGACAGGCGCATCCTGCGCGCCTTGCAGCGCGACGGGCGCATGGCCAATAACGATCTGGCCAAGGAAGTCGGCCTCTCGCCGTCGCCTTGCCTGCGGCGCGTCAAGTTGCTGGAGGAGGCCGGCGTCATCGACCGCTACGTCGCGGTTCTCAACCCGGCCAAGATCGGCCGCGGCCAGACCTTCTTCACCCGCATCTGGCTGAAGCAGCAGGACGAGGACACGATCGAGCATTTCGCCGCCGAGGTGGCGAAATTCCCCGAAGTGATGGAGTGCTATCTGATGCTGGGCGACTGCGACGCGATGGTGCGGATCGTGGCGGCCGGCATCGACGACTACCGCCGCTTCCAGTCGGAGCATCTGAGCCGCATCAAGGGCGTGCAGAACGTCAAGACGGATGTGCCAAGCCAGACGATCAAGCAGACCTCGGAGATGCCGCTGTAGGGGGCATTCTCCTTCTCCCCTTGTGGGGTGAGAAGCGGTCCGCGTGAGCGGATGGAAAGCCAATTGCTTGGCTTTTCGAGCTTCGAACGCCCTGAGCCTGCGAAGGGCCGGGCGGTGGCCGCGAAACGGCCGGATGAGGGGTGTTCCAGGGAAAGCCGGCGTCTCGCTCCGCTGGAACACCCCTCATCCGTCTCGGCGCTGCGCGCCGATCCACCTTCTCCCACAAGGGGAGAAGGGGAAGTTCCTCAATGATGGGCGTGGTGCTCAGCGTTGCGCTTGCGCGTGGCCGCTGCCTTCTTCGCGGAAGCGGAGCGCGCGGCCGCGGATCGCTCGCCCGACGCCTTGCCACCCGTCCTGCCGCCCTTGTGCGCGGCCGGATTGCCGGTGTGCTTGCCGCGGCCGGAGCCGCCTTCCTTCTTGCCCCCGGCGTCGTCCTTGTTGACGGTCGCCCAGGCGCGCCGCTCGGCTTCCTTTTCGGACACGCCGCGCTTCTCGTAGCCTTCGGCGATATGGTCGGCCTTGCGTTCCTGCTTGTCGGTGTATTTCGATTTATCGCCACGTGGCATTTGCTTGCTCCTTGTTGCGCTGAGTGAAATCGCCCTCAGGAACCTTTCTTCTTGGCGACGTCGCCGAGATCGGACCGTTCCGGATCCTCGTTGTTCTCGCCGGCCGCGTCGCGGTTCGTGTCGGGATCGTCCTTAGGCTTCAGATAGCCCGGCGGGCGGTTGCCCTTCGGACCCTCCCAGCGCGGCCACTGCTCGGTTGTTCCGGGCCGTCCCGGATGTGGTTCCTTGCTCATGGTCTGCCTCGCTTTCGATCTGTGGGGAGGGTCAGCCCTCCGCCTTCATGGTCCGTGCGATCTCGAGCAGCTTGTCGCGGTCGTGCCCGTGCTCGCGGATCAACTCCCGCGCCTGCTTCGGCGAAAGATCGGTGTGCTCCGCCAGGAAGCGCACATCGGGATCGTCGCCGCCTTTGGTCGGCAGATTGCCGGTCGCCGGCGCATCGGCGGCGCCCGGCCGGTTCGGTATATTGTCGTTCGCCTGGGTCATCGCAGGCCTCCTTCGATTTCCGCCGTATCAGTTCGCTGTTTGCCTGCGCCGTGCTTGCTTCTTGCGGCGCAGCACCTCGTCGGTGCCGACGATGTCCTTCGAGCCGCCGGTGATCGCGGTCGAGACCACGGCCGGCGGATCGCTTGCCGGAAAGGAATCCTCAAGGCCGGACTGCAACTGCTCCTCCAGCGTATCCGGGTCCTCCGAACGCCCTTCGGCGCGGCGTCCGTCGATCTCTTCCAAATCTTGCTTGGCGTCGGGATGCTCGCGCACATTGCGCAGCGTCGACACGACGAGTTCGACGGCGAATTCCTTCATCTCCTCGCCGTGCGGCGCGGCGACGTCGGTCTCCTCGACCAGCCGCACCAGCGATTGTTCGAGCTTGTCCAGTTCGCGCATGCCTTGGTAGTGCGCCAGTTTCTGCGCCAGCGAATGGATCAGCAACGGACCGAAGGTCGAATACGCCTGTACCCGGGTCTCATCGACGCGTTCGGGATGAAGTGTACGCAAGGACATCGGTGCCTCCATGTAACGTCCTGCGGCGACGGCTTCGCTTGAGGCGGCCGGCCCTTAAGGGAACTGGAGGAGGGGAAAGAGGTTCCATCCCGGCTGGAAGTCGCGGGACATCTGGAAGTCGCGGGACACCAAAATGGCGCCCGCGTTTTGCGAACGCCATTTTGAAACTCAGTGCTGACCGCCCTTGCGACCAGCCTCGGAGGCGCGCCGGCGGTCTTCGGCGAAGTTGCCGCTGCCACCTCGATGCTGGCCGGCGCTCCGCTGGCCCATGTCGCGGTCCTCGGCCTGCTGCTGCCCGCTGCCGCGATGCTGGCCTTCGCGGTTCTTGTGACTCTGCTGGCCGGCCTTGACGTGCTGTTCGTGGGTTCCGCCTTGATTGGCCATGTCGAATTCTCCGTTGGTTCGGATTTTTCTTGAGGGTGAATTCAAGGATGCGTCCAACATCCCTGAGTAAGGGGAACAGGCGCCCGCAACCGATGTTCCGGTCGAAACATTTTGTGACTCGTCAGACTGAAGTCCGATCCGGCCAGCGCATTGGGCTGGCCTGTGCAACCAAATCTCTTTTTGCGAATTGGTGAGCGGCCGACGAGAAAGCCCCCTCCATCGCCGGCTATCATGGTGCCCGCCGGTCAGCCCCGCGCAATTCCGGCGGGCACCGATATTCATAAACAAGAAGGCCGCGCAGTCGGCTTCGGAGCGAGACGACGTTTTGACCTATATCTCTGCAAAGCCCGTTCGGCAGGATACCGAAAGCCTGCCTGCCAACGACAACCAGCGTACCACCCTTGCCGATCTTTCGTTCCTCGACATCATCAACGACGAGAACGAGGTCGCCGACGTTGCCAGGCGCGCCGAGCGTCTCGGCCATACCGCGCTCATCGCAATGGCGATCGGCCTGGCGGCCCTGCCGTTGCTCTGGCTGATGCTGATGTGAGCCAGGCCGACCGGCCGCTTGGCCGGCCGGCGCCATCTGCCGGAGAGGTCTCTATCTTCCGGAAAAGAAGGCGTCGAGCGTGGCCGCCGTTTCGATCGGCGATTCCTCCGGAAAGAAGTGGCCGCCGGGCATCGCCCCGCCGCTGGCATCGTCGGCCCAGTTCCGCCATATGCCCAGCGGTCCGTCTTCGTCCCGATACCATTCGGCCAGCGCGCCATGCTCGCTCCACAGCGCCAGCACGGGGCAGGATATACGCCGGCCGGCCTCGCGGTCCGCTTGGTCGTGCAGCCGGTCGAGCGAAGCCGCCGCGCGATACTCTTCGCAGATGGCGTGGATATGCGCCGGATCGCGCAGCGCATCGACATAAGCCTGCCGCACGCCGGGCGGGAACGCGTCGGCTGCGGATCCCCAGCCGGAAAGCGCATTGTCGACGATTGCTTCGGCCGTCGCCGCCAATATCGTCTCCGGCAGCGGCTCGGGCTGCGCCAGTAGCGACCACGGCCAAAAGCCTAGCGCCAGCCTGGCATCGGCCCGGTCCCAGACCTCGGCGGTAGGGACGATGTCGAGCACGGCGAGCTTCTCGACGCGTTCCGGATGATCGAGCGCCAGCCGGTAGGCGACGCGCCCGCCGCGATCATGGCCGGCGACCAGGAAACGTCGGAAGCCGAGGTCCTCCATGAGCGCGGCCATGTCGGCGGCCATGGCGCGCTTGCCGTAGGGCGCATGGTCGGCGGCCGACGGCGGGCAGGAGCTTTGCCCATAACCGCGCAGATCGGCACAGACGACGCTGAAATCCCGCGCCAGGCTGGGCGCAACGTCGCGCCACATCGCATGCGTCTCGGGAAAGCCGTGCAGCAGGAGCAGGCCGGGCCCGCTGCCGCCATGGCGGGCGAAGATACGCGCCTCGCCGGTGTCTATTTCCAATGTGTCAAAATCGGCAAACATGCTTGCCTCCGGCGGGATGCGATGCTGAGGGCAAAGGCCTCACTTCCAGGCCGAGTCCAGCGTCAGCGACGCCTCGAAGATCTGCTCCTTCGCGGTGCGCAGCTTCACGGTGATCTTCAACTGTTCGGTCCCGGGCGCCTCGTCGCGGGCAATGTCGTGCAGGATGCGCAACGCCTCAAGACGGGCACGCTCGCGGTTGGCAAAAAGCTGCCCGTGCTCGTCAACCTGGCCATGCTCGGCGTTATGGAGGTCGAAATAGTAGCGTTCCATCGATGAAGCACTCCGGGCGTTTGGCAAGTTCAATCCCTGGCCCCGATCATGGTTCCAAGCGGTTGATCTTCAGGGAAATCCGCGGCGCGCCGGCCCTTGCTGCGCGGCCGTCTGCAACCGGCCCGGCCCTGCGGCGTTAGCTGTTGCGCATGGAGAACCGCGGATGCTGGAATCGCTTTACCTCAACCTCGGCCAGCATGACGTCCTGTCAGAAGAAGAGAAGGCGCTGCTCGCCGGCGCCATGTCGCTGGAAAGATACCTCGCCGCTGGCGAGCATATCGTCACGGAAGGCACGCGGCCGATCTACAGCACGCTCATCATCGACGGGTTTGCCGCCCGCTACAAGGTGTTGGAGCACGGCGGCCGCCAGTTCACCTCGCTGCAGGTCGCGGGCGATTTCGTCGACCTTCATGCGTTTTTGCTGAAGACGATGGACCATGGCATCGTCGCGCTATCTCCCTGCCATGTCGCCGCAGCGGAGCATAGCAAGCTCAAGACGATTACCGAGCAGGCGCCGCACCTTACCCGGCTGTTGTGGCTGAACACGCTGGTCGACGGCGCCATCCATCGCGAATGGATCGTGGCCATGGGACGCCGCTCCAAGACCTCTCATCTCGCGCATTTGATATGCGAGCTGTTCGTCAGGCTGCAGGTGGTGAAAAAGACGCGCGAGATGAGCTTCCATCTGCCGCTGTCGCAGGCCGAGCTCGCCGACGTGCTCGGCCTCTCCGTCGTCCATATGAACCGGGTCATCGGCACGCTGCGCCGCATGAACGTGGTCAACTGGACGAACCATATGATCACGATCCTCGACTGGGAGCGGCTGGTTGCGATCGCCGAATTCGATCCAACCTATCTCAGCATGACCCGCGAGCCGAGATAGGCATCTAAAGCATGTCTCCCGAAAGTGGGAACCGGTTTCGGGATAAAGACATGCGTAAAATCAAGACGCTAAAGCGCATGGAGCGAATCTGAAAGATCGCGACGCGCTTTAGCTGCGCGGGGTCTTGGATCGCGACCACAGCTCATCCAGCATGGTAAGGGCGGCACTCGGCTGGGCAGGCCTCAGCAGGCCCTGCTGCGCGGCGACCTTCTTGAAGGCCGCAAAGGCGATGGCCGGACGGCAGGTGCCGGCAATCGCGTCGTCCACCAGCCGGGCCGCTTTGAGATAGGCTGGCGCCTCCTTGTTCTTCCATGCGCCTCCGAGCGCCTTCTTGGCCTCGGCGACGGTGGTGACCACCATCGTGCCACCGCTGACGAAGCGTATGGTGAGGGGCAGAAAACGGCTCATCGGTCCTTCACCATCCGAACCATTCGCGCGTGCGCCAGGCAAGACCGACAAACGGCGCGGCCGTAATCATGGCGGCGGCGAGAATAAAAAGCGGGCTGTTCGTACGCGTGGATTTCATGTTTCACCGTAAAAATTGCGGATGGCCATAAACGATGACTTCGGCAGTCGGTTGCATCCGGCCGGCTGGTCCGAGGCTGCAAATCCGAGGCTACATATGGCTCGCGGGCCGGGCTGGCGGCGCCGGGCGGTGCGGCGGACGTGGGCGCGGCCTGAGCGGCACCTCGGCCAGCGAAGCGCGGATCACCCTGACGGGGACTGGCGGCGCTGCCGCGCGCCGGCGCAGCATTGCGGCCGACGGACTGCCGATGAGAGTTCGAACGTCCATGTGGACTCCTCCTGAAGAGTCCCCCAGTGACCAAGCGTTAGCACCGCGGCCGGGCAGCCGCATTTAACTTTGATGTACGCGCAGGCATCTCGGCGAGGTGCTGCGATCCAAGGGCCAACCTTTTCCGTTGGCATGCGTTGTCCTCCGAAAGGAGACCACCATGCCGACCGGCAGCCGAACGAAAACCGACACGGCCAGGAAATCAGCGACCGCCAAGAAGACAGACACGGCGAAGACCGCGAATAGGCAGCGCGGCGTGCAGCGCAAGGTCGATGCCACGGACCGCGGCAAGCCGAAGCCGGAAGCGCCGGGCGCCATGCAGGCCGGCGCGCGCAAATACCCCACGCCGCCTTTCCCCAGGCAGCATCATCCCAAGCCCGGCGAGGAATGGGCGATCGAGCCCGCGCCGCTTTATGATGCGCCCTTCTGGCGAGGATCGGGCAAGCTCAAGGACAAGGTCGCGCTGATCACCGGCGGCGATTCCGGCATCGGCCGCGCTGTGGCAGTGCTGTTCGCACGCGAGGGTGCCGATGTCGCCATCGCCTATCTCAGCGAGGACCGCGATGCCGAGGCGACGAAGCATGCGATCGAGGCGGAGGGCAGGCGCTGCATCACCTTGCGCGGCGACGTCGCCAAACGCGCCTTCTGCCACAAGGCGGTGGCGGAAACGCTCAAGGCCTTCGGCAAGCTCGACGTGCTGGTCAACAATGCCGCCTTTCAAATCCACTCGGCCGATTTCGCCGATCTGACCGAAGAGCATTTCGACACCACGCTGAAGACCAATCTCTACGGCTATTTCCATATGGCTCAGGAAGCCGTGCCGCACATGACGCCGGGTTCGGCGATCATCAACACCGGTTCGGTCACCGGCATCGAGGGTTCGAAGGAACTGGTCGACTACTCGATGACCAAGGGCGGCATTCACGCCTTCACCCGCGCTCTCTCCGGCAACCTCATCTCGAAGGGCATCCGCGTCAATGCGGTGGCGCCGGGTCCGGTCTGGACGCCGCTCAACCCATCCGAGAAACAAGCGGAAGACGTCTCGCAGTTCGGCGCCAAGACGCCGATGAAGCGGCCCGCCCAGCCGGAAGAGATCGCGCCGGCCTATGTGTTCCTGGCCTCGCCGCAATGCTCGAGCTACATCACCGGCGAAATCCTGCCGATCATCGGGGGTTACTGACACCCATGAGGAGGATCTCATGAAAAAAGCGCTTCTCATTGCAGCCGTCACCCTGGTCCAGGCTCTGCCGGCGGTGGCCCAGAATGCCGTCCAGCCGAACGACCAGCAGGCGCAGAACTGCCAGGCCAAGCCCGACGCCAACGACCAGCAGCAGAAACAGAAGCAGCAGGCCGACACCGATGAACTGTCGAAAAAACTCGGCAATTGCGGCGGCGTGCTGAAGCCGCCGCCCACCGGCGACAAGAATGCGACGCCGCCGCCCCCGACAGGCAGCGACATGCCGGTGATCAAGCCGGGCGAAATTCCGCCGCAGACCGGCCAATGAGGCCCGTCTTCTACAACAAGGGTTCAATGCTTGCGCTTCTCGCCTTCGGCCGCCCTGACGGCCGGCAGGTTGTGGGCCTCGCGTATCATCTGCAATGCCTCCTCACGCGTGAGGCCGCATTTGCGGGCAAAATAAGCCGCTTCGAGGATCTCGGCGTCGGAAGCTGCCGAAACAGTGCAAGCCGACCGTCTGTGCTTCTTCTTGGCCATCGGTTCACCGCGCCATGAATCACTTAGTCAGCTAAATATAAATCCATTGTTTCCGATTGCAAATACGCGGCCGTTTTTAGCGATCCGGCGTCGGTGCCCACGCCCATTGGGAACCATTGTGCCGGCATGGGATTGTGATTTGCGAACCGCGTCAGCCGGACCTGGCGGCAAAGGGCAGGTCCAAAACAGATGAGGCGACGATGCCGGGCTGGGTTCGTGAAGGCTGGCTGCTCTTGCGGGAGAGTGTCGCTGGCTACATCGCCAACAATGCCCTGAGCCACGGAGCGGCAATCGCTTTCTATGCCACGACCTCGCTGGCGCCGATCCTCCTCATTGTCGTGGCGATTGCCGGCTTCGTCATCGGCAATGACGCCGCGCAACTGGCGCTCTCGGCCGAGATATCGGGCGTGATGGGGCCGCAAAGTGCCGACCTCCTGAAGGCAACGATCGAGAGCGCGGCACAGCGCTGGTCAAGCACGCTTGCCACGCTCATCGGACTGGTCACGCTTTTCGTCACCGCCTCGGGCGTCTTCGGCGAAATGCAGCAGTCGCTCAACGAGATATGGAAGGTGAAGCCCGACGGCGTGTCGCTGTCGCGCCTGGTGCGGGCGAGGGCGGCGAGCCTCGGTCTCGTCGCGGCGCTTGGCTTCCTGCTGCTGGTATCGCTCGCGGCAAGCACGGCGATCTCGGCGCTGAGCGAATTGATCAACCGGCGCCTGCCGTTCGGTGGCGTGATCGTCAGCGGCGTCAACACGATCGTCTCTTTTGTGCTGATCGCGCTGCTCTTCGCTGCGATCTACAAGGTCCTGCCGGACCGCACGCTCAAATGGCGCGATGTCGGCATCGGCGCGGCGGTCACGGCGCTGCTCTTCACCATCGGCAAATCGCTGATCGGCTGGTACATCGGCACCAGCGCCATCGCTACCTCCTACGGCGCGGCGGGCGCACTGATGGTCGTGCTGGTCTGGGTCTATTATTCGGCACAGATTTTTCTTTTCGGCGCCGAGATTACCCGCGCCTATTCGGTACGGCGCGGCAGCCGGCGCGACCTCGCGCCGGTCGTTGCGATTGCAACCGACCGGGCTGCGTCGCACCATATCGAAAAAGTAGCCAAACCCGGGACGACGACGCCGGCCGACGCTGGTGCAAGTGTCGGCGCGGCGGCGCCTCGTGCATCCGGCGGCGGGATCGTTCTATGGATTGTCCTCGGCAGCCTGATCACTCTGCTTGTCACGCGGGTCTTGCGCCGCTCAGGCTGACACGACCTCGTCGCCAGGCGCGGGCCTTACCGCCGTTCTTCCTGCCGTTTCTCGATTTCGTAGGACAGCCAGCGGCAGAACATGCCGACAACCGAGGTAGCGGCTCCGCCGAGCAGACAAGCAATCAGCAACGGACTTTTCGAGGCGCCGTCCCAACTGACGATCGCCAGCAGCGCCACGCTCACTGTGGAAATCAGATACCCTGTACCCTTGAGAAGATGAAGCGACGATCTGGTCATGTTGGCCCGCCTTCCAATGAACAGACAATCAGGATCGAGGTTCCATTTAGCCGATGTTCCTCCACGACGGTGGCGGCATGAGGCACTTGCTGGAAACCGGGAAGGCAGGCTGGCCGGCCGCAGCATACCACTCACTTGGGACTGAAGTCGCACGCAGCGCCGCTTTGGTCCAAGCAGTGAAACCTTAGCCCGCCGTTGGTGGTTGGGGGACGGTTTGACGGATATTTGAGTCCCTTCATCGTCAACTGTTTGAACGCCCACCATTCCCGCGACTGGTGGGCGTTCATTCGAGGCAACGATCCGGTGCCAAGGGGCGGACCGGATGACACGCCGCACGCTGTGAGGCGCCCCGACAGCTGTCGCGGCGCGCGCCCCGATCGTCATCGGTGATCTGACGGCCGAGCTTTTTCTATCGCGGGGGGGATTGGTCCGTCCTCGACAAGGATATCCTTCTTGCGCGCGAACGCGGCGAAAACGCCTCGCGCGGTTTCCGCGTCGACGTCGCCGACCAAAGCTGCCTTGCAGGCACGGATAGCCGCTTTCTGCTCCGGGCTATTGCCGCACCAGTCGGTCGCGAACTGATAGGCATCGACGACGGTGTTCAGTTGCCGGGGAAAGCCCAGTCCGACCCAAACGCGAAGGGGTTTCTCGAAAGGTTTGGAAAGCATCGCGAACTCCCATAGCCGCGAAACTTTCAAGCAGTCAGTCCGCCGCCGCGGCCGCCTTTGCCGGTCATCCATGGCAAGGGGATACTCACGTCCTCGAGAATTTTGACCGACCTTGCGAAACCGCTAAAGGCATCTCTGGCGGCAGTCAGCGGATAGCCGCTGTCGAATGCCCGCTGGCAGGCACGAAGGGCCGTTTCAAAGATGGTCCCGCGCCTGTTCTTGGGCCACGCGTAGAGAAATTCCAGGGCATCTTCCAGGCACGCGATTTCCTGGATGAGGCTGTCTCCGCTCTTCACGAAAACAGGGCTGTCGAACATGCGATCGTTCATAACGTCCTCCAATCGAACGAACAATTGAGTTCAGGCAACGGCTTGGTACCGACAGCGGCCCAAGCTCAGCGGCGATATGGGTTTGTAGATCTTGACCGTCAAGAGGCCCGGGTCGCTGCAAGAACCGGCGTGCCAATTTTGCCATCCACGACGAATTATCGGTCCAACAAACAGCTAAGATCGTTGGTGGCGCGGCAGCGGCCGCCGCCGTTCGATTAGACCTGCAATGTGGCGACGAGCCCTGGCAAGCTGCCGGGGCTCGGCGGCCGTCAGCGGATCGTCCGCTATGCGGCTTCAGCCGCGACGTTGACCGCGGATTCGGCAAGCTGGCTGAGCGCGGCGTCCGTTTCCTTTTCTTCGTTCAGCGTCTTGTCCAGCAAGGTGACGGCCTCCGTCAGGCCGAGTTCCTGCGCCCAGGTCCTGAGCGTGCCGTAGCGAGAGATCTCGTAATGCTCGACGGCTTGGGCGGCAGCCAGCAGGCCGGCGTCGAGCGAGGGCGAGCCCTTGTACTCGTCCATGATCTCGGCACCTTCCTCGGTGATGCCCATGATGGCGGCACAAGTCTTGCCCGCCGGTTTCTTGTCGATCACCTCGAACACTTCCTCGAGACGGGCGACATGTTCCTCCGTCTGGTCGCGATGCTTCTCGAAGGCCATTTTCAGGGCACCGTCCTGCGCCGCCTTTGCCATTTTGGGCAGCGTCGTCAGGATTTTCTTCTCGGCGAAATAGATATCCTTCAGCGTGTCATGGAAAAGTTCGTTGAGGCCCTTGTTCGAGGCCGCTTTCGTCGTCGCCATTCTGAATCTCCTGGTGGGGGTTGGATCATCACCAACACGGCCTGATCAAACTTGTTCCAGAAAGAAATACATGCGGCGACACCGCTAAAAGCATCAATTGTTATTGACGGCGACGAAGCACCGCCGCGGCCAGCCAGTTGGCCGGACCGACGCATGAATCGCCGCCTGTCGCATCTGAAAGACCGCTTTTCCCTGCCCGGGATTCACACAAACCACTGCGCGATGAGGCCCACCGACGAGGCTGCCATTGTCATTGTCGTCAGCCATCCCAGCGCGCGCAGCCAACCCTGAACCGGGAATTCACCCATGATGTCCTTGCGGCCGGCCATCCGCATCATGACGATCAGCACGGGAACGGCGCATATGCCGTTGATGACGGCGCTCCAGTAAAGCGTCTTGATCGGGTCGATCGGGGTAAACATGATCCCGGTGCCAAGAGCGGTCGCGGCGGCGAGTGTGACGTAAAACGCCAACGCTTCCTTCGGCTTGCGCTGCAGCCCCACCGTCCAGTGCAGGGCTTCGCCGACGGCGAAAGCCGCTGACCCCGCCAGCACCGGCACAGCCAGGAGCCCGGTGCCGATAATTCCCATCGAGAAAATGATGAAGGCGAACTTTCCGGCGGCCGGCTCCAGAGCCCTGGCCGCGTCGGTGGACGAAGCAATGTCCGTCACCCCCGCCTTGTGAAGCGTGGCGGCCGTGGTGAAGATGATCGCGACGCCTATCAAATTCGAAAACGCCATTCCGACCAGCGTATCGGCGCGTATTCGCCGGAATGCCTTGGAAGCTTGCCACGGCGCCCATCGCAGCGGCTTGGCGCTTGGCTTGAGTTCCTCCTCCTCGACCTCCTGCGAGGCCTGCCAGAAGAACAGATAAGGCGAGATCGTCGTGCCGAGGATCGCGAGCAGCGTGGTGAAGAAAGCGCCATTCCATTCAATGTGCGGAACAAGCAAGCCTTTGGCCGCGTCGGCCCAGGCTACATTCGTGGCGAACATGGCAATGACGTAGGCGAAGAGGCTCAAGGTTGTCCATTTGAGCACTTCCACGTAGCGGGTGTAGTCGAGAAAGACGATCGCGCAGATACAGACGATCGCGAATGCGATCACATAGAGCGGGCTCGGCCCGCCGATGAGCAGCTCCAACGCGTCCGCCATGGCGCTGAGGTCGGCGCCGATATTGATGACGTTGGCGACGGAAAGCAGCACCACCACGACGTAGAGCAGCGAGGCGGGATAATGTCTGCTGAGGTTGCCGGAAATCCCCTTGCCCGTGGTGCGGCCGATGCGGGCGGCGATCTCCTGGATCGCCGCCATCAGCGGGAAGGTGAACAGCATGGTCCAGCCGATATCGAAACCGAGCTGCGCGCCGGCCTGGCTGTAAGTTCCGATACCGGAGGGATCGTCGTCGGATGCGCCGGTGATAAAACCGGGGCCGATCATACGCAGGAACCGTTGCAAAGGTCCCTTCGCCGACGTTTTGCTTTGTTCTCTCTCGATGTGCGAACCGACTTCGGCCATCGTTGCTTCTTCCATGCCCGGCCGAGCGCTAGCGCAATGGCAGCCGAGGCCAGGGATAATCGGAGCGACTTGCACGACAGGCTCGGACAGGTGTTTTGCGTAGATAAGCAAGAGCTAACGAAGATGGTGAGTAACTGGCGGCGATGACGTCGGTTCCGCCGTCATCGTCACCTTCGCATCAGAGGGCGGATCCGGTCGGGTGCCGAAAAGGGTCCTGCATAAATATATCGGGGGTTGTCTTGCCGGGAGTCAGTTTAAACGCTATATGTGTGATATCGATCTTGTTGAACGAACGTTGTTTCAGGGCCTTTGCGCCCGACGATCTTCCCTCTCAATTTCGAAAACCGTGACGTTTGGCATTCGGCCAAGCGGCGGTAATTTGCGTCGATTTGAAAGGAAATCGTATGACTACTGGAACCGTGAAGTTTTTCAACGCCACTAAGGGCTTTGGCTTCATCGAACAGGGCGGCGGCCAGCCGGACGTGTTCGTTCACATCTCCGCCGTGGAGCGCGCAGGGATGCGTTCTCTCGTCGAAGGCCAGAAGGTAAGCTTTGACGTCGTCAAGGACGCTCGCAGCGGCAAGAGCGCCGCGGAGAACCTCCAGGCAGCCTAAGCCATGCGTCGGCGCCTTTGACCACGGATGTACCGGCACAGGCGCTGGGGCTTTGAGGGAAGGTCGGGTTCGCCCGGCCTTTTTCATTTGCATAGCGAGGTAGCACATGGCTGATACGAATGTGTTCAAGCCGAAAGGCGACGCCAAGAACGAGGCCACTACAAAAACCGCGCGCGCCATCATCGACAGCGAGGCGGCGGCCAGGGTTGCCAAGACGGCGCGTCTTCGCAAGGCCAGGCTGGCGCAGGAGCCGGTGGAGGAGCCGGTAAAGAAGGTGAAGAAGAAGGCCGCCGCCAAATAGGGGCGCGGCGTGAGCGGCGCCGTGGCGGCCGGGCTGGGTTCACCCCTTCCCGAGATGGTCGCCCCGGCTGCGGGAAAATCTCGACAAGCCGTTGATCAGTGCCGTCCCTTGAGGAACCTCGCCTCTCTCACCAGTGAAGTCCAGTCAGGGCCGATAAGCTTGATCAGTTCGCGAGCTTCGTCCTCCGAGATGTCCGTATCCTTTGCCAGGCGGCGGGCAAGCAATTCCACATCGCCCTGCGCTGGTTGAGCCGCTTTGCCGTCGCCGGGTTCGGCGCCATCGTCGATCATGAGCCAACTCCTTCCGGTAGGAACTGTCGAGGCGGCCGCATGTTTCATGCGTTCCGCAATTTGACATCCGGGGCGTCTCGCCGGCGGCGGACCATGAGATCCGAGGCTGATTCGCTTTCTGGAACCGCCGCAAGGCGGCGCGCCAGGAGCCTCGCGAAGGCAAGCCGACCCGGATAATCCAGCGCGCCGTCGGCGCGGGCGGAACTCGGCCATGGCAGCCCGTCGGAGCCATTCGCCGCCATCGCGCGGGCTTGACCGGCTTACGCAAAAAGGCGCTGCCGCGAGGCAACGCCCTCCGTTTTCGGGGAGGCTTTTACCAGCCCTGCATCCTGTACCAGTCGTCGATGTCGCGGCGCACGCGATCCTTCTCCAGGCCGTAGCGTTCCTGGATTATGCCTTCGAGCTGGTCGCGCTTTCCGGCGATACGGTCGAGATCGTCGTCGGTCAGCTTGCCCCACTTTTCCTTCACCTTGCCCTTCACCTGCTTCCAATTGCCTTCGACGCGGTTCCAGTCCATGGCCGGACCTCCTGTTGGACACGGAGGGCTAACGGCAACACGACCGCGAAGTTCCTGTCGAAAGCTCTTTCTGCGTCGAGGCAGGCACTGAGCACAACGACACGGACGAATGTGCCTTCATCTGGCCGTCATAATGAACCGCCAAATTAGCAAACGCTGAACGTGACCCCCGGTCAGCATGTTCCCAAGACCTCTCTTGCCCGGCTCCTGGTCCGGGCTTCTTTTTAATGCATGTCGCCCAGAAGTGCGCAGCAGTTCTGGGACGACGAGCATCAAAAAAAGACTTAAAGCGTGTCGTCGAATCCGTTTCAGCGACGCCCCTCAGGTGCTGGCATTCCGCCTGGAACGGGTGGCGCGGATTGACGATGGCGCATCCTCAAAAATCCGGCAGCGTTGGAACATTAGGCCGGTGCCGAGGTTTTTGCATGCATGATGGCGCGCAGTTCCCCGAAGGCGCGTCATCCGACCGGGTTCCGACCCGAGCAAGCCCGCCTCGGCCGTCCCTCGCCGGGACGGGCTTTATCGTGACGAGATCGGAAGAACCATGCTTCACCAGGCCGCCAAAATCGCCGAGCAGGCCCATCGAGGCCAGAAAGACAAGACCGGCAGACCCTACATCGAACATCTGAGACGGGTTGCCGATGCGGTCGAAACGCTGGACGAAAAGACGGTTGCCTATCTGCATGACGTGGTCGAGAAAGGCGAGGGTTGGAGTCTCGAGCGGCTGCACGGCGCCGGCTTCGGCCTGCCGGTGGTGGCGGCGGTCGATGCGCTGACCAGGCGCATGGACGAGAGCGAGGAGGGCTTCATTTTCCGCGCCGCCTCGAACGAGCTTGCCCTGCCGGTTAAGATAGCCGACCTGCGCGACAATCTGTGGCAAGCTCATCAGGCGGGCGTTGCGCCGGACCGGTATGAGACGGGGCTCGGCATTCTGGGCGAGTTGGCCGCCAGGGACTGAGCGGCGTTGGGGCACTGGGCTGCTGCCGGCGGCGGCCCGCTATTCGTCGAGCTGCAGCAAATCGAGCCGCGCGTCGGGCAGCGAGTGCTCCCACAGGGCCCTTTCGAGGTCGTTGCGGTTGTCGCCGCCCGTGGCTTCCGGCAGGTCGAGCGCCGTCAAAGCCTGGTCGTCGAACTCGATCGGCGCCCCGTAAAGTTGGGCGATTTGCATCACCAAGCTTTCTATATCCTCGCGGGCGATGTTCTCGGCGAGGTTCTTGAGCCTGATTTCTTCCGCAACCCGGATGATGTTGACGATGCCGTCGATTCGCAGGGCCTGCTGGACCTTGCAGTGAGAGTCGTCGCGCAGCCGGTTGGAAAATCCTCGCATCATTGGAAAACCCTCCTTTCCCGGGGGTCTATCCCTCTGTTGCAACCATGCGCTGGAGCAGTGCGGTTGGCAATACACAAATTTTAAAAACAATAAATAAATCAGCTAGTTATCAGAGTATATCAAACGCAGTTTCACCGCATCCTTAGCATCGTTGGCTTCATTGCCGGTCGGCAAATCATCCCATCTTGACGTCTTATGGCCGTTTCCTATTTCTACTCACAGTTAGGCAGATACTAACTCACAGCATTCGGCTCGGATGGAGGCGGAAGTGGTTGAGCTTGAACGGCCGCAACGGCTGCAGATCATGCTGACCGACGACGAATTGGCGGCGCTGGAAAACTGGCGTTTCGAAAAACGCATGCCAAGCCGCTCGGCCGCCGTGCGCGAGCTTTTGCGCCGTGGGCTGGCATCCGATGGGTTTCTGGCCGCTGGTCTGGGCGCGAAGTCGCAGGATTTCGGCGTGATATCGCTGGATCGGAAGGCCGCAGATGGCTCCAGCGACCCGAAACCCTGAGCAAATGCACGCTCGCTCGCGGCAGATTGCCTTGACCTCGGCCGGCCCTAATTACCGTCCATGACCAATCGCGGGGGGACGTTCCGACAGGATCCGAATGCCGATGCGCGCTTGGCCGCGATCGTCGATTCGTCCTACGACGCCATCGTCGGCAAGACTCTGGGCAGCGTGATCACCGACTGGAATCACGCGGCCGAACGCATGTTCGGCTATACCGCCGAAGAGGCCATCGGCCGGTCGATCCTGATGCTGATCCCAGAGCATATGCAAGACGAGGAAACCGAGATCATCGGCCGCATCCGCAAGGGGGAGCGCATTCCGAGCTTCGAGACGGTGCGCAGGCGCAAGGACGGCTCGTTGATCACCGTTTCACTGACGATTTCGCCGATCAAGAACAACGCGGGCGAGATCATCGGCGCCTCGACAATCGCCCGCGATATCAGCGCTGCCAAGGAAAGCGAGCGCCGCATCCGGCTCTTGATGCGCGAGGTCAACCATCGCGTGAAGAACCAGTTCGCCGTGATCCTGTCGATGATCAGGGAAACCAGCAAGCGCTCCACCGATCCGGGCGAGTTCGAGGAACTGATCCGTTCGCGCATCATGGCGCTGTCGCGCTCGCACGATCTCCTGGTCACCTCCGAATGGGCCGGCGCCAGCCTGTTCGACCTGATCCAGGAGCATCTGAAGCCTTTCGGCCATGAGGAGCGCATCTCGCTTTCCGGGCCGCTCCTGACGCTGCAGTCCAACGCCGTGCAGAATCTCGGCATGGCCTTCCACGAACTGGGCACCAACTCATCCAAATATGGCGCGCTGGCGGGTGAAGGCGGCCGCATTGAAATCACCTGGCAGGTCGAGCCCGGCCCGCAAGCGCAGCGGCGCTTTCATCTTCTGTGGCACGAGACATCCGGCGCGACGGCCGTTGGAGCTGAGCAGAAGACGAGTGAGCGCAAGGGTTTTGGCACCGTGGTGCTGCAGCGGGTGGCGCCGCAGTCGCTGAGCGGTTCTTCAAGCCTCGAGCGTTCGCCCGGCAGCGTGAAATGGACGCTCGACGCGCCGCTCGAGGCAATCGTCGTTCCGCAGCTGGGGGCAGAGAGCGACACCGACTTCAGCGTCTGAGCGGTAGGCGGCGGGATTTCTGCCGTCCCACGCCGGGCGACGCGCAGTCCGGGCCCGCCCGACCGCCACTTGCAGCCTGATAGAAACGTAATTACATCAATCGTTAAGCGTGCAATGTCCACGCGGATACAGTTGCTTTGGTCAAGCTTCATCTATGGAGGTTGTCATGCCAAGCAAACTGATGGAAGCAAGAAAGAGCCAGGACTGGATCACCCTGATCCTGGCGATTTGCCTGTTCATCTCACCATGGGTCATCGGATTCACCGCGGCAACGGTGCCCGCGTGGAACGCCTGGATTGTCGGCGTTCTTCTCGGCGCGCTGGCGCTCGCGACGCTTTCGGTGTTCGCCGAATGGGAAGAATGGGTAAACGTCGTCCTCGGGCTCTGGCTGATCGTGTCGCCCTGGTTGCTACATTTCGCGGCTGACACGTATGTCATGGCCACGCATGTCGTTCTCGGCGTGCTGGTGGTCGCGGCATCGGCCTGGGCTGTCTGGGACTTCCGTCATCCCCACGCTCATGCGTGAGCGGTGATTGAGCGGGAGCCCGCCGCGCAAGCGGCGAGCTCCTGCTACTGCGACGTCTGGGCGCCCGGCTGAACGGCGATTGCAGCGTCTTCACGCGATTGCTGCAACGGGAAACGTTTTGGTGCATTCTTGGGAATGGTCTCGATGCTTTACCCCGACACTCCAGCCAAGTGCTGCTCCTACTGCGGCGGCCGCGACCATGATTTCGAGGAATGCCCGAAACGCAAGGCCGACGCGGAGAAGGAAAAGGTGGAGCGGGAGCCGGCCGTGAACAGGCTCCCATATTCTCGTCACGCGTCCTCCAACCAGTAGATCGCCTCGCGTCGCCATAAAGACACCGTCCGGCGCGGGCCTGCGCGGCCAGCGTCCACGGCTCGATTGCCGGCAGGGTACCGTCGAGCCGACGTCTCAATTTGGCGCTCGCCTTATCCCCTCAGCGCACGCGCCGCCGCCTCGGCGAACGAGATGTCGCCCTTGATCTCGCGCATCGCCATCGAAGTCACCGTGCGGCGCACGCCGGGCAGGCGGCTGAGTTCCTCGCGCAGCATCCGGTCGAGCGCCATCATGTCGACGGTGACGATCTGGAGCAGATAGTCGGCTTCGCCCGTGGTGGCGTAGCAGCGGCGGATCAGCGGGTGCTTCTTCACTGCCGCCTCGAAGGCATCCGACACCTCGAAGTCGATCGACACCTGAATGAAGGCCTCGATGCCGAAGCCGATCCTCGCCGGGTCGATGCGGGTCGAATATCCGCGAATAACGCCGGCCTCTTCCAACGCCTTCACCCGTTTCCAGCAAGGCGTCTTGCTCAAGCCGACCTCCTCGGCGAGTTCGCCGAAGGAGATGCGCGCGTCGCGCTCAAGCGCGGCGACTATTCTACGGTCGAGAGCATCCAGCGCCATTCGTTCTCCAATATGACGGAAGATATCGACAGTCGTCCTTCATTCCACGTCATTTTGAATAACAGAAAGGAACAATGTTCAAGCCGAAAAGCGCTATCCTTGTCGCCAGGTCGAAAACCTGCCGCGAGGAGGAGAAGCCATGGACAAGACGGACTATCACGCCCGCATCGAGGCCCCCGAGATGCGCGACTACGGCGTCTATCTGAAATGCGATCAGCTGCTCGCCTGCCAAAAACCGCTCTCCGACATGGTCAACGCCGACGAGCTGCAGTTCCAGATCGTGCACCA
This sequence comes from Mesorhizobium sp. B2-9-1, assembly GCF_006439455.1. NCBI lineage: Bacteria > Pseudomonadati > Pseudomonadota > Alphaproteobacteria > Hyphomicrobiales > Phyllobacteriaceae > Mesorhizobium > Mesorhizobium sp. B2-9-1. The sequence continues at coordinate 129,947 of NZ_VFTP01000004.1, read as the reverse complement.
GGTCGAGGAACTATGGATGAAGCTCATCGCCTACACGCTGGTCGATGTCCTCGACTATCTGGAGAAACAGGACACGCATCGCATCGTCACGCTGATGGGCCGCGTGCACCGATTGATGCGCATGATGACGGCGCAGCTCGACCTCCTGGAAACCATGTCGCCCAAGGAGTACCAGCAGATCCGCCTGCAGCTCGGCAATGGCAGCGGCCAGGAATCGCCAGGCTTCAAGCTTTTGCTGCGCCTGCCGCCGGACCTTTGGCGGGCCTTCAGGCATGCCTATCTCGACGGCCGCGGGCTGACCGTGGAGGATATCTATGACGAGCATTATGACCACGGCGATTCCTATGTCGTGGCCGAGGCGCTGATCGAGTTCGACGAGCTGTTCCAGAAATTCCGCGCTAATCACCTCTATCTGATCCACCGCTCTATCGGGCTCGGCGCGAAGTCGCTGAAAGGCAGGCCGGTGGAGATCCTCGAAGGCGGCGCCCGTCACCGCTTCTTCCCCGAGCTCTGGGACATTCGCTGCGCCATGACGGACCGCTGGGGCGCCGAATACGGCACCGTTCGGGATTCGATCAGCCATCCGCCGCAACTTTCTCCTTCTCCCCTTGTGGGAGAAGGTGGCCGCGAAGCGGACGGATGAGGGGTGTTCCAGGGAATACCGACGTCTCACTTCGCTGGAACACCCCTCATCCGTCTCGGCGCTGTCGCGCCGATCCACCTTTTCCCACAAGGGGAGAAGGCGAGGCGCCGCGTCCCCGCCAAACAATTTTTCCACCGCCTGTCGGAACCAACTCCCTCCGCCCGTCCTTGGGGGCATCAACCGCTTCAACAATCCGGAGGAACATCGTGGAAATGCAATCGATCTGGCAGACCGCCGCCATCCTCATCGCCCGCCTGATCTTCGCCGCCATGTTCGCGATGGCCGTCGCCTTCAAGCTGATGGATATCGGCGCCACCGCCGGCTACATCGCGGCCGCCGGCTTCCCGTTCCCGCTGTTCCTGGCCTGGTGCGCGGCGATCCTCGAAGCGTTGCTGGTGATCGCCTTCCTCACCGGCGCTTATCTGACGCCGTTGGCGCTAATCGGCGCGGTCTATGTCATCTTCCTGGGCTTCGCCTTTCACGGCCCGTCGCACTGGGCCGGAAACCAGGCCGAGTTCGGCGCCTTCATGTCGCATTTCCCGTTCGCCGCCGGGCTGCTCTACGCCGCCGTCCACGGCCCGGGCAGCGTGCTGGCCCTCAAGCAGGGTTGGCCGGGCAGGGCATGAACTTTCCTTCTCCCCGTTCTACTGGGAGAAGGTGGCCGAAGGCCGGATGAGGGGCGGCGCCAACATTTCAAGACAAGGCGCCTTCCCCACACGCTCACATCTGATCGTTATACGGCTCTTTCATCTGGCCGACCATGCGCGCCAGCTTCGAGAAGGACGGCATGTCGGCCTCCGGCTGGCACTGATTGGCGAGTTCGAGCAGCCGGATCGGGAAGTTGACGGCGTCGCGGCTCGAGGCCGACATGCCTTCCGAGCGCTCCTCGCTGGTTTCGCTGGCCTCCGCCTTGCGCAGCGCGATGTCGATCTCCTCGACCGTCAGCACGCCCTTGCGCACCAGCACCTGGTTGACCGAAGCGACGGCCATCAGGAGGCCCTCGAGCTGCAGATTGGCGACATTCATGGCTTTTGCTCCCATTGACCGGGGTGAAACGCGCGAGCCGCGGTTACGATCCGGAGATGCGCGAGCCTCGCTTAGGCCTCCATCCACCGCTCTCCATACTCGCTCCAAAGCCGCCGGATCTCGCGGTTGCCGAGCGGCGGCGTCTGGCGGTCGCCGTAGAAGACAGCGACGGCGCTGAGGTCATATTGGCCCTCGGCCTGGGCGATGAAGCGGATCGCTTCGCCGAGCGGTCTCGAATGGAAGATCGGATCGGCCTGGCCCCGGCCGAGGCTGCGAACGCCCGAAATGTTTGCTGGCACATGCCGCATCCGAAAGACGGATGCCATGGCAGGTTTGTCCATGCCTGCTCTCCGCGATTCCCTTGGGGAATGATCCCACAAGCACCGGCTAATGACCAGCCCGGGACGGCCGCCGGAACAGAGCAGGCCCCAGCACAACCTCGGAAACTGGAAGCCGGCGGGGAAAGAAAAAGGCCGGGCGCGACGGCCTGGCCTTTCCTTCCGCGCGGTCGCCGCAAGGCAACCTCACCGTTTTCCGGGTCGGCTCTCTAGCCGGGCCGGAAATGTCTACCTGTGCCAGCGATGCAGCCAGTCCGGCTCGGGGGCGGAGCTTCGGCTGATCGCCATGCCGGCCAGCAAGCCGACCAGGCCGCCGATCAACATCGCGGTCGAGAAGGTGCCGGGGTTCTGCTGCACGGTTTCCGAAACGCTATGCGCCTGGCTGCGCAACTGGCTCGCCGCGCGCGACGCGCGGTCGGAGGCGCCGCTGTAAAGGGTCGAGGCCCGGTCGGCCGCGCCCTGGTACCAGCCATGCGCGGTCTCTGCGGCTTGTTCGGAAAGCGTGCGGTTCAGCCGGTTCACCTCGCGCTTCAACTCGGCGATCTGCTTCTTCATCGCGTCTTCCGATGCCCGCGAGGCTCGTGCGCTGCTGCGGGACGCGGGACGGTTGCGCGTGGCGCGCGCGGCGGCGGTCTTCGCGTTGCCGTTGGCTGAATTGGTGGTGCTGGTGTCATTGTCTGCCATCGGTCTCTCCTTTTTGCCTCCTGGGAACGAACGGCCAAGCCGTGCCATTGTTCCGCCGCGGTTTCCGCAGGCGCGCCGCCAGGCCAAAAGACGAGGGCCGCGGAGCGAACTCCACGGCCCTTGGTCCAAGCCCGATGCCCTTGCTTGCCGCAGCTACTTGCCGCAGTTGTTGTCGTTCACGTTCGGCTGCACCGTGGTGGCGGTGCTGTTGTTGGCATCGCCCATTGCGCCCTGCGGATTATTCGCGCAGTTCTTGTCGGCGTTCGAATTCATGTCGCCGCCTGTGATGCTGCCGGTCGTGCCGGTATCGGGCGGAGGGGCCTGGTCAGGCGATGGCGCGGCCGGTGTCTTCGGGTTGACGGTAACGGTCTGGCCGCTGCCCGCGCCGTCATTTCCGGCGGTACCGGCGTTCTGGGCCATCGCCGCCGTCGCGAGGCCGATGGTCAAGGCCGAAGCTGCAAGAATCTTCGTAAGCATGATCTCTTCTCCTCTGTTGCGAGACGGTCGTCTGTCGCGTTGCGACTAAGAGTGCAACCCGTCGGACCAGGGTTGGTTCCGACAAAAATTTGCTGTGATCTGGCCTGGCGTTTCAATTTATAGGTGTGGCGCGCACGGGGCTTTGCTGGCTCGATTGCGAGAAATTTAGGAAAATGTACCTAGAAGCTATTGCCTGATGAAGGCAGCTATGCTACTATTTTGTCCATGGTGCTGATTTGCGCCAACGAACCCGCCGCCGGCGGGTTTTTGTTTTTCGCGCCATCCATTCTTTCGAAGCGCTGGCGGCGTCTTCCCTGTCCTGCGGCGCTTTCAACATCGAGGCCCAGATGCCACGCTATGCCACCATCGTCACCGCCGATGACGGCGCCGAGATCGTCAGCGCTATCGGCAAATTCGAAGGCGCAAGCCTTCCGCAGCGCTCGGGCCGTGTCGAGCAGGTCGCGCCGGGCGTGCGCATCGGCATGGTGCGGGGTGGCCTTGATGAAGTCGTCGCCGGTTTTGGTTTCCCGCGCCAGTGCCTCGGCCCGGCTGCGGTCCGCACAGCCACGGCGGGGCTGAAGGCAATGGCCGCGCCCTCCGCCGATGCCAAGCCCGCCAAGCCGACCAGCGCAAGGCGACGCAGGAAACCCGCCCGCAAGGTCCGCAAGGCGAAGGCGGCGAAAGCAGCACCATCGGATGCGGTCACGCATGGCTGACGAAAGCAGGCGCCGCGAGCCCGTCGGCGCGAAGCGGGCGAGGCGAAAGCCGAAAGCCACCCAAGCCGCTGCCACTCCGTCCCCCCGCCCGAAGCGCTCGCGAAGGACGCTCGTCGACGATTTCGCCGCCGCGCTTCGCGCCGACTTCCGCGCCCATGGTGCCGGCGTCATCGCCGCGGTGCGGGCCGAAAAACCTGACCAGTATCTGAAGGTCGTGCTGACGCTGCTACCCAAGGATTTTTCGGCCAAGGATTTCTCGGAACCTGTCGATGCCAAGCAAACCAGTCTCGAGCAGTTGAGCGATGACGAGATCCGCAACCGCATCCGCGGCCTCGAAGCGAGCCTCCGGCCGCTCCTGGACAGCGATGCAAACCTATCTGGCGCTGCTCGAGGAGATGGACCGCAGGCGTCGCCGTAACCTTCTTGCAGCCTACGCGCCCTACAAGCAGCAGGCCGAATTTCACGCGGCAGGGGCAACGAACCGCGAACGCCTGTTCATGGCCGGCAACCAGCTGGGCAAGACCAGGGCAGGGGGCGCGGAATGGGCCATGCACCTCACCGGCCGCTATCCGGGCTGGTGGAAGGGCAAAGTGTTCGACACACCGGTCAGGCTCTGGGCCGCCGGCGTGACCGGCGAAGGCACGCGCGACAATCCGCAGCGCGTGCTGGTCGGTCCGCCGCAACAACAGGCAGAATGGGGCACCGGCATGATCCCGGCCGATGCCATCGCCGACACGGTAATGGGCCGCGGCGCGCCGGGAGCGCTGGACAGCGTCGTCGTGCGCTGGGGCGGTGGCGGCGATGTGCAGGCCGGCGAGAGCGTGCTTTCGTTCAAGAGTTACGAGAAGGGCCGCGAGAAATGGCAGGGCGAGACGCTGCACGGCGTCTGGTTCGACGAGGAACCGCCGCTGGATATCTACTCCGAGGGCCTCACCCGTACGAATGCCACGGATGGCATTACGATCGTGACGTTCACGCCGCTGCTCGGCATGAGCGATGTGGTGCTCAGGTTCTTGAGCGCGGGCGAGGTGGAAAGAATTGGGAAGAGGTAGGTGACGGCCAATCTCCCCCCTCGTGGGGGAGATGCCCGGTAGGGCAGAGGGGGGCGCCGTAGAGTGCTTACCTCGACTTTATCCGCGGCGGCGTGCTTCCTCGACCATTGTGGATGGGTCTGATCGCTCATACACCGACTTGACCACTGATACGCCGGCGGGAACAGCGCCCCCCTCTGTCCTGCCGGACATCTCCCCCACGAGGGGGAGATCGGCAGCTTCGGCTGCCGCACCCAACGCGAAACCGCGCCGAAACCATGATTTGCGATGTCGCTTTGGCCGCAACCGAAGGTCGAGTAGTTTTCGGCCACGATCCGGGGGCCGACATGCGACCGAAACCGAACCTGCTTCTGGCCTGCGCGTTGCTCTCGGCCTGTTCCGGCTCTAGCGGCGACTGGCGCGGCGATGCGATCGCTTCGGCCGAAGCCAGGATGCGGAGCCTGATCAACGATCCGGCGGCGAGTTTCTCGCATGTCGACCTCACCGGCGACAGCGCGAGCGGCCAGACCTGCGGCGTCATCGCAAGCAAGGTCGGCATCTTCACCAAGCAAGCGCGCTTCATCGTCTACATCGACGGCGCCGGGCCCTATGTCGAACCGGGCCTCGGCTCGTCCATGTCGCAGGCCGATTTCGACTGGGCCTGGAAGAACGACTGCGTCAACGAGGGCTATAAGGGCTGAGCGTTGGCTTTCCCTTCTCCCCTTGTGGGAGAAGGTGGCCGAGCGTAGCTCGGTCGGATGAGGGGTGCTCCAGCTTGGCAAAAGCGCTCGTACAGCGAAGGGGCATAGCGACAGAAAAACCAACGTCTCACTCCGCTGGAACACCCCTCATCCGTCTCGGCGCTGCGCGCCGATCCACCTTCTCCCACAAGGGGAGAAGGGAAGGCTGTAGGCCCCTGTCAAAACGTTTTCCACCCCTTATGGTGCGCGAGCGCGCGGTCGCGCGATTTGCCTGCCGTAAGGGACTTCAGGAATGTATGTAGGCCGTTCTTATAGGTTGCTGGACTTCGCGCTCTGGTCGCGGCGCAGCGTCATCTACATGGTCGTGGTGAGCGGGTTGGCGATCGCCGCCTACCGCCTTCCGGCGACCGCGGGCTTCTCGGTGCCGTGGTCGGTCGTGCTGGTGCTCGGCACAACGGTGTCGCTGGTCACCGGCTTCAAGAATTCTCAGGTCTTCACCCGCGCCAACGAGGCTCTGCAGGCTTTTTCGCAGATCACCGCCAGCAGCCGGATGCTGTCCGGCTTCTGCCGCGATTTCATGGATGCGGCCGCCGCCCGGCAACTGATCCACCGCCATCTCGCCTGGCTGACGGCGCTGCGTTTTTCGCTGCGGCGGCCGATGCCTTGGGAATCGCTGGCGAAAGCAGCCAACATCGAGTTCAGGCGCCGTCGCTATCACATTGAGGAGGACAAGACGTCACTTGCCGAGGAACTGCGCAGGCTGCTCGGCGAGGAAGCCGAAAGCGTGCTGAAATCGCCGCAGCCGGCGATAGAACTTCTCGACAGGCAATTGACCGTGGTCAACGGCTTGTTGAAGAGCTCGGCCATTCCGACGCAGGTCTATTCCGAATTGACCAAGCTGATACGCGACTTCCAGGACCAGCAGGCGCGTTGCGATCGCATCAAGAACAATCCCTATCCCCGCCAATACGCGATCGTGAGCTCGATGTTCATGATCATCTTCTGCACCTTGCTGCCGTTTGGTGTCGTTCCGGTCTTTGCCGACATGGCCAAGCTGGGCGGCGTGCTCGGCTGGATCTCGATCTGGCTGACCATCCCGTTCAGCGCGCTGCTGGGCTGGGTCTACATGTCGCTGGACCTGGTCGGCGAAAGCAGCGCCAATCCGTTCGAAGGCAATGCCAACGACGTGCCGATCTCGCAAATCTGCCGCGACATTGAGATCGAGCTGCGCCGTGGCCTTGGCGAGACCGCGCTTCCCGCGCCGCTGGCGCCGGTGAACGATATCGCGACGTGAAGCTCTTCCCTTCTCCCCTTGCGGGGTGAGAAGTGGTCCGTTTAGCGGACGAAAAGCCGATTGCTTGGCTTTTCGAGCTTCGAACGCCTTGAGCCTGCGAAAGGCCGGGCGGTGGCCGCGAAGCGGCCCGATGAGGGGGTACTCCAGGGAACGCCAGCGCGTCTCTCCGGTGGAACACCCTTCATCCGTCTCGGCGCTGCGCCGATCCACCGCCCGGGGGCGAGCCACGGGTCTCGCCTCGTCCTTCGGAGGGGGAGAAGGGAAAGGTTTGCCATGTCCCGCCACGTTACCTTCATGACCATCGACGATGCCGGGCACTATACGCCCGAGCAGCGCGCCGAGATCGTCGCCGCCTATTCCGAGCACGAGCGTGAGGCCCGCGCGAAAGGCATTCCGGTGCTGGGCTCCGGCCGCATCTTCCCGGTGGCGGAGGAGATGGTCGCCTGCGAGCCGTTCAAATTGCCGCGCTGGTGGCCGCGCATCGGCGCGCTCGATTTCGGTTGGGACCATCCGTCGGCCGCGGTCGAGCTTGCCTGGGATACCGAAGCGGATGTCGTGTACGTGACGAAAGCGCATCGCGCGTCCCAGCAGACGCCGGCGATGCAGGCGCTGGCGCTGAAGGCCTGGGGCGACTGGCTGCCCTTCGCTTGGCCGCGCGATGGCAGCCGCGAAACGCTGGAAGGCGCCGGTGTGGCGCTGGCAAAGCAATATGCCGCCCACGGGCTGAACATGCTGATTAGCCACGCCCGCTTCGCCGACGGTTCGGCTTCGGTCGAGGCCGGGCTGATGGAAATGCTCGACCGCATGCAGTCCGGCCGCTTCAAGGTGTTTTCCACCCTTCACGCATGGTTTGAGGAATTCAGGCTTTTTCATCGAAAGAACGGCCAAGTGGTGAAGCTGCGTGACGATCTCATGGCCGCGACACGCTACGGCGTGATGATGCTGCGCGAGGCGATCGTCGACCCGGCGGAGTTCAAGGCGGCGCGCCGGCCGGCGGGACAGAGCGACCCGCTGGGGGCTTTCAGGTAACGAGGGCCGCCCTCTCACTTCGTCATACTCGGGCTTGACCCGAGTATCCATGCCGTGACGGCTGCCATAGAGCGCAACGGTGCAGAATTCTGCAACCATTGCAACGCTTTAGCGTCACGGCATGGATCCTAGGGTCTGCGCTCGTCGCTCCGCTCCTCGCTTCGCCCTAGGATGACGAACAGGTGGCGCCGAGCCTTTCTCGCGCGACCCTGACATTCGCCCGGCCTCTCCAAAATCCTCGATCCAGCAAGCCGCATGCGCCGCCGCGCCTGCGATCGGCCGCGATCGCGTGCGCGCGCCTCTTCCAAAGCCAGCCATGCCGGAGAAGCTGATGGTCCACATCATTCCTCTCTTCACCGATCAGCGCCGCCCCAATGCCGGCAAAGGAGCGCCCGACGTTTCGGCCGGCCCGCTCGATCCCTACTGGCAGGAGGTTGCCGCTCATTACGAACGGCGCATGGCACAGCAGCAGGCCTTCGACACCGAGATCGCGGCGCGCAGGCTGCATGGCGAGATCGCCAGCGCCGAGGCCGACACCGTGGCTAATGCGCCGGCCGACGGCGAGGGCCTGCACCACGCGATGTATGGCGAGGTCGATCCGCATACCGGGCGCGTCGTGCTCAAGGGCCGGTTCGACACGCTGTTCGACAATTTCCTGAAGCAGGCGCCGGCCGAGCTGCGCGCCGGCCTCGCCAGCCGCAAGCCTGCACTGCGAGAGGCAGGCTCGGTGCGCATGGCGATGCAACAGCTCCAGCGCCGCGCCCAGTATGAGCAGGACCAACTGGCGGCGGCCCAGGCCGAAGAGCTCGACACCATCGCGAAGAGTGACCCGGACGACCACGCCGCCTTCGATGCCTCCCGCCATGCCGGCCTTGATCTCATCGCCAAGATGAACCTCGACCCTGAGAGCCGGCTGCAGGCCGAAGCCGCCTGGCGTGAAAGCACGGCAAGGACGCGCGTCGAAGCGCTGATCGCGCGCGATCCGGGGCGGGCAACCGAGATGCTGAGCGCCGGACCAGTTGCGGGCGACCGCCAAGCCGGCGATCCCGTCGTCGATCCTCGTGCCGATTTATCGTCCGACGGTATTCGGCGGCTGCTCCGCCAGGCGCGCGCCGCGACAGTGACCAAGCTGATCGAGGCGCGCGTCAACATCGATCTCGCCTCGCAGAACGCCCCGGACGCGATTGCCAGTACGGGCAGCTACTCCGGCACCATGCCAAACGTCGCGGATTTCACCGCCGTCTATGGCGTCGAGGAGGGCGGCAAGCGGTATCAGGAGTTCGGTCGAAAGATTGACGCCGGTCGCCAAGCCTCCGGCATGCGGACCATGCCGAACCAGGCGATCCACGCAGCACTGCGTGATGTCGAGCCGGCTCCAGGAAGTTCCAAGGAAGATCAGGCGCGATATCAAGTCACGGCCGCTGCAGCCCTCAAAATTTTAGGCGAGAGGCGGGCAGATCCTGCAGGCTATGTCCGCGACGTCTTCCCTGATGTCGAGGCCGCATGGAGCGCCGTTACTGGCCAAGGCGGCAAGCCTGGGAACAACGATCAGGAAGCATACAATCGGGCGATCGCCCTCTCTGTCGCGGCACAGCGACAACTAGGGGTCGAAAATCCCCAACCTCTACCGAGAGGCATCGCCCAAAGCATCACCGACACCCTCGGCAGGAAAGACGTACCGCAGGCTGACAGGGCCATTGTCCTGAATGATCTTCTGGCAGCAGCCACCGATCCTGCAACCCGGGATGCTTTATCTCAACAGCTAGACCAAGCTGGGTTTTATCAGCCAGCCGACATCGATCCGATCACCACCGCGGCGACAGGGGAGCAATCGCCTTCTTCGGCGGCTTCCGGCGAACCGAAGTCTGCAGTTCGACAGGCCGCAGAGGATTTCGGCAATTACCTCAGCGAGGGCTTCGAGTCCCTGGCCCGCACCCCGCACGACATTGGGCTGGCTCTCCGGGACCTGCGCGATTCCCCTTGGGATTTCCTTGAACAATTGCCGGTCACCCCCGGCTCGGGAGCAGTTGCCGAAGGGCGCTTGGCGTCAGAGGCAGCCGGCGAAGCTGTTGCAAAGGGCTTGGCGATTGTCCGCGACGCGACGGCCAAGTTTACCAAGCCGCTCGAGAAGTTTGCGACGAGTGGTTCGCGCGCCAAGTCGGGGCTCGCCGCCGACGCCGCGGTGGCTCGCCAAGCGGTCGAGACGAAATCTCTGGTCAAAGCCGCGGAGGATATCGCCTCTCGTGTGGGCACCGGCGCCAAACTCCAGAAGGCCGAGGTTCTTCAGATCATAAAGTCGATCGCAAGAGATCCTTCCAAGGTAAAGTATCAAGGTGCATCGCTAGGAAGGGCTGCCTCCAAAAATTACCGCAAAACATTCCTTGATGCGAACCCGAAGCTGGAGGGCGACGTGGTGGTCCACCATGCTGCAGAGCGGCAGGTATTGAAACGATATCCTGGTCTTGTTACCGAAGGTGAGATGCACTCACTTGAGAACCTCCGTGGAATCCCTAAGGATTTGGATAGACTTCTGCATAAGACAATTTTTCGGTTCGAATGGGAACGGTTTTATAGAAGACACCCAAATGCAACTCGTCAGGATGTGCTTAAGTACGTTACATATATCGACAAGAAATATGGCCATCTGTTCCAGCCGCCGATAGGTGAATAATGCAATACTTCTATATAGAACCGAACGTTGCCGGCGGACTCGGCGAACACACGGTTCTCGACCCGAGCGTTCACCCACCGATCGTAACCCAGCTTCATTACGAGGTAGAGGGCTGGTTTGGGGATGTGATTGTTACAACCTTTCCTTGTTTCCTCGTCACCGAAGAAACCCAGCATGCGCTGCAGAAGATGGGCTTTTCAGGTGCGACGTTCGCCGCCGCCGAAGTGACTATTTCGGAAGACTGTCAGGAGGATCAACCCGGGCTGCAATTACCACTTTTCGTTTGGCTGAAAGTGCATGGCAAGGCCGGCCACGACGACTTCGGAATCGCAGCAGATTATCGCCTCGTCATTTCGAAGCGCGTCCTTGATCTGCTTGAATCGCTGGGCATTCCGTTTGCTGTCGTCGAGCCTTACGATGATCCGTAGATTCGGCCTTTCGAATGCGAGGATGGCTGCAAGATCGCGCCGCTTTGAGGAGTTCCTGCGCCCCCACGACCGTAGGCGCCTAAACAGGGGGCTTGGCTTGCAATTACAGATTGCATAGGATGCCTCGGCACCACTGAGAGTATGGAGCCGTTGACGAGGCGATTTCGGACGTCGGTGATTCCGCTCCGGAATGGAGGACAAGTGAAATATTGCTATTTGGAACCGGAAGTCTCGGGCGGGCTTGGTGATGATACCATTATGGACACTAGCGTCCATCCTCCTATCGTGACACGTCTGCACTATGAATTCGACGGGTGGCTGGGTGATGTGGCTGTTACTTCGTTCCCCTGCTATCTCGTCACCGAAGACGTAAAAGTGAAAATTCTCACGGCTGGCTTTTCGGGAGCAACCTTCGATAAGGTCGAAGTAACCACGTCCGAATTGTTCGAGGAGATGCAGCCGGACTTGAAGCTGCCGCCATTCGTATGGCTGAAAGTGAATGGAAAGGCGGGCCACGACGATTTCGGGCTAGCCGAGGACCACCGGCTTGTTGTCTCCCAGCGCGCGCTCGATGCCCTGAGGCCATTGGGCATCTCCCATGCTTTAATCGAACCTTTCTGAGGTTCAGCTGCAGGTTGATCGGTCTTCCTCTGATGCGATTTTTTAAAATACGGCCGCACCCGGCTGGTGGGATTGGCAAAGGCACGGTTCTCGACTCGAGCCTTCATCCACCGATCGTAACCAAGCTCCACTACAAGGTAAACGCATGGTTCGGGGATGTGATTGTTGCGACGTTTCCCTGTTTTCTTGTCACAGAAGAAGCCCAGCGCGCGTTGCAGAAGATGGGCTTTTCAGGCGCAACGTTCGCCGACGCCGAGGTGACGACCTCGGAAGAGTTTCAAGAGGATCAACCCGGCCTGGAGCTGCCACATTTCGTTTGGTTGAAAGTGCATGGAAAGGCGGGTCAGGACGACTTCGGGATCGCAGTGCCCTTCCGTCTCGTCATTTCGGAACGCGTTCTTGATCTGCTTGAATCGTTGGGCATTTTCGTTGCGATAGTCGAGCCTTACGACGACGAGTAGCGTCCCCGGGCGGAATGACGAGGCGCAGACCAAGACGCGATCACTCGGTAAGCCTAACGACGAGGCTGCCGGAGCTTCTGTGGCCCGTACGGTCGCGCCGATGACAAGTGGTCTGCCCTTCCAATCCCGATCCGACAGTCCGCAAGCGTAAACGAAGCGGTCCATGCGCATGGGGCGTTCCATCTACTGCCGCTATCTTCGAACTGCTCGGCTTTGCACCCATAGCGTGTGCCGCCGATGGGTTCAATCGCCTGCCATGCCAAGGTGCATCAGAATTCTGCACCGTCGCGACCCCTCGATGTCACGGAATGGATTCCAGGGTCTGCGGCGCGTCGCTTCGCTCCTTGCTTCGCCCTGGAATGACGAAACTGGGATCGCTGACGCATCCTCTCGCTTGACGATCACCTCGCTTCGCGCGGAGTAAAGCCACCATGCCCACCCGCATCGTCCCCGGCACGCTGCGGGATCTCTCCTACATCGCCGCCAATCTGCGCCCGCAGGACCGGGCCGAGATCGACTGCCAGCTCGACCATTGGTCGCCGGCGCTGCTGGCGCTGACAGCACTTCAGGGTTTTGCCTATGTCGCCGAGCTCGACGGCAATCCGGAGGCGGGCTTCGGCGCCGCCGAGCAGCATAGCGGCCTGTGGATCGCCTGGAGCTGGGGCACGCGCCGCATGAAGCGCTGCGTGCCCGAGATCACGCGCTTCTTCCATGGCGTGCTCGGGCCGCAGGTCGCGGCGCGGGGCGCCTGGCGGGTCGAGGCGAGGGCGCTTGCCGAGAATGAGCTTGCGCTGCGCTGGCTGGACAGGCTCGGCGCCACGCAGCGCTGCCGCCTGCCGGGTTACGGCAGGAACGGCGAAGATTTCTTCCTCTATGACTGGACAAGAACCTCTAACCTTGGGGAAAGCCGGAACCATGTGTCTCTTTCAAAAACCACCGGAACTGAAGCCGCTGCCGCCGGTGCCGACCGCGCAGGACAAGGACGTGCAGGAGCGTGAAGCCGCGCTTCGCGCTGAGCTCGAGCAGCGCCAGGGCACGCTCGCCACTGTCAAGACCGACCTTGCGCCGAGCGACGTCGCCGGACGGCGCCGCGTGCTGCTCGGAGTATGACGCCATGACCGCGATGAAACGCAGTTTTCGAAGGCGCGTGCTGGACTGGTGGTACTGGCGGCGGCATACGCGGCTGTTGAAGAAACGGGCGGACTGAGGCCGTCCTTGCCGTCAGCGGAAGAGGGAGTGCCGAAACCGGGTTGACATTGAGGCTCCCCTGGCCATGCTGCAATGCAGCATGGAGAGAGCATGACCGAGTCATCGCGCATCGAATGCCTGGATGGCCTTCGCGCCGCCGCCGCGCTGTGGGTGCTGGTCGGTCACTGCCTCCTGTTGACCGGCTGGCATATTCCGGTGCTTGGCGACCCCGCGCTCGGCGTCGATCTCTTCATCATGCTGTCCGGATTTCTGATGGTGTTTCACTATCAGTTGCGCCAGGCCAAGGAGCCTTGGCAACGGCCTGAGACCTGGCTGAAATTCTGGACGCGGCGCTATTTTCGCATTGCGCCGCTGTTCTACGTCATGCTGTTCTTCGCGCTGGCGCTGGGGCCGTATCTCTATGAGTCACGGACGGTCATCGATGCCTTCTTGCAGCGCGCGCCACAGGCACCCGAGCGCTTTCTGGACGGCAGCCTGAAGAACATCGTCGCCCACCTGACATTCCTGTTCGGCCTCTCGCCAAACCTCGCCTACCGGACGCCGCTGCCGGACTGGAGCCTTGGCCTGGAAATGCAGTTCTACGCAGTCTTCCCGGCGTTGATGCTTTTGGTGCGCCGCTTCGACTGGATATGGAGCGCGATACTCGTGGCGGCGCTCGGCGGCCTGGCTGTGATGATCCTCAAGTCGCTGTCGGTCCATTACCCGATGCCGTCTTTCCTGCCGCTGAAGATCCAGGTCTTTCTTTGCGGCATGCTGTTGGCGGGCGTCCTGGCACAAAGCCAACCGAGGCCACTGCTGCATCTGGCCCTGGCCATGGCGCTTGCTGCGATTCCCTTTGGCGACGGCTACGGGCTTTCGAAATTCCTGGTACGCGAAGCGCTGGTGCTGGGCTTCTTTGCCCTTGTCCTCTACCGGATGCTCCCCGGCTTGGTGGGCGTCGTGGCGAAAAAGGTCGCCGTGGCGCTGGGCGGCGGTGTCTTTCATGTTCTGGGCGAACTGTCCTACAGCATCTATCTCATCCACCTTTTGGTGCTGCAGCCGGTCGCGGCATTCGTCATTGCCCGCTACGGCCAGGAGATGGACGCGCCGCTGCGCTTCGCCATCGTGCTGGCGATCGTGCTACCGGTGGTCTGCCTTCTGTCCTTCGTCACCTATAGGGTCATCGAAATGCCTGGCCAGCAGCTCGGCCGCACGGTCGTGCGCTGGTTCGCCCGCAGGAAGCCGGTGCTGGGAACGACGCCGGCCGAGTAGAAGCGGCCGGCAGAACGGTCGATCTCCCTCAAAGGGAGATGACCGATCCGCCTTGCGCGGCCGCGGAGGGCGGGCAGGCGGACGGGGCGCTGTCGCGCTGGCCTTTCCAACTTTCCGATCTCTTCCGCGGCCATGCTCGTTGGCCAAATTCGCCTCAGAGGTTGGCGATCCTTCGCGCCCCTCTCTGTCCTGCCGGACATCTCTCCCACGAGGGGAGAGATTGGCAGCTTCGATGCCCCCGCCAAACAAGCGAGATCCAAGATGACCGATTCCCGCGCCCGCGATATCCTGTCGCGACAGGCCGAACTCGAGACCGAACGCGCCGCCTACGAACCCGTCTGGGAAGCGGTGGCCGAGTTCTGCGATCCGGATGCGCCCGACATCTGGTCCGGTCGCCGCACCGGCCACGGCGAGAGCCAGGCCGAGCGACAGGAGCGGCGCGGCTCACGCGTCTACGCCAACACCATCAACTCCGCCGCCAACCGGCTCGCCGCCGGCCTGGAGAGCCTGATCATCCCGCAGTCCGAAAAATGGCACGGGCTGACCACGGCCGAGATGAATGACGAGGAGACCGACGAAGAGAAGGAATGGGCGGAGGCGTTGCGCGATTTCCTGTTCGCACTGCGCTATTCCGCCAACTCCAATTTCGTGCCGGCAACGCAAGCCTGCCTCAGGAACGTCGTGCGCTACGGCCCGGCCTATCTCTATGCCGAGGAAGGTTTTGGCGGCACGCCGATCCGCTACGCCTCGATCCCCGTGGTCGAAGGCTATCTGTCGCGCAACCGCTGGGGCCAGGTCGACATTTTTCACCGCCGCTACGAGCGCACGGCCCGCCAGGCGGCGCAGCTTCTGGGCTACGAAAAGCTACCGGCGCGCATCAAGGCGCTCGTCGACGATCCCGCCAAATGCGAGGAGAAGATATCGCTCATCCAGTGCGTCCAGCCGCGCGACGAGCGCCGCATGTACCGCAAGGGCGGCTCCTACCAATATCTCGACCAGGCCTTCGCCTCCTACCACGTCATCGAGGACGAGGAGGAGATCGTGAAGGAGAGCGGCTTCCGCACCTTTCCGGTCTCGACCTTCAACTGGCGCCGCTACGAGGGCGACGCCTATGGCATTTCGCCGGCCATCGAGGCGCTGACCACGGTGCGCGAGGAGAATGCCGTGCGCCGCTCAGGCCTGCGCGCGCTGCAGCAGATCACCGATCCGCCGACTGCCTCGAAAGCCAGGCTCGACTATGTGCCGGTGCTCAATCCCGGCGAGAATTATCCGGGCCTGATCGACGACAATGGCCGGCCGCTGATCCAGCCGATCGCCACCGGCCAGAACCCGAGCTATGCCTTCGACTATGCGGCCAGCCGGGCGGAGGAGATCCGCGACATGATGTTCGTCAACCTGTTCCAGACGCTGGTGCAGAACCCGCAGATGACCGCCACCGAGGCGCTGATCCGCCAGGAGGAGAAGGGCGCGCTGCTCGGTCCGTCCGGCTCGATCATCCAGGCGGGCTTCGCCGCCAATCTCGACCGCGAGCTGTCCATCCTCGAGGACAAGGGCCTCTACGACCAGGACAGCCGCTTCCGTCCGCCGGACAGTCTCGCCGGCAAAGCGGTGCGGCCGACCTTCACCGGCCCGCTCGACGTGCTGCGCCGCTCGGCCGAAGCCCGCGACACCATCCAGGTGGTGACCACCGCCATGCAGATGGCGCAGTTCGATCCCGGCATCATGGACAATATCGACGGCGACGAGGCGATCCGCGTCGTGCAGAGCGCCGGCCGCAGCCCGCAGCGCATTTTTCGGCGCAAGGACGAGGTGGAAGGTCTGCGCGGAGCCAGGGCGCAGGCGCAGCAAGCCCAGGCCGGCATGGTCGCGATCGCCACCGCTGGCAAGGTTGCGAAGGATGCCGTGCCGGCGGCCGTCCAGGCGCGCGACAGCGGCCTGCTGGACAGCCTGCAGGCGATGATGCAGGGCGCCCAGGCTGGCGGCAGCGCAGCTGGCGCTCCGGCCGGCGGCGCGCAAAGCGCGATTCCCGGCGGGCAGGGCGCCGGCCCCGCGGGCGGCGTCGCCAATGGTGGCGCATGAGCCGCAAACGCTTCGCCCGCCCCTCCGACGCCAGCGGCCCGCTCGCCGCCCGCGAGGCGCTGACCAAGGCCTATCGCCGCGTCTTTTCCGGCGAGGACGGCGAGTTGGTGCTGGCCGACCTCACCGCCGCCACCGGCTACTACCGCCGGCCGTCCTACGGCGACTGGCTGGCCCGCACCAAGACGCCCGAAGGTTTTGAGCTGCACAGCGCGCTCTCCAACGCGCGGGCGGAAGTGGTGCAGCACATCATGGGCTTCCTGGCGCTGGAAGACGCCGACCTCGCCGCGCTGGAAAAAGCGGCACGGGCCGAGGAGAGATAGCGCCTCTGCCTTCTCCCCTTGTGGGAGAAGGTGGATCGGCGCGCCAGCGCCGAGACGGATGAGGGGTGTTGGAAGAAACGAGGCGTCGCCAAACTCAGCTCCGCCTCAGGTGAGATGAGCGGCGCGCCAAGCTGGAGCACCCCTCATCCGGCCGCTTCGCGGCCACCTTCTCCCACAAGGGGAGAAGGAGACTCTGGCGCCCCTCATCGCATCCATCCAGGCTCCAGCCGAACCCTCCCATCCGCACCACCGAACCGGCCGCCACCTCGGCGGCTCGGCGCCGCGCGCCCTCTCAAACCGCCCGGGCAGGAAACAGTCCAATGGTCCACATCATCCCTCTTTTTGTCGGCGAACGCCGGCTCGATACCGGCAACGCGGTGCAATAT
This sequence comes from Mesorhizobium sp. B2-9-1, assembly GCF_006439455.1. Lineage (NCBI taxonomy): Bacteria > Pseudomonadati > Pseudomonadota > Alphaproteobacteria > Hyphomicrobiales > Phyllobacteriaceae > Mesorhizobium > Mesorhizobium sp. B2-9-1. The sequence goes on along the minus strand of NZ_VFTP01000004.1, from coordinate 112,582 downwards.
CCGGACTCTTCGCCTGTGGGCGAAGCGATGCAACAGTTCGGCGACGGGTGGCAGGCCGCCGCTGAGCGCTACGAGCAGCGCAAGGCGCAGCAGCAGGCCTTCGACACCGAGATCGCCGCGCGCCGGTTGAACGGCGAGCTCGCCAAGGCCGAGGCCGAGACGGTGGCCAACTCCCCCGCCGACGGCGCCGGCCTGCACGAGGCCATGTATGGCCAGGTCGATCCGTACACCGGCCAGGTGGTAAGGACCGGCCAGTTCGACACGCTGTTCGGCAATTTCCTGAAGCAGGTGCCGCCCGAACTGCGCCCCGGTCTTGCCAGCCGCAAGGAAGCGCTGCGCGAGGCGGGCGCAATACGCCTGGCGCTGCAGCAAAATCAGCAGCGCGACGGCTATGAGTGGAACGAGTGGAGCCAGGCCGAAAACGAGTACGCCAGCGCAATCGCGCAAAGCGATCCCAAGGACACGGCCAACTTCGAAGCGATCAGGCAGCGCGGCCTCGATTTCATAGCCAATATCGGCAGTCCGCTTGCCCGGCACGTCGCGGAAGCGGCCTGGAAGAGCAATGCCGCCAAAGCGCTTGTCCAGGCCATGATCGCGCAGGACCCGCGCCGCGCCGCCGAGATGCTAGGCGTGGCGCAGGCCGGCGCGACCTCAGGCCGGGTGAGCGCCGCGGCGTCCGCTGTCGCCAATGCCGGTGCGGCGGCTCAAGCTGCCGCCGGGATATCCGGTGCGACTGCTGCAGACAGCGCGAACTCGGCAGGAAGTGAATCGCCCAAGCCTGATGGCACGGATGGCCCGGCAACCATACCTCTCGATGCCATCACCTACCTAAAACCCGGCGATCTTGCCGCGCTGAAGGCTCAGGCCAACAACGCCGCAGCGGCTCAGATGATCGGTGCGAATGCGCGGGTCATGCTTGCCGAGCAAAGCGCGCCGGCTGTCATCGCGGCCACCGGCAAATATCCCGAGGAAGACCCGACCGCGCAGGACTTCGTCCAGGTCTACGGCGCCGACCTGGGGCCAGAACGATTCAAACAATTCCGGATCAACACCGGCATCGGCAAAGCCTACTCCGATATGCATGCGGCGTCGAACCAGGCGATCCGTGCCGAGCTCCTGCACTCCAGGCCCAGGCCCGGCAGTTCGCTGGAAGCGCGCGAGCGTTACGACGTCAAGGTCGGCGCTGCTCAACTGCTCATGGCCGCCCGCGACGCCGATCCCGTCGCCTACGTCAGCCAGCTGTTTCGCGGTGACGCTCCGGACTGGAGCAGGGTCAAAACGCCCGAGGAATTTCAAGCCGCCGTCAACTGGGCGGGAGCAGCCCAGCAGCAACTGGGTTTCAGCAAAAGATTGCCGTTGCCTTGGGATTTCGCTGACCGGCAGGCTGCGGAATACATCGACCCAAGCAAGCCATTCAACGAGCGTCTTGCCGAGTTGAGTTCGCTTGTCCTGGCGGTTCGCGACCCGGGCGCACGCAGGGCAATGGCCAAGCAGGTTTCTTTGGCTGCGGAAGCCAGACTGCGCGCACAAGCGGCCCAAGATCCCAGCGTCACACCAGAGGCGTTGGAAAGTCAGATCGCCAAGCTGAAAGGCGAGATGGATTGGATCGGGGAACATCCGGCCCGAGCCCAATACAGCACCATGTCATGGTGGCTGCAGCAACCTGTCACGGCGTTTGGCGATATCGGTCGGACCATAGCCAAGGGCGCGACCGCCGGGGGCGCGGACAGTCTTGTCGCTGGGCTGGCCACCTCAGTATCGGGCGAGAGCTACGAGCAGCGTCTGGCCCGAGAGCAGGCCGAAACGGAGGATGCGGAGGACCGAGCCGGCTGGGCCGGTTGGGCGGCCGAGGCCCTTGGCGCTGGTCTGACCGGCTACGGCGCCGCAAAAGGCCTCTTTGGTCTGCTGGGCCGAGCTGGTGCCGGCGCGGCGGCGGAAGGCGGAGGCCTGACAGGCCTCGGCACTCGCACGGCCGTAGCGGGCGCCACCGGTGGCGTATACGGTGGGATATATGCCTACAACACCGATGAAAGCATTCCCGAGGGTGTGCTCACCGGCACAGTTGGAGGCGCCGGCCTCAACGTTCTTGCAGAGGGCCTCGGCGCGATTGGCAGCCGGATAGCGGCGAGATTTTCAGGTAGTTCGACCGTTGCAAAGCCAAAGGTCGCTTCGGATGATGTAGACTCATCAAAATTGGTCGCCAAAGCGGAAGAAATACCGCTAAGCGCCCCGACCGATGAGGTCATAGCGAGACCTTATTCGCACCTAAAAGATCCGCCAACTGTCGGGCCTGGCAAGGATTTTACCAAAGTGCAGAAGGTAAAGATGGCTGAAGAGAATATGAGAAGGAACGGTGGAATCTTAAGAGACGACGAAGACGGACAAGAATTAGTTCGGGCTAAGAAGAGTAAAAAGGGGATAACGCCGCCGCTGAATGAAGCTCAGGTTGACCATATTGATCCGCTATCTCCTGCCGATCCGTCAAAAACTCCAGGCACAAATAGCTATAGTAACGGGAGAATTGTAGCAAGAACGAGAAATAGAAATAAATCGAACAAATAGGGAAACCATGATTTGGAAATTTGAAGATCCGGAAAATGTCGCTGTCTTTGTAAACAGGAAGGCCATACGTGGCAATGGGTGGATTGCTCGCGTTGTGCATGACGATGACGATGGAGCATGGCAATTTCATGCGCATGAGTCTGAGGAATTTGATGATGACGACATTATGATTCTGGCTTTAAGAAAAATAGTCGATAGAGATGAGACTGTTATGGAACTGGCTGATTTGCCTTATGGTTGGCATGCCTGGCGTGAGACAAAATCTTCGCCATGGAAGCGAGCTAAGAGAGTTGGCGTGTCATAAAAGCTGGACCGAAGTGCTATTGAGGATCGGGAGCCGAGCAGCTAATGGACAAGATGGCAAATCCAGACCTCGGCAGCGTCACGCGCTTGCCACCTGCTGATGTCAGCACTGGAGACGATGACCTGGATTCCGCCCGGGTCGAGGCCCGTCAATATCTCGAGTTTTACAACTGGGTCCTATCCATCAAAGGCGAATATCTTGGATATGGCGCCGAGGGAATAATCTACATCTTCCTTTTCGAAATAGAGCCTGGGCGTCCCGAGGTGAACCGATGGACATGGTGATCGTTGGCGACGTGCCGCCGACATATATTCCTGCCGATGACGCCGCCACGCCTTTCGAAGCTCTTGATGGCTACATTGGTGCCCTAGAGGAATGGGTCAAGGCCGCGCGGCAGGGAAAGTCGGTAGCGAAGTTGATACCGGTAAATGTCGACGCAAATCCCACCAATGCGGAGATGCTGGCCGGCCGCCTCAAATTCCTCGACGAGAGAATTTTGCCGGAGCTCAAAGGTAGTTGAGCGATGTCGGCCGTCTTGGCTTTAGGGCACCCCGCCGCCGGTCGGCGGCAGCAATTTGCCTACGGCGCGCAGCCGATATCGTGCTGCGTAAATAGCGCTTCCGTGCCATCATCGGTGCGGACGGTGTAGAACGCGTGCAATTCGGTCTCCGCCGGCCGCCATTCGAACTATCGGGGATTTGCGTAAGGCGGGGCGAGCGGAGGAATAGGCGGCGTCGAGGCTTCCGATGTCCTCACCAAGCTGATTTATCAGCCGTAGGCGTCGACAAGATTCATAGTGGGCACCATTCCCGGTGCACTCATTCTCGATGCGCCCATAGATGGGTGGACGGATTGAGCCCTCGACAGCGCCAGCATCTCGGATCCTGGCGCTGCCCCTCACCCCCCTGCCGGGACCTTCTCCCCGTTGAACGGGGAGAAGGCGGCTAATGATCAATAATTGCCGTTGTAGTACCGGTCGTCGCAGGGGGCGGTGTAGATGCGGCCGTAGCGGTCCTGATAGCGGCAGAGCTGGTCGCCGCGGCGCTGCGGCGTGGTGGCTGAGCCGACCACGGCGCCGAGCAGGGCACCGCTGGCGGCGCCGATCACCGTGCTCTTGGTGTTGCCGCCGATCGCCTGGCCGACCAGCGCGCCGCCGGCGCCGCCCAGCAATGCGCCGGTGGTGGCCCGCTGCTGGCCTTCGGTCTGCGTCTCGCAGCCGGCAAGTGCCGCGGTCATCAGAACCGCCAGAATAGCCTTCTTGATGATCATCACTAGAACTCCTCTGAAGCCCCAGGGACAGACGACGGGGGCGAACGGCGATGAACTGCGGTCGCATTGCGGCGGAACGGCGGCGGAGCCCGCTCACGAAGTGAGTCACGGTTTCCCGGCGGTTGAACGCCATGGTTTCCAAACCGGAAAGATCAGTGTCAACAAGAGGATGGTGCTCCCGCCTGAATCAGAATGCGAAGTTCCTAGGCCGCTTCGTTACGCATCGCTTGTCTGGCGGCAGCGGTCAGAAACCCGGATCGGCTGTAGCCGTGACGTTCGGCATAGCGGTCGATTTCGCTGAGCACGTCTTCCGGAATGGTGATGTTGACGCGCACCACCTTTGTCGTTTCGGCCTTCAGCGTGACCAGGATGGCAACGCCGGCACGATTGTCCTCGTCGGCCATCACGTCCTCGAGCGAGGACGGCTCGGAAATGGCCCCGCCATCCTCGACAAGGCCGTCGACGTGAAAGGCCAGCGCCTCTTCGGCCAGCATGCGCGCCTCGTCGAGGCTCGTTCCGGCAGTGACCACGCCGGGGAAGTCGGGGAACGAGACACCGAAGTCGCTGTCCGCGTCCTTGTGGATCAGTCCGATATAGTGACGCATATTTCTACCTCAGCTTCAGGCCGGATTGCTTCTCGATCGATTTCAGCGTGCCGATCGGAATGTCGCGCTTGGGGTGCGGCACCGTAACACGGCCTGGTTTGGTGCTGTGCTTGAACTGGGCATGGCTGCCCCTGTGCGCCACCTCGAACCAGCCATCCGCAAACAACCTGTCGATGACATCGGCACTCTTCATGTTGTGTATTGATACACACAAGTCAAGGCCGCGTCCATAGAGCGGTAACACCCGGCCCGTCGCTGTCGCTTCGGCGTTCGTTGTTCGGAAAGCCAAGCAATTGGCTTTCCGTCCGCCGGGTGGACCACGCCTCACCCCCAGAAAATTCCCCCCAAGAATGGAGAACTGAAATGACCCGAGGACTTCCCCGGACCCTTGCCCGCGCCGCTGCCCGCGAGGCAGGCCTTGCGCCGCCCAAGCTCGGCCTCAAGGCTGTGACCAGCGGGCAGGGCGGTTCCTACCGCACCGTCTTTACCTTCGCCGGCATGCAGGTGCCGGTGACCGATGCGCTCGCCTATGCGAGCCAAAAGATCTTCGATTTTTCTGACGGCAAGGTGCGCATCAAGGGCGGCACGGCAAGGCTGCAGTTTGCCGTGCTGACCACTCGCGCATCCACCATAAACGACAACGCCGCGCTCACCTGGTCGCTGGGCTCGGCGGCGGCGTCGAGCGCCACGCTCGCCGGCACCATGGTCAATGTGCTGGCCTCCACCGGCCGCACGCTGGACGGCGCGGGTGCGACGCTCTCCTCGGCCTCCACCGCCGATATCGCCGCCGCCTCGACGCTCGACGGCTCGGCGACGCCGGTCGACCTCTATCTCAATCTGGCGTTTGCCACCGGCACGGATATCGATGCCGACGGCACGCTTACGGTGACGGGAACGATCACGCTGCTGTGGGAGAACTGGGGGGATAATGCGTAGGCGTTGACGCTCTCCTTCTCCCCTTGTGGGAGAAGGTGGCCGAGCGAAGCTCGGTCGGATGAGGGGTGCTCCAGCTTGGCGCACACTTCCATCCAATCACCAACGTCTCATTCCTTCCAACACCCCTCATCCGTCTCGGCGCTGCGCGCCGATCCACCTTCTCCCACAAGGGGAGAAGGCAGAAGAAAGGAACATCTCATGACAGATCTGGCAGAGGCCGGGTCCGTGGCTTCGCGGCCGGCGGGCAACCTGGCGACGCCTCCGGCTTCCGGGGACAACGGGTCCGCCCCGGCGGCCGGCAGAAGTTGGTTTGACGGTCTTTCCGAAGGCAACCGCAAGCTCGCTGAAGCCAAGGGCTGGACCAAGGCCGAAAACCTCGATCGGGTTTTCACATCCTATGCGGAACTGGAGCGCCAGCAGGGCGAAAGCCTGCGGGTTCCCTCAAAAGACGCGCCGAAGGAGGAGTGGGACAGGTTCCATTCCAGACTGCCGGAGGCGATGCGTCCACTGACTTCGGCCGAGAAGGTCGAATACCGGCGGCCTGAAAACCTGCCGGAGAACTTCGCCTATTCGGACGAGCTCGCCAACGCCTCGAAGGCCTGGGCGGTCGAAGCGGGCGCCAGCCCGAAGATCGCGCAGGCCTATCACGACCGCTTCGTCGGCTACATGGCCGAGCAGGCTGCGCAGCAGCAGGCGGCGCTTTCACGCTCGGTCGAGGCCACGCATGACGAGCTGGTGCGCGACTGGGGGCCGATCGACAGCGACGGCTTTCGCCAGAAGCTCGAGGTCGCCAACCGAGCGATGAAAAAGCTCGGCCTGGTCGACGCCTACAAGCAGAAGGGCATTCTTCTGTCCGACGGCGCGCTGACCGATCCGCAGATCGCCCGCGCCTTCCATGCGATCGGCGAGGCGATGTTCCGCGAAGACACGATCGACGCCGATGGAGCGCCGCGGGGGCAGAATCCCTTCCGGCGCAACGCCATCGGCGAGCGCAATATTTCGGCCATCTCCGCCCTTGTCAAAAGCGACCCTCAACGCGCCCGGCGGCTCGCCCGGGATGCCGGCGAAAATCCGGATCTCTGGATGCCCAACAACCCGCTCTAGCCGCCAGCCTGACCTCACCAGCCTCAAAGGAAAGACCAAATGGCAGACGCCTATACCCGCATCGCGGACGCGATCGTTCCGTCCGTCTATGCCCAGTACTCGTTCGAGGAGCATGTCCAGTCCCTCGAAATCTATCAGGCCGGCATCCTGTTTTCCGATCCGGCGATTTCCTCGAAACTGTCGATGGGCGGTCGCTCCGTCGACATGCCCGGATGGAAGGATCTCGGCAACGATCCGTCCGAACCGGTCAATGACGATCCGGCCGACTCCATCGAGATGAAGAAGATCGGCTCGCGCCGCGAGGTCGCCGCCCGCAACGTGCGCGCCCAGGCCTGGGGCGTTCCGGATCTGACCGCGATCCTTGCCGGCGACGATCCGCAGAAGCTGATCGTGCGCCGCCAGACCGAATACTGGCAGCGCGCCAACAAGCTCACCCTGCTCGGTATCCTCAAGGGCGTGCTCGCCGACAACGTCGCCAATGACGGCGGCGACCTGGTGCGCACCACCGGCGCCTCGATCGTCGACACCGACATCATCGAGGCGGCGTACCTGATGGGTGATCGCGCGGACAAGTTCCGCACCATCTGGATGCATTCCAAGCAGATGAAGGCCCTCAAGCTCGCCGACCTGATCGACTATGTGCCGTCGTCGGAGCAGGGCGGGCCGCTGATCCCCTATTACATGGGGCTGCGCTGCGTGGTCGACGACGACATCCCGGTCGCGGCCGGCGTCTACACGGCCTTCATGTTCAAGGACAAGGCGATCCTGTGGAACGAGCTGCCGGTCAACTCCGAAGGCGGCCCGCTCGAGTTCGACCGCAAGCCGCGCCAGGGCCATGGCGGCGGCGTCACCGAAATGGTCGGCCGCCGGCATTTCGTGGCGCACGTGCCGGGCACGAGGTTCCTTGATGCCTCCAGCGCCGGCGAGTTCGCCACCGACGCCGAGCTCGCGCTGGCCGTCAACTGGGACCGCACCGCGTCGAGCGTGAAGAACATGAGCTTCATCGCGCTGAAGACGACGGAAGCATAAGGCCGATGAGAGCGCTCCTCTCCCCGTCTCTATACGGGGAGAGGATGCCGGCAGGCAGGTGAGGGGCAGCGCCGGCGCTTCAAGGCTGGTGCCAATTGTTCACGCCGGCGCTGCCCCTCATTGCCCCTGCCGGGCATTTCTCCCCGTGAACGGGGACAAAGACGAAACTTCTCCCACCACGGATCACCAACCCATGGCCATCACCCCGCTCGACATCGCCAACATGGCGCTGGCCGTTCTCGACGAAGCGCCGATCGACTGTCTCGACCAGGACGTCAAGGCGGCCCGCCTGCTCAACCTCCACCACGACCTCACCCGCGAAGGAGAGCTCGCCAAGCACGCCTGGGTCTTCGCCATCCTCTCGGCGCAGGTTTTAGGTGCCGATACCGGCAGCGGCGACTGCACGCTGAACTATGCCTATGAATTGCCGGCCGACTGCATCCGTCCGCTGCCGCTGACGCGAAATGGCGAGCCGGACGGCCAGCCGATCTCCTGGCGCCAGGAGGCCGGGCTGATCTACTGCGACCAGCCTGGGCCGCTGACCATCCGCTACCTTGCCAATCTCTCCGATCCGAATGATTGGGACGCGCTGTTCACCGAAGTGCTGGTGGCGGCGCTGGCGATCAAGATCGCGCATCCGCTGACCCACAAGGCCGGCATGATCGACATCGCTCGCGCCGCCTATGACCGCGCGCTCGATGCCGCCTTCAGCGCCAACGCCATCCAGCGCGGAGGCCGGCTCTATACCGGCGCCTGGGCGGCTCAGCGCGGCGATTTCCGGAGTTTTCGCTGATGGCTGCGCTCTACCCGGTCCAGGACGTCTTCACCCGCGGCGAAATCTCGCCCAGGCTGCACGCGCGGGCTTCACTCGACCTCTACCGCGCGGCGCTCGCCAAATGCGAGAACTTCGTCACGCTGCCGCATGGCGGCATCCGTGCGCGCGGCGGCACTTACTTCGTCAACGAGGTGAAGAACTCGGCGAAGAAGACCCGCGGCATTCCTTTCATCTTCTCCTCCGAGCAGGCCTACTGCCTGGAGTTCGGCGATCAGTATATCCGCGTCTACGCCTATGGCGCGCGCGTCGGCACGGTCGAGATCGCCTCACCCTATCTCGAGGCGGATCTTTTCGAGCTCGCCTATGTGCAGTCGGCCGACCAGATGTGGATCACCCATCGCGACTATCCGCCCAAGGTGCTGACCCGCACCGCCCATACCGTCTGGGCCCTCGATGATTTCGAGTTTCGGGATGGGCCTTATGACGACATCAATGACACGGCAACCACACTGACCCCGTCAGACACTGGTCACCTGACACCGAAAATGACGGGGAACACGTCCCCCTATGGCACGGCGTCGGCCTCTGGCGGCGGCACCGATGCTTACCGGATGTTCAATCGGGATAAGATCAACAAGGTCACTTTGGACGGCGGGTCCGATGGTTATATCCGCTATCAGAGTCCTGGCGGCGCGCGACGGGTCGTAGACGCTTATTGGCTCACCACCTATCCGACCGCCACCTCCGACAACAATTACTTCACGGGTTGGGAGATCCAGGGCTCCAATGATGGTACGACCTGGGTGACGTTGGACTCCCGGACAGCTGAGACGGGTTGGGCGAACAGCGAGACACGGTTCTACGAATTTCACAATCAGGCAGCTTTCGAGTACTACCAGATGGCCTTCACCGGGGGCGGTGGACCGGACGCTGTGGATTGTCAGGCCGCGGAATTGGCCTTTCATGTTGCCGCTTCAGACCAGGCACCCTTCGATCTCACCGCTTCGGGTACCGCCGGCATCAATGACGGCGCCGGCTTTCAGCCCACCGATGTCGGCCGCGCCATCAGGCTGCTCGGCGCCGACGGCATCTGGCGCTGGGCCAAGATCACCGGCCGCACCAACGCGACCGTCATCAAGATCGTGCTATACGGCCATGCCTTGCCGAACACCAATCCGATCACCCGCTGGCGGCTCGGCACCTTCGTGCCCGGCAAATATGTCGAGTCCGGCTCGCTATACGAGGAGCGTCTGGCTTTCAGCCGTCGCTTCTCCGTCTATGCTTCGGCCACCGGCGACTTCGACAATTTCGCGCTCGGCGAGAAGGACGACGACGCGCTGGAATTTGTCCAGGCCGGCGGCGGCCAGGCCAACGATATCGTCTGGATCGCCGATTCCGACGGCGCGCTTCTGATCGGCACCTCCGGCGGCATCCGCGCGCTGTCGGGCTCCGGCATCGACGAGGCGCTGACTCCGTCCTCCTTCAAGAACCGTCGCTCACGCACCTTCGGCTGCGCCCGCATCCGCCCCGTCGATGCCGGCCAGTCCTTCCTCTATGTCACGCGCTCGCGCCGCTCGATTGCCGAACTGGCGCAGGTGCAGACCACCCGTTATCAGTCCGACGACATCGGCCAGATATCGGAGCACATCCCGAAGAAGGGTGTCGTCGAACTCGCCTACCAGACGGACCCGGACCCCATCCTTTGGTTTCCGCTGGATAATGGAGAGCTTGGGGGATACACGCACCAGCCGAGCCAGGAAGTTCGCGGCATGCACCGCCACCGCGTCGGCGGGTCGTATTCAGGGTCGGACTGGGCAATCGTCGAAAGTGCCGTGGTGACGCCCGGACAGAACGGCGTCGACGACATCTGGCTGATCGTCAAGCGCACCGTCGGCGGCGTGACCAGGCGCTACATCGAGGTGATGCAGACGCCCTTCGAATACGGCGCGCTGGAAGACGCCTTCCAGGTCGATTGCGGGCTGACCTATTCCGGCGCCGCGGTCAACGTTGTCTCCGGCCTCGGCCACCTCAATGGCGAGAAAGTCGACGTGCTGGCCGACGGCAAGGTCTTTCGCGGCGTCGCCGTCGCGTCCGGCCAGGTGACGCTGCCTGGCGGCGCAGCGGCCGCCAAATGGCAGGTCGGGCTTCCGTTTCAATCGCAGGCCGACACGCTGGAGCTCGATGTCGGCGGCCGGGACGGCTCGATCATCGGTCGCCGCAAGAAGGTGGCGAAGCTGATCCTGTCGCTGCTCGAGACCGACACGACAGGACTTCAGGTGCAGTCCTTCATCCGCGGCCGCTGGGAGGCCGTGCGCATGCCCTCGATCGTCGCGCCCGACGGCAAGGCGAAGCTCTATACCGGCAATGCCGAGGTGCCGATCGACGACAGCTGGGAAGGGCAGGGCAGGGTGAAGATCCGCCACGTCAATCCCACGCCCTGCACGATCCGTGCGTTTACCCCGGTGTTCGACGCCGAGCCTTAAGCGCCGGCGCTGAAGCTGCCAATCTCCCCCACAGGGGGAGATTGGCTCTCCTTCGCTCCGCTCCACCCACCCAAGGAACCCTCATGACACCCCATGCCGAAGCTCTCGGCAGGGCGCGGACGGCTGCGGATTTCGCAGCCGTCATCGCTTTGCTCGACACCGATCTCTCGCAAGCCGCCGCCGGCCGGCAAGGCCTGAAGCAAGCGGAAGACCGCGCCATTCTCGGCGATGGCGATCTCGCTGCCGCGCGGGCCGCGCTCGACGACTACAACGACAAGATTGCGATGCTGGAACGAACAATCGCCGCCGCCGGCAGCCGCCGCGATGCCGCCGCGGAAAGCGAGGCCCGCGCGGACATCGAGGCGCTTGCCGATGAGATCGAAGGCAAGGCGGCACTTCTCGGCACCCGCTGGCGCGCTGTTCGCCGGCTGGTCGAAGAATTGCGCGAGGAACTGTTTGAAGCCGATGCGCTGTCGCGCGCCATCGCCACCGCCAACGGCTTGTTCGACGCCGCCGGCCTGCCGCGCCTGAAGGTGAACCTTGCCGCTACCCGCCGCGCCGCCATGGCCGGCCCGCGCGCGGCGCCGCCGGCGCGCCTCAGCCGCGCCGGTCTGGCGGCCGACCGGCTGCTCCTTTCGCTGATCAGCACCGGCGGCGCGCTCGACCAACGCCCGGCGCTGCGCGCGCCCGTCGCGGGCGCAACCAGGAAACCCAAGACCCTGCGAGGCTGAACCCATGTGCACATTAGCTCTTCTTGGACTGGCAGGCACGGCCGTCTCGGTCGGCGGCGCCCTGATGCAGGGCGCCCAGCAGCAGCAATTGGCCAATTACCAGGCCAAGGCCTACGAGCAGCAGGCGCAGGCCGATGCGCAAAGCGCCGCCTTTGAACAGAGGCAGGAACGCCGCAAGCAGGATCTGCTCGAAGCCCAGGCGCGCGCCCAGGCGGGCGCTTCCGGAGTCGGCATTGCCGGCTCGCCGACCGAGGTGCTGGCGGCGAATGCCCGGCAGGGTCAGGTCGATCTCAATGCGACTCTGTACAATTCGCGGCTGCGCCAGAACAATCTCAACATCCAGGCCGCCATCTCGCGCTTCCAGGGCAGCCAGGCGATGACGGCCTCGATCTTCAAGGCGGGCAGTGGCCTCATCGACGGTCTGTCCGGCCTCTACGATCCGGCCAAGTCCGTGACCTTCGGCGGCTCGTCGCTCTCGCCTCGGGCGAGCAGGGCCATCATCGGCGGCTACACGGGGCTCTACTGAGATGGTCCACATCATCCCTCTTTTTGTCGGCGAGCGCCGGCTCGATACCGGCAACGCGGTGCAGTATCCGGACACCTCGCCAGTCGGCGAGGCGATGCAGCAGCTCGGCGACAGGTGGCAGGCAGCCGCCGAGCGTTATGAGCAGCGCAAGGCGCAGCAGCAGGCCTTCGACACCGAGATCGCCGCGCGCCGGCTGAACGGCGAGCTCGCCCAGGCCGAGGCCGAGACGGTGGCCAATTCCCCAGCCGACGGCGCCGGCCTGCACGAGGCCATGTATGGCCAGGTCGATCCGTACACGGGCCAAGTGGTAAGGACCGGCCAGTTCGACACGCTGTTCGGCAATTTCCTGAAGCAGGTTCCGCCCGAGCTGCGCCCCGGTCTTGCCAGCCGCAAGGAAGCGCTGCGGGAGACGGGCGCAATACGCCTGGCGCTGCAGCAAAATCAGCAGCGCAAGCAATATGAACAGAACCAGCTGGCGGAGGTTCACAGCGCCGAACTCGACAACATCGCGCGAAGCGATCCGAACGACACCGCCGCCTTCGACGCCTCCCGGCAGGCCGGACTCGATCTCATCGCCAAGATGGACCTCGACCCGCAGATCAGGCTGCAGGCCGAAGCCGACTGGCGCGCCAGCACGGCGAAGGCGCGGATGCAGGCTCTGATCGCGCAGGACCCGCGCCGCGCCGCCGAGATGCTGAGCGCCGGACCGGTGGCCAGTGACGGCATGGGCGAGACTGTGCGGTCGCAGCTTGGTGCAGGGGCGCAGGATGAGCAGGCCGCCGCGAAGGGCGACTGGCGTCGCAACAAGACGCCGGACGAAGCGATCGCGCAGGCGTTCGGCGACGTTCCCGAAGAAGAACAGCAAGCGATCCGTCGACAGGCGAAGGCCGCCAGCCTCGCTCAAGAGGTCAATATCCGCGCCGCCATCGATCGCGCCCAAGCGGAAGCTCCCGACGAGATCGCACGGACCGGCACCTACTCAGGCAACATACCGGGCGAGGATGCCTACAAGATCGTCTACGGCCCGGAAGAAGGCATTAAGCGCCGGCAGGATCTCGAATGGCAGGTCGATGTCGGAAAGAAGATTTTCGACATGGGGGCCATGTCGAACCAGGCCATCAATGCCGCCCTTAACGATGCCGGGGCTGGGCCAAATGCTTCGTCGCCAGACAAAGAGCGCGACGGGGCAACCGCCGTCGCGGCAAAGCTGGTCCTGGAGAGGAGGCGGGTCGATTCAGGTGGCTATGTCAGCGATACGTCTCAAGATATCTCCGCGGGCTGGAAAGCCGTATTTGGCACTGGGCCTTCCGATCCAGAGGCTTATGACCAGGACACATACGACAGAACAATAGAATTGTCCGTCGCCAGGCAAAAAGCATTGGGCATTGATGATGAAAATCTCCAGCCCGTGCCGTTCTCCATTCTCCTCCAGCTTGCCGAGGATCGTGACAGCGGAAGTATGGACTTCATGGACAACTACGCAAAGGCAAGCGAGTTGTTCCTGCACACGAAAGGTCCCGTCGTGCGAGCAGCTCTGGTCCGGGAACTGGATCAGGCCGGTCTGGGCGGGATTCTCCCCGGTGGCAAGCCAGGCCTTTCCGTGGCGAAGTATTTCGAGCGGATGCCAAAGCCGTCGGCAAAGAAACTGCGAATGCCGGGATATTCGCGGGCAAATTGATCAAAGGGGCTGGCTACGTTGTTTCCCTTGGATCAAGCGAGCCTCCCGATTTCAGCCATGGGTACTACGAGCCAGCGAACAGCACCGAGAAGGTGATGATGCGTCAGCAAGGCGACGCATTGAGTTGGGGGATACCGGTGCCCGGGGTTGGTCGAGTTCTTGAGGCTGCGATGCCGCGGGCCGTTGAGCGGATCGGTTCTGGAGCGGCAGCGCAAGCAGAACGATCGATCGGCAATTCGGCAGCGGCGAAGATGCCAGGTTCCGAAGTTGCTCCCGGTCGTGTTGAGTTGATAAGTGGCGACGAAAGCACTGCGCTGAGAGGGCCTCAGCCTGAAGAAATCTCCAAGCAACCGACGAAGCCGATTGATGATACCGGGGAACCTCCAGCTCCCGATCCCAAAACCCCCTCTGATGTTTCGACGTCCAGCCCCCTGCGAGGCGGACACCAGACGACGCGTTCGCCTCGGAAGTCAAAACTGGAGCGCAAGATGGCTGTAGAAATTGCGAAGGAGCTGTTCGCGAGAGACCCCAGTCGGGTAGAGCATCCCGGTGCGAAATTCGGAGACGCACTTACGAATAATTACCGGAAAGGGTACGCTCAGGCGAACCCCGAGGTGAACATGGACGATTTGGTAATCCATCATCCGGCCGAGCAGCAATTACTCGATCGGTTAAGTTTTTTATCGGAGAGAAAGATAAATTCAGTAGAGAATCTTCGCGGAATTCCGAAGGATCTCAATGATATTCTTCACCTTTCGATCATTAGGAGTGAAAACGACGAATTCTACGCACGATATCCTAATCCGACAGAGCAGCAGATTCTCGATCACTCAACAATGATGGACAAAAAGTATGGTCACCATTTCGTTCCACCTGTCGGTAGGGAGAGGTAAACGATGAATTATTACTACCTAAGGCCGTTTGTTGCGGGTGATTTCGGCAAAAATACGGTTCTCGATAACCGCGTTCATCCGCCGATTGTCCATAAGCTTCATTACGTGATTGACGTTTGGATCGGTGACGTACTGATTAGGAGCTTCCCGTGCTATCTTGTCACCGAAGAAGCAGAACGGGAACTGTTGAAGATCGGTGTTTCTGGGGTGACGTTTGCTGATGTCGAAGTGACCGCCTCGGAAATATTTTATCGGCTGCAGCCAAAAACGAAACTTCCAGATTTCGTCTGGATGAAGATCCATGGGCAGCCAGGACATGACGACTTCGGCATGGCTCCAAATCACGTGCTTGTGGTTTCAGAGCGTGCCTTGGATGTGTTCGAGCGTTTGGGCAATGAATCGGCCGGAATTCGTTTGTACGATGAACCGGAAGAAGATTGAAGATCTTGGAATTAGGGTGACAGCGCCCTAATTCGCCTAGTCGGAATGCTAACCTAAATGCAGATGACTACGTGGTCCATCATAGCATTGAGCAGCAGGTTCTCGAGAAGTATCCGGGGCTGTTTACTGAGCAGGAAATAAATTCGATTGAGAATCTTCGCGGAATTCGTGGAGAATTTGACACGAATTTGCACCAGAAGGTAATTAAAGGTGAGTGGAGGGATTTTTATCAAACTCATCCAGCCGCCACTCGCCAGCAGGTAATTGATAAAGCCACGGAAATCGACCAGAAGTACGGGCATCTTTTCGACTCGCCAATAGGTGATTGATGGAATATTTTTACGTAGAACCTGTTAGCGCTGGCGAAATAGGTCGCGGAACTGTTGCGGACAGAAGCGTGCATCCGCCGATCGTAAGCAAGCTCGTCTATCAGATCGATGGCTGGCCGGGTGATGTTCTCATAGAAAGCTTTCCTTGCTTTCTTGTGACGGAGGAGGCCAAGCGTGCCCTGATAAAGGCTGGCTTCTCCGGCGCTACATTCGCAGACGTCGAAATCACAATCTCCGATAATTTTCGCGACGTCTTTTCCAACGTAAAGCTCCCACCGCTTGTCTGGCTGAAGGTCGATGGAAAGGCAGGTCGTGACGACTTCGGCATTGCC
The DNA here is from genome assembly GCF_006439455.1 of Mesorhizobium sp. B2-9-1. NCBI lineage: Bacteria > Pseudomonadati > Pseudomonadota > Alphaproteobacteria > Hyphomicrobiales > Phyllobacteriaceae > Mesorhizobium > Mesorhizobium sp. B2-9-1. The sequence continues at coordinate 96,585 of NZ_VFTP01000004.1, read as the reverse complement.
TCGAATCTCCGTCTCGTCATGTCGGAGCGCATCTTGGACGTGCTGGATGAACTGGGGCTTCCTTTAGCCAGCTTCAAACCGTTCGACGATCGAGAAGAGCGCAGCTGAGTCAACCGGCGCAGCGGTCTGCCAACCCCAATCCATAGAATCCGTTCGGATTTTGAGAGTTCTCGGTGTGCGTCACCTATTTAGGTCCAGCTCAAGTTTATCGAATTTGAAAAGTAGTGCACTGTCACCGTAAATTCCTCGTGCAATATTGCGCCGGCAAAATGGTAGTCAATGCTAGTGACTGTTCGAAAATTCTCATCCCTTGGAGGACTCTCAAGAAGTCTTTGACGATCGGGGGCAGACTTCAAGGGCAGCGCTCGCCACGGCCCTCAAGCTCGACGAACTGATCGCGTCGGCCGGTTCATAAGGAGTGAAGCAAACCGCAAGGCAAGAGCCGAAATTTCAAATATCTATCACTGTGAACGCGCGATCACGATGGACGGTCATGAAGCACTGATTCAGATTGTCGTGCGTGAACACCCGGATGGGCGACGCTATTATGATCATTTCGAAATGAAGAGCGCGGGGGTTCGGGCGTCAGCGAAACGGAAAGCGGCGACGGCTCCGTCCCGGAGCTGCACCCTTTCAGGGATCAAATCGGCTAGTGTCGGGAACCATCGACTACTTTTACTTTAGTAGAGAATGCCGCGTTAAGCAACGCCGGTGGCTTGTATCAGTATGGACAACGCCGAACGGAAGCCGAAATCTGCGCCATGAACAGGTTGGCCGTCGTGCTTGCTGCCTACAGCGCGGGCACGGTGCGCGCTGGCGAGGGCGCAGCAGCATCGCCGTCGAGGCGAAAGCCCGATTTCTATCGGCAGCCAACTCGTCGCTTGTGCGTAACGGCGAAGATGGCGGCGCCCGAGGCGATGGCGCTCAGGATCGTGTTCGGACCGCCGACCGGGCCGGAGAAAATGCCGACCGAGGAAGAGCGCATCCTGCCGAGGTCGCAGACGACTACATGACGCCTGCCCAGCGCAAGCTGCTGCGCTAGCATCCCGATACGGGCCAGGACTAACCGCCCGACCTCAGCCCACGCACTGAGCCAATCTTTCCAGCCTCGCTCTCGCGAGGCTTTTTCATGGAGCAAGCCTTATGGCCCGACCTGCAACTGCCGCCGTTCGCCTGTTGACCGGCGAACGCGAACCCGTGCGCCTGGCGACGACCGCGAACAACACCCTTTATGCCCTGCAGACGATCGACGGCGTGGCCGCCGAAGTTGGCGACCGCGTGCTGGTCAAGGACCAGGCCGACCAGACCCAGAACGGTATCTACACCGCCAGCGAGGGCCAGTGGTTTCGCGCCGCAGACGCCCGCACCGCGCGCACGATGCAGAAGGGCACGACGGTGCATGTGCAGGAGGGGCTTGTTTCGGTCGATCGCGTCTATGCCTTCGAGACGCTGGATCCGGTGATTGGCGCCGACCCGATCGTGCTCAGCTTCTATCTCTCGCAGGACACGCTTGGCGGCGCAGTGAATGCTGCCAATGCCGCCGCCGCGAGCGCGGCCGCAGCACTCACCTCCAAGAATGCGGCGGCCACCAGCGCCACCAATGCGGCCGGCTCGGCCACGGCCGCTTCCGGCTCGGCAAGCGCCGCGTTAACGTCGGCGACGGCTGCTGCTGGGTCAGCATCGACAGCCTCGACCGCAGCGACCAATGCAGGGAATTCAGCCACTGCGGCGGCGGGCAGCGCGTCTTCGGCGGCGGCGTCCGCTGCTGCGGCGGCGGCTCTGCCTGGGATCACCACAGATCCCATCGTTATCCTCGCTACAGGACAATCGAACATCGGCAAAGAGGAGAACTATTTGTGGACGCCGCCGACGAACCTCTACAACTGGAATTACAGCGGCGTTGACGGCACGACCGGGACGGCCTTTGCGGCGCTCGACGGCACGAAAATCAACACGTCGTACTCTTTCGCTGCCGCAATTGCCGAGAATAACCCGCTTCGCAAGGTCTATCTGGTCCGCGTCGGCTTGCTGGTACCGCCGAACGGGATCGCTCAGTGGAAGGCGGGCGCATCTTCACCGGACCAGTATGCGAACTGCAAAAGCAACGTCGAAGCGGCGTTGACGCTGCTCGGCCGGTCGAAGATCAGCCACATGCTGTGGTGGCAGGGCGAGGGCGACATCGCAACGCCAACGACCTATCAGACGGACTTCGAAACAGTACAGACCAGGTTCCGCGGAGAGACGTGGTATCCTCGCGAGCTGCCCGTCACCATTTGCGGGCTCATGCCGGAAGTCTTGGGGGGCACCTCCGGTAAGGACGTGATGAATACCGTCCTCCAGCAGTGCGCGCAGGTTGAGCCGGAGACACGCCAGTTCGTTTATCCCGGCTGGACTTCCGCCGCTATGTGGCAAGACACGGCACACCCTACAGGCGCTGGCTGTTGGGCGATCGGTAGAGCTATCGCCAACAACGTCATTGGGCGGACCGGGGCGAAACCAGCCTCAGGGTTGCTGAGGAACTTCGGCACAGCCGTCCTGTCCTACCTCCTCGGCAAGTTCATGCTCGGTTATGGCACGTCGGTGGCAGTGGGGGCGACCAGCGCCTCGGCGCCGCAGTTCCAATCCCACGGCACGGATGCCGGCGGCGCGCAAGGGAATTTCTATCGTTGGGCCAATTCCGTGGGGGGCTCCACTATCGGGATGTTCAAGTCTCGAGGAACCTCGCCGGGAGCGCGCGCGATCGTTCAGAACGGTGACACTCTTGCGACAGTGATCGGCTACGGCGATGATGGCGTGAACGCTCCGCCGGCCGCGTCCATCTCCATTGTGGTGGACGGCACTCCCGGCGTAGGGGACATGCCTGGTAAGGTTAAAATTTCGACGACCTCTGACGGCGCGGCTGCTGTCACCGATCGGGTGACCGTCGACAATAGGGGGTTTATGTCAATGGTATCAGGCAGCTTTGGGCGTTCCGGCCCAGTCACGAAAAGTGCTGACTTCACGGTTGGAGATGCGGAAAACAGCATTATCGTAACGAAGGGGTCAAGTTGCGTCGCCACCCTACCATCGGCGTCCAGCTGGCTCGGCCGTGAGATCCTCATCAAGACGACTGTAGCCTTCACGACAGTTTCTGCTTCGGCGAATGTCGTGCCGCTTGCGGGTGGCGCGGCCGGAACTGCTATCCTTGCCGCTACTGCGGGGAAGTGGGCGCTGCTGATTTCAGACGGCACCAACTGGGTTGTCCAGATGGCTGCCTGATGGAACTCGATGGCATGGGAGAACTGGTCGGCATCAGGCATATGAGGGGCAGAACGTTCGCTCCTGCCGAGTGATCGTCACTTAAGCAGCCCAGTTAGTCCGGCCGCTGTCGGCTCCCGGCTCAGCCACCCTTGACCGGCCCGAGCGTTGCCGCCGCCTCGTCAAACGTCTCCGCCTGAACATCGGTGCGCCTCAAGGTCACGCCGTCGCGCATCGGCCTCTCCTGGCGCCGGCCATATCCAAAACATAATCCGAAAGGAACTCCCATGGACCGCAACTTTGCGCGTGCCCTTTCGCTCGTTCTCGCCTCCGAAGGCGGCTGGTCCGACAACCCCGCCGACCCCGGCGGTGCGACCATGAAGGGCGTCACGCTCGCCAATTTCCGCCGCTACGTCAAAGCAGACGGCACTAAGGCCGATCTGCGCGCCATCTCGGATGACCAAGTCGCCACCGTCTACCGCCGTTTCTATTGGGATGCTGTAGCGGGCGCTCAGCTCCCCGGCGGCATCGACTACGCGCTGTTCGACTTCGCCGTGAACAGCGGGCCGGGCAGGGCGGCGAAGTATCTTCAAGGTGTGCTCGGCGTTGTTCAGGATGGCCGCATTGGCCCGGCCACGCTGGCGGCGGTGAGGGCAAAACCCGCCGGCGTCGTCATCGATGCGCTGTGCGACGCGCGGCTCGCCTTCCTGGAAAGACTATCGACTTGGCCGAGCTTCGGCCGGGGCTGGAGCGCCCGAGTCGCCTCCGTGCGCCGGCAGGCGCTGCTGATGTCGGCCGCGCCGTCGGCGACTGAGGGATCCGTTTCGCCGGGGCCTGCGTCCGCCGATGACGTTCCGCTAGCCGCAACCCCTGCCGGCGCCAGATCGCCTGCCGCCGGCGAGGCGCTCGCTGTGCCACACAAATCCGCATCGCCAGCCAAGGTAGCCGGCGTCCTCGCGCTGATCGCGCTGGCGCTCGGCTCGCTCACCGCCTGGACCGCGCATCTTTCCTGCAATCTTTTCGGAGTGTTCTGCCAATGATTGCCGTCATCATCCGCATCGCCCTGCGCTATGGCGCGGGCGTGCTTGTCGCACGCGGCCTCCTGGCCGCCGACGACGCCTCGGCACTCTCCGCCGATCCCGACATTCAAATGGCGCTGGAGACCGGCCTCGGTCTTGCCGTCGCCGCCGCGGCCGAGTGGTGGCATCTGCTCGCGCGCCGGTTCGGCTGGGAGCATTGACCATGGAAAATCTGAAAGGTCTGCTCACCGCCTGTATCGAAGCCGCCAGGCCGTATGTCGTTATCGGTGCCGCCTGCTTTGTCGCCGGTCTTCTCATCGGAGCGCTGCTATGAGCGCGCTGCTGGCATGGCTTCTCACCAATCCGACAATCCTGGCGATCGCCGCCGGCCTTGTCGGGGCGATCGGCTGGGGTTTTAGCCAGCGCCTCGCCGGCGCAAGGGCCGAGCGCAGCAAGCAGGCCGACGCCGAGGTCGCGGCCCGGGATGTCGCCGACCAGGTCGACAACGATGTCGGCGCTTTGCCGGCTGACGCGGTCAGAAAGGAGCTGAAATCATGGGCAAGGGATTGATCGTCGCCGCCATCGTCGCCGCGCTCGCCGGCTGCACCACGGCCAGGGGCAGTTTCTGCGCCGTCGCCTCGCCAATGCGCCTCTCTGCCAGCGCGGTCGATGCCTTGTCCGACCAGGAGGCGAGGGCGCTGCTTGCGCACAACCGCAAGGGCGAAAAACTCTGCGGCTGGAGGCCGTGATGCATGACATTTTCGATCTTCTCGGCATCAAGGGCCAGGTCGTGGCAGCGGGGCTCGCCGGCGGCGTGCTGCGGGCGCTGTCGCGCCATCGCTACAAGCTGCGCGAGATGATTGCCTCGCCCATCTGCGGCGCCTTGGCCGCCGCCTATCTGACATTGCCTGTCGTCGCCTGGATCCGGGCAAGCGGCCTGCCGATCCCCGCCGCCGACGACACCACCACGCTCGCCGCCGCCTTCCTCATCGGAGTCTCGGCAATGTGGATCTCGGACATCGTTTTCGAGGTGGTGGTGCGAAGATTCAAACAAACGCCGGATTCCTGATCGCGGCGGACCGAAGCGTGCAGGGCATCAAGACGTCGACCGGCGGATCGTCCACACCGGACCAAGATGCCGGTGTCAGCGGTTGGCCCGATCGAGCCGCTGGAAGAATCCAGGCGCAACGCCTATCTATGGAGCAATCCAAAGGAGGTACGACATGGCTTCTTCCACCGAGCGCGCGGTCCTTGCCGGCGGCTGCTTCTGGGGCATGCAGGATCTGATCCGGCGCTTGCCCGGCGTGATCTCGACGCGCGTGGGCTACAGCGGCGGCGATGTCCCCAACGCCACCTACCGCAACCACGGCACCCACGCCGAGGCGATCGAGATCATCTTTGACCCTGCTAGGACCAGCTTTCGCACGCTGCTCGAATTCTTCTTCCAGATCCACGATCCGACGACGAAGAACCGCCAGGGCAACGATATCGGCGCGAGCTATCGCTCGGCGATTTTCTATTCCAGCGATGAGCAGAAGCGGATCGCCGAGGACACGATAGCCGATGTCGACGCGTCCGGCCTGTGGCCTGGCAAGGTCGTCACCGAGCTCGCTCCGGTCGGGCCCTTCTGGGAAGCCGAGCCCGAGCATCAGGACTATCTCGAGCGCTATCCCAACGGCTACACCTGCCATTTCGCACGGCCGGGCTGGAAGCTTCCGGTTCGCCAACAGGCGGCCGCGTCATAATCAGCGACCGCCGCGTTTGACATAGGTTTCACGCGCTTTGATCCGCCCGCCATGCCGGAAGGCATGGCGGGCTTTTTGCGTTTCCGGCCGGTTGTCCCGGCCCGGCGGGCCTCAGCCCTTGGCTCGGCGGCCTTCGTGTTCGTGGCTGCCGATCCAGTGGGCGCGGATGCGGTCGCTAGCTTCGAGATAAGCCATGTCGATCAGGTAGGTCAAAAGCTTCTCGCCATCGGCCTCCGCCTTCTGGCGAAGTTCTCGCAGGATCCCCTGCGCAAACTGCAGGTTTTCCATTTTGCTAGGCTGGTCCATGGGTGCCCCCAAATGTCGGTGCGGTAAGTTTGGCTCACTATGCTTGTACGAAGATTATCGCCTCGCTCGCGGTGAAGCTGTACTCGGTTGCACTGAGGACGCCGGATCAACGAAGCTGTTGGACATCGCGCGGAAATGTCGATATTTTACGCGCCCAATCGGATGGCGACCATGCACGAAGACGAGGGCAGCACTCCTGACAAGTTGCAAGCCATGCTTGACGTGATCGGCAGGAGCGAGCCCCCGAGCGAGAGCGGGCAAGCCGATTTGGGCCGATTGAGAGCCGACGCCGCCAAGGCAGCCGGCGTGTTGATCGAATTTTACGGCGATGCGGCCTTGGAGCGGGCCAAGCTCATAGAGCGCCGGTCGCCCCAGTCGCATTTTGCGCGCATGGTCGCGGCTGAAGTCGGCCGACGCGGCAAGCGAAATTGACCCGCGAGCAATCGGCGAAAGCTGCTTCAAGACGATCTTCGCCTCCCCAGCCTTGCGCCAAGCCGCTGCTCGACCTCTTCCTCGATGTTGTCCAGGAGATACGACATCAGCTCGTGTCCGATCGACCGCGCCAGGTCCTTGGCTTGCCCGACATGGTTGCGGATCTCGCGCAGCGCCTGCTCTTCGCACGCGGCGTCGTCCGTCAAATCGACGAACCAGCCGGGATAGAGCGCTGCCTCGCCCGTCCCGTCAACATAGCATTGGCCGACGGCCAGGATCTTGCGTAATCCCATCTTTTCGGAATGGACCCTATAGACCTCCCTGAATGCGGACCTGCGCTCCACGGCCTTGCGGATCGCCAGCCGGACCCGTGAGCGGTCGTCCCGATCGATGCTTTGCATGCATCGTTCAAGCGAGGCGCCGTGAGAGAACTCATCGAGTGTCAGGCCGAAATAATCTGAAAGATTGGCGTCGCCATAAACGCGGTCGCGCTTGATGTCCCAGGTCCAGAACCCGTCGATCGATGGATACCGCATATGCATGTTGCGGTCGTGTTCAGGCGCCGACGTCATGAAAACCGCCCCGTCCGGTTTCAAGCTTTGGCAGCACTATGTCGCAAAATCGGTAAGAAACAAACATGGCCTTTTGTACAAGGCCCGAAGTCATAAGGTTTGCTGCCGGTGGCAATTCGGGATGCCATGTTCGGTATAACCGGCAAGACGGTGAAGAAAAATTTCTTGAGCCGAAAGAATTTTCACCATAATGTTGCAACTGCCGCTTGGCGTTTCACACGAAAATGCGGCAGGCAAGCAGGCGAAACAATCCCGGAGGTTGTATTTCCACAAGAAGGATGGTTGAAAATTCTTATATTTTGTAAAAAGAATAAAACTCTTTGCGTGCTGCTGCAGGGAGCCAAGCCGGCTTACCGCCTCATATTTGCAGCTTATCCAAATGCTAGCGTCAGCCGATTGACCGGCAAACCGACCGGTGGTTGAAAAACGCGGAACTTCGAGAAAAGCTCGCGCATCAGTCCGCGGCCGGGCGTCCTCCCGGACGTGCCGAAGCCGTCACCAGACTGAAGGTCGTTCGGACTAAAGTCTGCCAAGAGATCAACCTAGGCCAATCTTTGCCGCGGCTCCAGGTCGGCTTCAGCGCTTGCGGCCGAATCATCGGCGATCCGGTCATGCTCGAACTGGCGCGCCGCGGGGAGGGCCTGCAACCAGGGCTCGCGGCGTCCGATCCACAGCTCGTAGCTCGGCACCAGCCCTTCGGTTGGCGCCACGTCCAGGCTACCGATCGTCACTTCGGCCTCGTCGTCGCCGACGAACGGGACGCGGCTTCCGCAGGTGGGGCAAAAGCTCCGAGCGCCATAGCTGCTGGTGATGCCGGTGGTTTCGAACGCTTTTAGCGGCCATACGGCGTAGGCATGGAAGACCGATCCGCTTGTCTTGCGGCAGTCCTTGCAGTGACAGAGGCCGACCCGGAGCGGCTCCCCAGTGACGCGGAACTGCACCCCGCCACACAGGCAACTCCCGCTGCGTGCGATTTCAGGCATTGCCGTTCCTCCCTCGGTTATGCACAGAGGCAATTTCCCTCGCGCCCGGCAGGTCCCGCCGCCGGCTGCTAAAACCCGCAACAAGTTGCGATAGTTCCACGCCTGCGAGCAAGAAGCACCGGTCAGTCGGGGAGGTTGATCGGCTCCTCGCACCGATAGACGCGGCACTCGCCGTCCTTGGTCGGAACCGTCGTCGACACAGGCACTTCCGGCCAGTCGCACTCATTGCCGAATTGCCGAACGAACCGGTCATAGGTATCCCGACCCGTGCTCAAAACTATGGCACGATCGCTTTTGATGAGTGTCTGCGTCTGCTCGCAAGTCATCGCGCGTGTGTCCGGCCGGGCGTAGGCAGCGCTCACGGTGCACAACATTGGGCCGGCGCACAATATTCTGCCAGCGCCAAGTGCGATCGACAGGGTTCTCATGGGGACGCCGGGGTTTTGAAGTTTCCGGGTGTCGAATATGGACCGCGGCTAGAATACCGCAAGATATTTGAGCAGCGAAACGATTCCGATGATGATGACGATGATCTGCGCGATCTGCCGCGCGCGGGCATCGAGCGGCAGGCGTTGCACGAGGTAGAGCACCAGGATCACCACCAGGAAGGTGATCAATATGCCGATAAGGATCGATGCGCCCATATGCCTGCCTCCTTACCAAGATTGCCCGGATGGGCAGGCTCCAACGTTGCCGGCTGCGAAATGGTTCCAAGCGGATCGAGCCGCCGATCGGGTCGTCCGAAAACAGAAGCTGGCTTCGACGTCGGCGGAACATGCGCGCGGCTTGCGAGTTCACTTCCTCGATAGCAATGCGCGGGATCGCACTGTCAGAGAGGAAGAAACCATGGGCCTCGGCACGATTCTCATCATCATTCTAATTCTTGCCCTACTTGGCGGCTTCAGCGGCTTAGGCGGAGGGCCTTTCTACGGCACCGGCTATTATGGCGGCGGCGGCCTCGGACTCGTCCTGGTCATCGTGATCATCCTGGTGTTGCTCGGCCGCATCTGACGGCCCACGGCGCGACCCGGCCTCAGGGCGTCGCCAGCGCGTCCCTCAGCTTCGCCGCCGGCCGATTGCTTCGCGTCTGGCGTTGCGGTTCCCGATCTGCGTTTCGGCGAAGTTGGCGCGCAAGGTGACGATCAGCGCGACGACCGCAAGGAGCGGAAGTGTTTGCCGTCGCAGGGCGCGTCCCAGTCAGATGATCATTGCTGCCATAGAACAAGATTCGGCGGCGTTGCAATCGACCGGCGGCAGATCCGCGAATCCCGCTAGCTCTCGCGCACACTGCATTCGAGGCAGGCGATACTGTGTCCCGGACAATTCAGCCGATGCGTGCCCCCTGGGCAGCAATGGCCGTTCGAGCTCAGCCAGCGCGCGCAAAGAAAAACCTTCTTGGCCCCGTGACAGCGGGGGCATTCCTGCGGACGCATCAGTTCCTCCCGTGACGGGACGCTATGTTCCGCTTCAACGACCATGTTCATCCGTTTAGTCCCCAACGCCTGGATTATCGGTCACATATGTTAATTCACCATTCTTTACATTAGCGTTTATGAATGTGAAAGGCATGAAAGCGACATAAGCTTTCAGGCGCTTGCGCGCTTTCCCTTTGCGCTGGCCTTGTTAAATGTGGTGCCGCCCGGTGCGTCGACCGATTCCGGCGGGACAGGGCAGGCAACGGGAACCTTCTTGCAATGACATGGACCGGCGCGGGCGCGCTTTTCATCCTCGTGCTCACCTATGCCGGCGTCGCCGTCGGCCGCATTCCGGGCCTGCGGCTCGACCGCGCCGGCATCGCGCTGCTGGGCGGCGCCGCCATGATCGCCATCGGCGCGATCGGCATCGAAGATGCCTACAAAGCCATCAATTTCGACACCATCACGTTGCTGCTCGGCATGATGATCGTCGTGGCGCATCTGAAGGTCTCGGGCGCGTTTCGGGCGCTCGGCGGCTTTGCCATCGAGCATGCCCACGCGCCCTTCATGCTTTTGGTGATGGTGACGTTGCTGACCGGCGCGCTCTCGGCCTTCCTGGTCAACGACGCGATCTGCCTGGTGATGGCGCCGATCGTCGTGCACGTCACACGAGTCATCAACCGCAACCCGGTGCCTTACCTCATCGCCACCTGCACGGCCTCGAACTGCGGCAGCGTCGCCACCATCACAGGCAACCCGCAGAACATGGTGATCGGTGCGCTGTCCGGTATTTCCTATCCGGCTTTCACGCTGGCGCTCGCGCCGGTGGCGCTGTTCGGCCTGCTCTGCGTCATCGTCATCGTGCGCATCGTCTACCGTGCCGAATTCTCCCGCCCTGCCGAACTCAGCCCGGAAGTCTATCGCGGCCGCATGCTGCCCGGGCAGGTGCTGAAGGCCACCATCGTGTGCGTGTTGCTGGCGCTCGCCTTCTTCGCCGGCGTTCCCGTCGCGAAGGCGGCGCTCGTTGCCGGCGCCTTCCTGCTGGTCACGCGGGCAATCAAGCCGCGGCGCATTTACCGCGAGATCGACGGACCGCTGCTCTTCATGTTCGCCGGCTTGTTCGTGGTGGTGGCGGGTGCCGAGCGCACCTTGCTCACGCCCGACATGATCGCCTGGGCCAAGAACATCGGACTAGACGATGTCTGGCGGCTCTCCGGCTTCACCGCGGTGCTTTCCAACATCATGAGCAATGTGCCGGCGGTGCTGGCGCTCCGGCCCTTCGTTCCTGGGCTGGAAAACCCGGGGCGCGCCTGGCTGGTCGTGGCGATGAGCTCGACGCTTGCCGGCAATTTCACGCTGCTCGGCTCGGTTGCCAATCTGATCGTCGCCGAACAGGCAAAAGCTGCCGGCAAGGAGCTTTCCTTCTCCGCATTCTTCAAGGTCGGCCTGCCGCTGACGCTGGTGACGCTTCTTGCCGGCACCGCCTGGCTGGCCTGGGCCTGAAGACGCTGTCCCTTCGGACCGCCAGATTGAGAGCGCCGCGGCGAGATGACCGGCGGCAGCGCCTCGACCTGGCAGCCGGCCTGCCGGGGTGAGGGCCTTGCCTAGGCCACCGCTTTCAACGGCGCCTTGTCTGTCTGCTGCAGGCGCGCGGCGGCTGCAAGCAGGTCGGTCTGGGTGATCAGGCCGAGGATGCGCCGCTCGGCATCGACGATCACCACCGCATGGCTTCGCCCGTCGGTCAGCACCGGTAGCAGGCTCATCGCCGGCGTGTCGGGAGAGGCGGTGCCGGCCTTAGACATCACGCCTTTGACCGTGTCGGTCGCCCTTGTCAGCTCGCGCAGACCGACCGCGCCGGAGAGCCGTCCGTCCGCGTCGATCACCGGCAAGGTGCGGATGTTGTGGTCGATCAGATGTTTGCGCGCCTCGTCGGCCGAGGCCGTTTCCGCCACGGAGATCACATCGCGCGACATGATGTCTTTGCAAAGCAGCGTACGCTGCGAGCGCACCATGGCCTGCAACTCGACCTGGCGCAGCAGGCGCTCCAGGTCGTCACGGTCGATATCGAAGGTTTCGTCGAGCGCCGAGAGGGCGGCGTCGACATCCTCGGGCCGGAAGCCGACGCGCTCGGCCGGCGGCCGGTCGGCGGTGCCGTGGCCGCGGGCGGCGGGCACATGCACATGGGGATAGTTGCGCCGCGACAGCTTGTGGAAAAGGAAGCCGAGCGCAACCAGGATGGTCGAGTTGAGTGCTACCGGCACGAAGGGAAACAGGAAGCCCGCGGCGGCTACGGCCGGCCCGCCGAGCACGCCGGTAAGCGCCGCTGCGCCGCCCGGCGGATGCAATGAGCGCGTGAACGACATGGCGGCGATCGCCAGCGCCACCGCTAGGCCGGAGGCGATCACCGTGTCATGCACAAAATGCGCCACCGTCACGCCGACCAGCGCCGAAATCGTGTTGCCGCCGATGATCGACCAGGGCTGCGCCAGCGGGCTCGAGGGAACGGCAAAGAGCAGCACCGCCGAAGCGCCCATTGGCGCCACCAGCATCGCCACAAGCGAGCCGCTACCCACGGCGAGCCCGCTAATCATGCCGGTGAGCGCGATACCGATGGTAGCGCCGATGCAGGCAAGCAGCCGTTCGCGAAGCGTCGCGCCTGCAAGGATCGGAACGAAAAGGCGAAACGCCATGGCAGACCCTGGATCGAAGAGGTGGAATTGCGTTGCCCCGCAATGCCGCTGAAGCCGCGGATTTGAAAGCCAAACCAATCCGTAGATTCGCTGCTGAAGGGAATATTATTGCACAGCGATCCGCGCAGAACGCGCCGCCAGCGGCCTCGGCTTTCTCAATCGCGCCAAGCCTTTACGACGGTTTGCAGAGTCGGTTCGGCAATTCGCCCGAATGCCCTGGCCTCGGCGAAAGTGTGCGAGTGCGGCGCGCGGCGCTGAGGCTGCTTTCGGCATGGGAGGACTGCGACAAGGTCAAGCGAGGCGCTGCGCGCGCCTCGCTCTCGGATAGCTAGGGCGCCACCTCGACATGGCCCTTCATGTTGGGATGGAAGCGGCAGAAATAGTCCGCTGTTCCCGCCGCCTTCAGCGTAACCTTGCCCTTCGACTTTGCCGGGATCATCACGTCCCAGCCGCCTTTCACCGTCGCGGTGTGGGCGATCACGTCCTTGTTCGTCCACTCGATCGTATCGCCGACCTTGGCCTGAATGTTTGCGGGCGAGAAGACCAGCCTGTCGATCGTTATCTCGATGGTCGCCGCGAACGCCGGCGATGCGATGAGCGCCAGCGCCAGAGTGAGCAAAGCAATTCCTGGAAAAGTGTGAAACGGTTGGGCGCAGCGACTTCGCCGTAGCCTTCCGTCAGGAATTGCCTCAAAACAAAGCAATAGTAGCCTCATTTCAACATGCCGGCGACGTGTTCGGCATGTTGCTGATGCCCCCGGAAAATCTTGAGGCCGGTCTCCAGCAGGTCCTTCAGTTCGGCATTGCTTGCCGAGGGGATGAGCAAGGTTTCGAGCGCGCCGTTGACCTGTTTGTGATAGGCCACTTCGTTCTCGATATAGGCCTTGTCGAAGGCGGCACCCTTGAGCTTCGCCAGCTTAGCGTCCTCTTCCTTCGCAGCCTTGGCCAGGGCCTTGCTGGTGTCGTTGTCCTCGGGCGTGACCTTCAGCTTCTTCACGAGGTCGAGCGCCTGCTTGTTCACCGCCTCGTGGTCGCGCTCCATGTCTTTGGCGAAGTCGACGACCTCCTTGTTCTTGGACTTCTTGATCGCCAGCTTGGCCGCTTCGATGTCGAGCGTGCCGGCTGTATAGGCAATGTGGGCGATCTGCGGATCGGTGGGCTTTTCGGCGGCTAGCGCCAGCGGCGCCGTGCTCACGAAGAAAAGGGCGGCGAGGGCGGCGGTTGATCGCATGAACATGGCATCTCCTTCGCCCGGCGGCGCTGGCCTCGGGCTTCATTTGAGGTTGACGGTAGATTGGATGCCGGACGCGTCGAAACGTTCCCGGGAAAGTTAGCCCTCGAAATCCAGCCTTTTCATCACCGCCTGCGTCAGCCGCTCGCAACGCCGGCCTGCAAAGGGGAAGGCGTCGAGCAGCACCGGACCGATCTCGTCGTCCAGTGCCTTTCGCACCAGCGTTCGCGCCCGGTGCAGCCTGGTCTTCACCGTCTCGGGCCTCACGCCGAGAAAATCGGCGGTTTCCTCGATGCTCAGGCCCTCGATGACGCGGGCGACGAAGACGGTGCGATAGACATCGGGAAGGCTGTCGGTCGCCCGTTCGACAAGCCTCAGAATCTGCCGCTGCGCCATGGTCCGCTCCGGATCGTCGCCTGGGTTCAAGTCGGTTGGATTCAAGGGAAACCGGATGATCTGCGCCTCCGGGTTCTCATCCATCGCCGCGACGCGCTTGCGCTTGCGCAGCCGGCCGAGCGCTTCGTTGATGACGATGCGCGACAGCCAGGTGGATAAAGAGGCCTCGCCGCGAAAGCTGCTAAGATTTGCGAAGGCGCGCATATAGGCCTCCTGCACGATGTCCTCGGCCTCCGCGTCATTGCGCACCACGCCGCGCGCGATGCGGTAGAGTCGCTGGTTGTACGTCTTGATGATGGCACGGAACGCATTCGGATCGCGCGCAAGCGCCCGGCGAACCAATGCCATGTCGCCGGCTTCGGCCGTACCGACCTCGGCAGTTTCGATGGCGGGCTTTATCATCGCGCCCGATCTCCCGACAGATGTTGCATCCACGGTTGGATGCGCCTGCCGACAAAAGGTTCCCGAGCTGGTTGCACGGACCATGCTAACGCTTCGACCGGGGCTTGTCTGCCGCCGGTGCGGATTTCCGTGCCGATCAGCCTGTCATCCGGCTGCGGCGGCCGCCGCGAGCCCGCGCAGAATGTCGGCCTTGAGATCTTCGACATCCTCGAGCCCGATCTGCAGGCGGATCAGCGAGCCGGCATATGAGCCTTTGGCAAGCATGCGGTCGCCGAGGAAGACCGGAACGGCGAGGCTTTCATAGCCGCCCCAGGAATAACCGAGGCCGAAGATCTTGAGCGCGTCGAGAAAGGCGTGCTGGGCCTTCTGGCCGCCGCCGTTGAGCACGATCGAGAAAACTCCGCTCGAGCCGCAGAAATCGCGCTTCCAGAGCGCATGGTCGGGATGGCTTTCCAGCGCCGGATGCAGCACCTGCGCGATGCCAGGCTGCTCCTCCAGCCAGCGCGCGATGTCGAGCGCGCTCTTGCGGTGATGCTCGAGCCGCACGCCCATCGTGCGCAGGCCGCGCAGCACCTGGTAGATATCGTCGGGACCGGAACAGCAGCCCAGCGTGCAAAACCCGTCATAAAGTTTCGTCCAGCAGGCGTCGTTGGCCGAAACCAGGCCGAGCAGCACGTCGGAATGGCCGCCCGGATATTTCGTTGCCGCGTGGATGGAGATGTCGACGCCATGGTCGAGCGGCTTAAAATAGAGCGGCGTCGCCCAGGTGTTGTCCATCATCACGATAGCGTTCGCCGCATGTGCCGCCTTGGAGATCGCCGGGATGTCCTGCACCTCATAGGTGTTCGATGCCGGCGATTCGGTGAACACCACCTTTGTGTTTGGCTTGATCAGCGAAGCGATGCCGGCGCCGATGCGCGGCTCGTAATATTCGATCTCAACACCGAGCCGCTTCAGCATCGTGTCGGCGAAGTGGCGCGTCGGGTGGTAGACGCTGTCGACGATCAACAAGTGATCGCCCGTGGCAAGGAAGGTGAGCAGCGGCACCGTCACCGCCGCCAGCCCGGAAGGCACCGCGATCGTGCCGGCCGAGCCTTCCAGCGCATCGACGGCGAGCGTCAGCGCGTCCATCGTCGGCGTGCCGCGCGTGCCGTAAGTGTATTTCTGGCTGCGCCCGGCCATCGAAGCGGCGTCGGGATAAAGCACTGTCGAGGCATGCACGACCGGCGGGTTGACGAAGCCGAAATAGTCGCGCGGGTTGTTGCCGGAATGGGCAAGCAGCGTATTGATGCCCATCTCGATGCCGTCTCTAGCCATGGTTCGTCGCCTGTCGAATGATGTCAGGAACCAGCCATAAAGCGGCGGCAAAGCCGGCGCAACCGCGCCGCGCCCGCCAAAAGCCGGTCTTCCGCTGGGCCAATCCAAAGGCGCGCAAGCCCAGTAAAGCACCGCTAGTGCCGCAGCGGATTCTGCCGCCAGACCACGGATTCGCGGCGGCGCGACTTGGCTGATTTGTTCGCATCGCCTGCCGGTTTCATGTGCTCTTGTCCGCAATTCAGGCATTTGCGCCAATTGCTTTTCAAACCTCCCTGGAATCGGTCATTTCCCTTGACCTCACAGGAATAATCGCCTTCGATGCGTTTCGTGAATGGGAGGCAGCGCATCGGCAATCGATGCGGGTCCCGGGAGTGGGCCTTGGAGTGGGAGCTGCATTCACAAACGAAAAAAGATCAAGCGTCGCCTGGCAATAGGGGCGCCTGTAACAGAAAAGGGTCTGTGGGTCATGAAACACATTGCAATCGGCATTCTTGGCGTCGCCGCGCTCGGGTTCATGGCGTCTGCCGCTTCGGCCGGCACGCTCGATACCGTGAAGCAGAAGGGCTTTATCCAGTGCGGCGTCTCGACCGGCCTCGCCGGCTTCTCGGCGCCGGACGACAAGGGCGACTGGAAGGGCATCGACGCGGACTTCTGTCGCGCCGTTGCGGCCGCTGTCTTCGGTGACGGCTCCAAAGTCAAGTTCACGCCGCTCAGCGCCAAGGAACGTTTCACCGCCTTGCAATCGGGCGAGATCGACATCCTGTCGCGCAACACCACCTGGACCAGCAACCGCGACAGCGCGCTCGGCCTCGATTTTGTCGGCATCACCTACTATGACGGCCAGGGCTTCATGATCAATGCAAAGAAGCTGCCCGGCGTGAACTCCGCGCTGCAGCTTTCGGGCGCCGCCGTGTGCGTGCAGAGCGGCACCACCACCGAGCTCAACCTCGCCGACTACTTCAAGAAGAACAAGATGGAGTACAACCCCGTCGTGTTCGAAAAACTCGAAGAGGTCAACGCGGCCTATGACGCCGGCCGCTGCGATGCTTACACCACCGACCAGTCCGGCCTTTATGGTATCCGTCTGACGCTGTCCTCGCCGGCCGACCATGTCGTGCTGCCCGAGATCATCTCCAAGGAGCCGCTCGGCCCGGCCGTGCGCCAGGGCGACGACCAGTGGGCGCATATCGCGCGCTGGACATATTTCGCGCTGCTCAACGCCGAGGAAGCCGGCATCACGCAGGCCAATGTCGATGAGATGAAGACGTCGACCGACCCGAACATCCAGCGCCTTCTCGGCACTGAACCGGACGGCAAGTATGGTGCCGATCTCGGCCTCTCCAACGACTTTGTCGTCAACATCGTCAAGGCTGTCGGCAACTACGGCGAAATGTTTGAGCGCAATGTCGGCTCGGGCAGCCCGCTTAAGATCGCGCGCGGCATCAACGCGCTGTGGACCAAGGGCGGCCTGCAATACGGTCCGCCGATCCGCTGATTGAAACGTGATCCGGGAGGCAGGTCGTCTGTCTCCCGGTTTCTCTTTCCAGAGGACGGTCCATGGCTTCGCAGGAAATCCTTCGCGAGGAGCCGAGTCGCGGCTCCTTCATCAATGACCCGAGAATACGCAGCCTGTTCTTTCAGACGCTGGTTGTGATCCTGCTGTTCAGTTCGATCTGGTGGATCGTCCACAACGTCATCGAAAACCTCCAGCGTCTGCACATCGCGTCGGGCTTCGGTTTTCTCAGGAGCAGGGCCGGCTTCGACATTTCCGACACGCCGATCGCCTATACGTCCGACTCGACCTATTTCCGCGCGCTGGTCGTCGGTTTGCTCAACACCATCATCGTCGCCGTCGTCGGCATCGTGCTTGCGACCATCGTGGGCTTCGCCATCGGCATCGGCCGCCTGTCGCAGAACTGGCTGATCCGCAAGATCTGCACGGTCTATGTCGAGATCTTCCGCAACATCCCGCCGCTGCTGGTCATCTTCTTCTGGTATTCCGGCGTGCTGGCCGTGCTGCCGCCGCCGCGCGAGAGCATCCACCTGCCTTTCGGCTCGTTCCTCAACCAGCGCGGCTTCTATTTTCCGCGCGCCGTTTGGGGCGATGGCTCCTGGCTGATCGGCGTCGCACTGCTGCTCGCCATTGCAATGGCCTGGTTCGTCGCCCACAGGGCGCGACAACGGCAGAAGGCGACCGGCCAGCAGTTTCCGGTCTTCTGGACGTCGGTCGCGCTTATCGTCGGCTTGCCGGTGCTGGCCTTCCTGCTCGGCGGCATGCCGCTCACCTTCGATTTTCCGAAGCAGTCGACCTTCAACCTGACCGGTGGCTTCTGGGTCAAGCCGGAATTCCTGTCGCTCTTGCTGGCGCTCTCCTTCTACACGGCGGCCTTCATCGCCGAGATCGTGCGCGCCGGCATCAGAGGCGTCAACAAAGGGCAAAGCGAAGCAGCGGCGGCGCTCGGCCTCCGCTCCGGTCCGATCCTGCGGCTGGTGGTCATCCCGCAGGCGATGCGCATAGTCATCCCGCCGCTCACCAGCCAATATCTCAACCTGACCAAGAACTCCTCGCTGGCGATCGCCATCGGCTATCCGGACCTTACCGCCACCGCCGGCACCGTGCTCAATCAGACGGGCCAGGCGGTGGAGGGCGTATTTATCATGATGATCGCCTATCTGGTGCTGAGCCTGGTGACGTCCTTTGTCATGAATATCGTCAACGCCAGAATGGCGCTGGTGGAGAGGTAGGGCCATGCAGGAACATGACATGTCCTGGGTGCGCACCGAGATGGCGCTTGCCCAGCCGGCGCCGCCTACCGAACGCGGCGCCTATGCCTGGGTGCGCAAGAACCTGATCGGTTCGGTCGGCGACATCGTCCTCACAATCCTCGGCATCGCCATCGTGCTTTGGATCCTGCCGCAGGTCATCAGCTGGGCCTTCCTCAATGCCCAGTGGACCGGGCCGGATCGCACCGTCTGCACCACCGTCACGCAAGGCGGTATCCAGCCCGACGGCTGGACCGGTGCCTGCTGGGCTTTTGTCAACGCCAAGTTCGGCCAGTTCATGTTCGGCACCTATCCGATCGACGAGCGCTGGCGGCCGATCCTGGTCGCCATCCTGTTCGTGGCGCTGTTGGTGCCGATGCTGATCCCGCGCGTGCCGCGCAAGGGATTGAATGCGATGCTGCTGTTCGTAGCGCTGCCGATCGTCGCCTTTTTCCTGCTGCTTGGCGGCGTGTTCGGCCTGCCGGTCGTCGAGACCTCGCGCTGGGGCGGGCTTCTTGTGACGCTCAGCCTCTCCTTTGTCGGCATTGCGGTGTCGCTGCCTTTGGGCATCGTGCTGGCGCTCGGGCGCCGTTCGAAGATGCCGATCATCAAATGGCTTTGTATCGTCTTCATCGAGACGGTGCGCGGCATTCCGTTGATCACCGTGCTGTTCTTCGCCAGCGTCATGCTGCCGCTGTTCCTGCCCGCGGGCGTCACCTTCGACAAGTATCTGCGTGCGTTAATCGGTGTGTCGCTGTTTGCCGCCGCCTATATGGCCGAAGTGATTCGTGGCGGCTTGCAGGCGATCCCGAAGGGCCAGTATGAGGGCGCCGATTCGCTCGGCCTCGGCTACTGGCAGAAGATGAGCCTGATCGTGCTGCCGCAGGCGCTGAAGCTGGTCATTCCGGGCATCGTCAACACCTTCATCGGCATGTTCAAGGACACCAGCCTGGTCCTGATCATCTCGATGTTCGACCTGCTCGGCGTGGTCAAGCAGAATTTCGCCGATGCAAACTGGGCGACCCCGCAGACCGCGAGGTCCGGCCTGATCTTTGCCGCCTTCGTTTTCTGGCTGTTCTGCTTCGGCATGTCGCGCTATTCAATGTATACCGAACGCCGGCTCGACACCGGTTATAAACGATAAAAAGGGAACAGGTTATGGCCACCGAAAACGCCGTCAGCGCGGAAGAAATCAAGGTCAACGCCGCCAAGATGCACATCTCCACCACCGATGTCGCCATCGACATCGTCGGCATGCACAAATGGTATGGCGAATTCCATGTGCTGAAGGACATCAACCTCAAGGTGATGCGTGGCGAGCGCATTGTCATTTGCGGTCCGTCCGGGTCCGGAAAGTCGACCATGATCCGCTGCATCAACCGGCTGGAAGAGCACCAGAAGGGCAAGATCATCGTCGACGGCAAGGAACTCACCAACGATCTGAAGAAGATCGACGAGGTGCGCCGCGAGGTCGGCATGGTGTTCCAACATTTCAACCTGTTCCCGCATCTGACCATCCTGGAGAACTGCACGCTGGCGCCGATCTGGGTGCGCAAGATGCCGAAGAAGCAGGCCGAGGAGATCGCCATGCATTTCCTCAAGCGCGTCAAGATCCCCGAGCAGGCCAACAAATATCCGGGCCAGCTCTCCGGCGGTCAGCAGCAGCGTGTGGCGATCGCACGCTCGCTGTGCATGAACCCGCGCATCATGCTCTTCGACGAGCCGACCTCGGCGCTCGATCCGGAAATGATCAAGGAAGTGCTGGAGACGATGGTGGGGCTGGCGGAAGAGGGCATGACGATGCTGTGCGTCACCCACGAGATGGGCTTTGCCCGCAAGGTCGCCAACCGCGTGATCTTCATGGATCAGGGCCAGATCGTCGAGCAGAACACGCCCGCCGAATTCTTCGACCATCCGCGCCATGAACGCACGAAGCTTTTCCTGTCGCAGATCCTGCACTGAGCGGGCGCGACGCTAAATTTTCGGGAGCCCGGCTGGAAACAGCCGGGCTTTTTTTGCATTCGGGCGATCGGACAAGGATCGGCTCATTTTTGGTTGACGCTCCGAAATCGTCTAGCCTGATCGTCCAGGTTTTCCTGGGGTTGACGCAGACAAGATGGAACCACCGCACTCGATGAGACGAGTCCTGCGATATATGGTGATGCTGTTGGGAGCGGCGGTGCTTGCCGCCGCGCTCGGTACGCTGGTGCCGCGTCCGCTCTGGTCGGCGGCACGGGCTGAAGGCGAGGGGACGCGGCACATATTGGTGTTGAGGAACCCGATCCACACCGACATCGCTGTGCCCCTCGATGACGGCGTGCGCCGGCGCTTTGCCTTCCTGGCCGATGCCGGCCTGCCGATCGAGGCTCCGGAGGCGCGCTACATCGTCTTCGGCTGGGGCGGCCGCGCCTTCTATCTGGAGACGCCGACCTGGTCGCAATTGAAGACCATGCCGGTGCTGAAGGCGCTTACGCTCGACGCCGCGGTGATGCATGTCGATGTCGCGGGGGCGATCAAAGAACCGCACCCGGATGTCGCAGTCTTCGATATCGACGCGGAGCATTTTTCAGCGCTGCTTGATTACATCGCTGCGAGTTTTCAGCAGGGGCCTGACGGGCCCGTGGTCATCGAGGACGCCGGCTATTCCACCTACGACCGGTTCTACGAAGCCGACGGTCATTTCAACGCGCTGGTCGGCTGCAACACCTGGACTGCGGCGGGGCTGCGCACGGCCGGCCTACGAACAGGATGGTGGAATCCGCTACCGGTTTCGTTGTGGTGGTCGCTGAGGCTGTATGATTGAGGGTTGATGGGAATTTGCAAACGCCGCGTTCCGTCACACCCCCCTCTGGCCTGCCGGCCATCTCCCCCGCAAGGGGGAGATCAGCTGTCGTGGCTGCTACCGCCAATCATCAACGTCGCAAGGCGGGAGCCAGCGCCCAAGCTGCCAATCTCCCCCTTTGCGGGGGAGATGCCCGGCAGGGCAGAGGGGGGTGCTGTCCCGCCGACCTATCCAGCTGGTGGCAGGCGCTACCGCCGCACAACCTTCCGCTCCTCCCACCCGTAGAGCCAGTCCAGGTCCGCCGCGAGCTTTTCCGCCGGTCGCGCTGCCAGCACGAGATTGCGCGCGATCGCCACCGGCCCCCAGGCGTGCCAGGCCAGCCGATTGAGCGCGCCGCGTTTCAACACTCTTTCGACACGGGGCCGTCTGAGATTCTCCCAGGTAGTCAGGCCCTGCTTCGGATCGCCCGGAAAATCGGCAACGAGATTGGCGAGCATGGCGGCGTCCTCGATCCCCATGGCCGCGCCTTGCGCCGCGAACGGCGTCATGGCGTGCGCGGCGTCACCGATCAGCGCTACTCCCTCCGTCATGGTCCAGCGCCGCTGCGCGACCGTGTGGATGGGGAAGGCTGTCCACGGCCCGGCAAGCGCCGCCAGCTCCGCCAGCGCTGCCGCGGTGCCTCGCATGGCAGCTGAAAGAATCGCGGGGTCGGCATGGCCGGACCAGCCTTCGGCGATGCGCTCGCCCCTGGTGAAGGCGGCAAGATTGAAGGCGTTGCCCTTGCTCACCGGATAGGCGACCATGTGGAAGCCGGGATGCAGGAAGGTGGTGACGCTGTCGGTGGCTCCGATCTCGGCAAAGGCGCTGCCGGCGGCGCTGTCCGCCGGGACCGTCGCGCGCCAGGCGAGTTCGCCCGAAAAACGGCTTGCCGCGAAGCCTGCCGTCCGGGCAAGCTGGGCGCGTACCGACGACCAGACGCCGTCGGCTGCTACCAGCAACCCGCATGCGACATCCGTCGCCTTGCCGTCGATCTCGACCGTCGCGGTAACGCTTTGCGGGTCGGCGGCAATGCCGGTAACACGCGCGCCGGTGACAAGCGCGATATCGGGCCGTTCCGCCACTGCCGCCATCAGCGCTGCCTGCAGGTCGGCGCGGTGCGCCACGAGATAGGGCGCCCCCCAGCGCTTTTCCGCGGCTTCCCCAAGCGGTACGCGCGTCAGCTCTCGCAGGCTTCTTGCGTCCTTCAGCACCACCGCTCGCGGCCGGATCGCGTTGGCCAGCAGGCGATCGAGCACGCCGAGCCGCCGCAGGATACGGGTCGCGTTGGGGGAAAGCTGGAGGCCGGCGCCCGCCGTTTCGAGTTGCCTGGCCTGCTCGAACAGTGTTACCGGGAAGCCACGCTCGGCAAAGGCAAGCGCCGCCGTCAGCCCGGCAATACCAGCCCCGGCGATGACGATCTGCCGGGACCTTATTTCAGTCATGGTCGATCGGGACGATCAGGCGGCCTGGTCGACATAGAGGCAGCCGGCCGGCTGGGTTTCCGTCGCCTTCAGCGACGGTGAATAGCGGTAGAGCGTCGAGCAGTAGGGGCAGACCTTTTCATTGTCGTCGCCCATGTCGAGGAACACGTGCGGATGGTCGAAAGGCGGGTTGGCGCCGGTGCACATGAATTCCTTGACGCCGATCTCGATGACGGGATGGCCCGCGTCGTTCTGGAAATGGGGAATGCTGCCGCCTGCCATCGTCGTCTCCAATTGGGTTCGGCCAGTGGGTGTGACCAGTCTGCATCTGGAGCATAACAGGCCAGTTTGCAAGGTCGATGAAATCAAACTGTCGCAAAAGGCTGGCAGAGGATAAGTTGAGCCGGTTAAGAGCATGGGGCGGTGTCGGAGCGATTCCGTGACGATCATGCGTCATAAAGACATGCTAGAGCGTCATTGAACGGCAATATGCGGCGCCGCCCTAGGGACGGTTGCGGGCAAGAGCAGGAAACCATGAACGAACTGAAGCCGGTGCAGAGCGAGTTCATCACCGTCGAGGCGGCAAGCCCCGACGGCGGCAATCCCGATCGTTTCGTCAACCGCGAATTCTCCTGGCTGCAATTCAACCGCCGCGTGCTGGAGGAATCGCTGAACGAGCATCATCCGCTGCTCGAGCGCGTCCGCTTCCTGTCGATCTCGGCCGCCAATCTCGACGAGTTCTTCATGGTCCGCGTCGCCGGCCTTGCCGGCCAGGTCCGCGAGGGCATCGCGCTGAAGAGCCCGGACGGGCGCACGCCCGAGCAGCAGCTGGAACAATTGCTGCGGGAGGTCGAGCGCCTGCAGGAAGACCAGCAGAAGAGCCTCTCGGCGCTGATGACGCTGCTCAACAAGGAAGGCATCGAGAGCATCACCCGCGACGCACTGACCAAGGATGAGAAGGCCTGGCTGGAGGAGCATTTCCAGGAACAGGTTTTCCCGGTGCTGACGCCGCTGTCGATCGATCCGGCGCATCCGTTTCCGTTCATCCCCAATCTCGGCTTTTCCATCGCCCTGCAATTGCGCCATCGCAAGAATGGCGAGGAGATGAGCGCGCTGCTGCGCCTGCCGGTGGCGCTCAGGCGTTTCATCCGCCTGCCCGACCGCAAGAACCATGTCCGCTTCATTCCGCTGGAGGAAGTGGTCGGCATCTATATCGGCAAGCTTTTCCCTGGCTACGAGGTCAAGGGCTCCGGTACGTTCCGCATCATCCGCGACAGCGACATCGAGGTCGAGGAAGAATCGGAAGACCTGGTGCGCCTGTTCGAAACGGCGCTGAAGCGGCGGCGCCGCGGCTCGGTGATCCGCATCGAATTCGACACGCTGATGCCGGCCGCGTTGCGGGACTTCGTCGCCGGCGAGCTCGGCGTCTCGTCGAGCCGCATCAGCGTGCTCACCGGTCCGCTGGCGCTCAACCAGATATCCGAGATTGTCGCCATCCCACGCGACGACCTCAAATTCACGCCCTACAATCCGCGCTTTCCCGAGCGCATCCGCGAGCATGGCGGCGACTGCTTCGCCGCCATCCGCGAGAAGGACATCGTCGTCCATCACCCCTACGAGTCCTTCGACGTGGTGGTGCAGTTCCTGCGCCAGGCCGCCGCCGACCCGGAAGTGGTGGCGATCAAGCAGACGCTCTACCGCACCTCCAACGACAGCCCGATCGTGCGCGCGCTGATTGACGCCGCCGAGGCCGGCAAGTCGGTCACGGCACTTGTCGAGCTCAAGGCGCGCTTCGACGAGGAAGCCAACATCCGCTGGGCGCGCGACCTCGAGCGCGCCGGCGTGCAGGTCGTGTTCGGCTTCCTGGAGCTGAAGACCCACGCCAAGATGTCCTTGATCGTGCGCCGCGAGGATGGCCGGCTGCGCAACTACGTGCATCTCGGCACCGGCAACTACCACCCGGTTACCGCCCGTATCTACACCGACCTGTCCTTCTTCACCACCGACCCGACGATCGCGCGCGATGTCGCGCAGCTCTTCAATTTCATCACCGGCTATGCCGAGCCCGCCGAGGAGATGCGCCTTGCCGTATCGCCCTTCACGCTGCGCAAGCGCATCCTGAAACACATCTCGGACGAGATCGTTCATGCCCGCGACGGCCGACCGGCGCGCATCTGGATGAAGATGAACGCGCTGGTCGATCCGACCATCATCGACGCGCTTTACGACGCCAGCCGCGCCGGCGTCGAGGTCGACCTCGTCGTGCGCGGCATCTGTTGTCTGCGGCCGCAGGTGCCGGGTCTTTCCGAGAATATCAGGGTGAAATCGATCGTCGGCCGCTTCCTCGAGCACAGCCGCATCTTCTGCTTCGGCAACGGCCACGGCCTGCCGTCCGACGAGGCGGTCGTCTACATCTCGTCGGCCGACATGATGCCGCGCAATCTCGACCGCCGCGTCGAGACCTTGGTGCCGATCACCAATCCAACTGTGCATGAACAGGTGCTTGGCCAGATCATGCTGGGCAACATCATGGACAACCAGCAAAGTTTCGACGTATTGGCTGACGGCACCTCCCGGCGCGCTGTGCTGGAGGAGGGCGAAGAGCCGTTCAACGCGCAGGAATATTTCATGACTAATCCGAGCCTCTCCGGGCGGGGCGACGCGCTGAAATCGCATGCGCCCAAGCGCATTGCCCAGTTCAAGCGCCGCAAGAAGAACAGCGCCGCGTGATTGCAGTTTCCCAGGGCCGGCTTCAGGACCGGCGGCCGCTGTCGATCATCGACATCGGATCGAACTCGATCCGCCTTGTCGTCTATGAGGGGCTGGCGCGCTCGCCCACGCTTCTGTTCAACGAGAAGATGCTGGCGGGCCTCGGCCGCGGCATCGTTTCGACGGGCAAGCTCGATCCCGAGGCGGTGACGCGCTCGATGGAGGAATTCCGCAGGTTCCGCGCGCTCTCGGACCAGGCGGGTGCAGAGCACATCTATGTGCTGGCGACAGCCGCCGCGCGCGAGGCGGGCAACGGCCCCGATTTCATCCACCGCGCCGAGGAGGTGCTGAAGACCGAGATCCGCGTGCTCACCGGGCGCCAGGAGGCCTATTATTCGGCGCTCGGCGTCATTTCCGGTTTCCATCCGGCCAACGGCATCGCCGGCGACCTTGGCGGCGGCAGCCTCGAGCTGATCGACATCAATGGCGAGACAATGGGCGACGGCATAACGTTGCCGCTCGGCGGCCTGCGCCTGCAGGACATGGCCAGGAACTCGCTGGTTCAGGCGCAGAAGATCGCGCGCCAGGAACTGGCGCGGGCGAAGCTTCTGAAGGGCGGGCAGGGCAGGGTTTTCTACGCCGTCGGCGGCACCTGGCGAAACCTTGCCCGGCTGCATATGGAGATGAACAACTACCCGCTCGGCGTCATGCATCACTACGAGATATCGGCCGACAGCGCGCAGACTTTCCTCAAGCAGGTCGCCCGCAGCGAGGTCGAGAAGGTGAGGGGCATCGAGGGCGTCTCCAAGAACCGCCGCTCGCTCTTACCCTACGGCGCCGTCGTGCTGCAGGAGATCATGTCGGCCATGCAGCCCTCGAAGATCGTCGTCTCGGCGCAGGGCGTGCGCGAGGGTTTCCTCTATTCGCTGCTCGACGCCGCCGAGCAGAAGGCCGACCCGCTGATCTCGGCCGCCGAGGAACTGGCGCTGTTGCGCTCGCGCTCTGTGCATCACGCCCATGACCTGGTCGAATGGACCGGCAAGGCCTTCAAGGCCTTCGGCATCGACGAGACGGAGGATGAGGCGCGCTACCGCCATGCGGCCTGCCTGCTTGCCGACATCGGCTGGCGCGCGCATCCGGAATATCGCGGCCGGCAGTCGCTCAACATCATCGCGCATGCCTCCTTCACCGGCGTCGACCATCCGGGCCGCGCCTATCTGGCTCTGGCCAACGCCTATCGCCATGACGGCGTCTTCAACGACGGCATCGCTCCCGAGATCAAGGCGCTGGCGCCGCCGCGCCTTCTGGAACGCGCCCGCACGCTCGCGGCCATGATGCGCGTCGTCTATCTGCTGACGGCGGCTATGCCGGGCGTGATGCCGAGGCTGAAATGGGAAAGTCGCGGCAACGGAGCGCTCGCGCTGGTGCTGCCGGCCTCGCTTTCCGACCTCTATGGTGAGCGCCCGGCCGGCCGGCTGGCGCAACTGGCGCGTATCACCAACCGCCGCCTGGTGCTAGCGGTCGAGGGTGGGCCGAGCGTCTCGGTGAAGTAACGGATCAGCTGACGTCGGCGCCGATTCCGAAGCCACGCCCGTCCGCCGACCATGCACCGGCGCCGGCCATGGCCAGCGCCAGAAAGCCGCCGGCAATGGCGATGTCCTTCATCAGCATCTGCTGGTGCATGAAGGACAGCGTGGCGTCGTCCGCGCCTTGGCCGTAATGGCCGATGAAACCGGCGGCTACGCTGAAGGCGGCAAGCAGCAGCGCCACGATCCGCGTCTGGAAACCAACGAGGACCAACAACCCGGCGATCAACTCGAACAGGCCTGTTCCCCAGGCCGCCAAGGTCGGCAGTGGCAGGCCGAGGCCGGCGAAATAATTGATCGTACCGCCGATATTGCTGAGCGCCTGGAAGCCCGACGGTACGAACAGCGCGGCAAGAAGTAGCCGCGAGACCAAAAGCAGTGCGTTGCGGGCCATGGGCCAACTCCTTGCCGTCTGCCGATGCAGTTTACGCCTGCAATTGGAAAAACGAAAAAGCGGCGCGGAAAATTCCACGCCGCTTCCATTGGCAGTCTGGGAGGAAAAAATTAGCCGCGCTTGGCGTCGATCGAGTAAGCGCCGGCCCCCGAAGAGGCGAGCAGGATGAAGCCGCCTGTGATGGCGAGGTTCTTGAGGAACTGGATCATTTGCATCTGGTCGGCCCAGCCGGTGTGCGCGACCAGCCCGGTGGCGACCGTGAAGATGGCGAGCACCCAGGCGGCGATCCGGGTCTGGAAGCCGACGAGAATGGCAAGGCCGCCGAGCAACTCGATCAGGCCGACCAGGACGGCGGTTACGGTTGGCATCGGCAGGCCGAGAGCGCCGAAATAGCCGGCAGTACCGGAAATCGCGGTGAGCTTGCCGAAGCCGGAAAGCAGGAAGATGACAGCGAGCAGAATGCGACCGAGGAGGATCGTGGTGGAACTGTTGGACGCAGTGCCGGCGACGGAAGAGTTGATGGACATGGCGGTTCTCCGAACGGGTTGAATGGTCCGTCAGATAGACGACGAAGACTGTTCACCAAAGCCGCCTATGTGGCGACACATTGTTCACAGAATGTATGTTTTCGGGATTGACGGTTGTGCGCAAAAATCGTGTCGCGGGATTGGGCTTTCCCAGTAAATTCTGCTGCCGCAAAACGGACCGTCCGTCCGAAGTTTGCGAGCGCTGGCTTCGCAGATTTGCCGAGACGCTCATGACGTCGTCATCCACGGGCGGAGCAAGGAGCGAAGCGACGCGCGCAGACCCGAGGATCCATGCCGTGACTTCAAAGTAGCCGCAAGCGGTGGAGGATCTGCTCCGCTGCGTCCTTCGGTTCAGGTAACGGCATGGATTCCAGGGTCTTCGCGACGCCGCTTCGCGGCTGCTTCGCCCTGGAATGACGACATCGCGAGGCTGCAGCAGCCTGTAACAGCCTCGCTCCGCGTCGCGAAACTACCCGGGATGCGTCATGTCCTCCGGCCGTACCAGCCGATCGTAATCGGCTTCGCTGACCAGCCCGGTGGCCAAGGCCTCCTCGCGCAAGGTCGTGCCGTTCTTGTGCGCGGTCTTGGCGATCTTGGCCGCGTTGTCGTAGCCGATGGTCGGCGCCAGCGCCGTCACCAGCATCAGCGAACGCTCGAGCGCGGCCTTGATGTTGTCCTCGCGCGCCTCGATGCCGACCACGCAATTGTCGGTGAAGGAGACGGAAGCATCGGCCAGCAGCTGCACCGACTGCAGGAAGTTGTAAGCCATCAGCGGGTTGTAGACGTTGAGCTCGAAATGGCCCTGGCTGCCGGCGAAGGCAAGTGCTGCATTGTTGCCGAACACCTGCACGCAAACCTGCGTCAGCGCCTCGCACTGGGTCGGGTTGACCTTGCCTGGCATGATCGAGGAGCCCGGCTCGTTTTCCGGCAGCGAGAGCTCGCCGAGGCCCGAGCGCGGCCCGGAACCGAGCAGGCGGATGTCGTTGGCGATCTTGAACAGCGCCGCGGCCGCCGCGTTGATCGCACCATGCGAGAACACCATGGAATCGTGCGCCGCCAGCGCCTCGAACTTGTTCGGAGCAGTGACGAAGGCGATGCCTGTGATGGCGGCGATGCGGTCCGCCACCTTTTCCGCGAAGCCGACCGGCGCGTTGAGCCCTGTGCCGACGGCGGTGCCGCCCTGCGCCAGCTCCTGCAAACCGGGCAGCGTGAGCTCGATGCGCTTGATTGAGGAGGCGACCTGCGCGGCGTAGCCGGAAAATTCCTGGCCGAGGGTCAGCGGCGTGGCGTCCTGCGTGTGAGTGCGGCCGATCTTGATGATGTGACTGAAGGCACGGGCCTTGGCGCCGAGCGCCTTGTGCAAATGGTGCAGCGCCGGGATCAGGTGGTGCGCGACCCGCTCGGCGCAGGCGATGTGCATGGCCGTCGGATAGGTGTCGTTGGACGACTGGCTCATATTGACGTGGTCGTTCGGATGCACCGGCTTCTTCGAACCCATGACGCCGCCGAGCATCTCGATCGCCCGGTTGGAGATCACCTCGTTGGCGTTCATGTTCGACTGGGTGCCCGAGCCCGTCTGCCAGACGACCAGCGGAAAGTGCTCGTCCAGCTTGCCGTCGATCACCTCCTGCGCTGCTTCCGCGATCGCCTTGCCGATGGCCGGGTCGAGCCGCTTCATCTCCATGTTCACTTCGGCCGCGGCGCGCTTGACGATGCCGAGCGCACGCACGATCGAAGCCGGTTGCTTTTCCCAACCGATCTTGAAATTGCCCAGGGAACGCTGCGCCTGCGCGCCCCAATAGCGGTCGGCCGCGACCTCAATGGGGCCGAACGTATCGGTTTCGGTTCTGGTCTTTTCAGCGCTCACGGCAAGTCTCCGTCTGTCGATTGGGGCAAGGGCGTATCGCGTTGCACAAACCGCATCAAGCGGAGATTGCGGGCGGGAAAGATGCAAATCGGTTGAAGAGAGGGTCAATCTCGCCCTCCTGGAGGAGATATCCGGCAGGGCAGAGGGGGCGCTGTCGCAACGCGCTGGAGCTATCGCCGGTATGAACCTTATCCGGCCGAGGCTAGCCCGACCGGCGCGGGCTGGAGCAGGCTCAGCCGGCCCGCGACGAAATCCTTGACCTGGCGCACCGCCTGCTCGCGCGTGACGCTGCCCGGCTGCAGGCCAAGCCTGAGCCACAGTCCGTCGATCAAAGCGGTGACGCCGAGCACGATCTCCTCGGCCAGTTCGGGCGAAGCGAGGCCGCGCAGGCCGGACAAGAGGTTCGAGCGCATGCGGGCGTGGATGACCTTTTGGATGCGCGCCAGCTTCTCGTCGCGCGGCACCTCGGCGCAGAGCGACAGCCATGCGTGGCAAAGCGGCGGCAGGAACAAATGCTCCTCGAAATTGCCTTCGATCACCGCGTCCAGCCGTTCCATCGGCGTTCGCGCCCGCTGAAGCCGGGCGACCACGGCGTGACAGAGCACGGCGTTGGCCTCGCGCATGGCGTGCTCGAAGAGCTCCTGCTTGTTGCGGAAATAATGCAGCACGATGCCCTTCGAGGCGCCGGCCCGGGCCGCGACCTTTTCCAGCGTCGCGCCGGCGATGCCTTCGCGCTCCAGCACCGCGAAGGCCGCCTGCCGCAGTTCCTTGCGGCGTATGTCGCTGAGGCGTGTGAGTTTCACCGTACCGATCCATGCATGGCGAATCCACGTTGACATTTTCGTCCGCCCAGATCAATGATTGACCAATGGGACAATAAAATGACCAATAGGTCAAAAGCGATCGAAAAGAGGAGAACCGGAATGTTGCGCATGCTTGCGAGAGGCGTCTGTGTCGCGGCGCTAATGCTGGCTTCCCATGCGGCCGGAGCCGCCGAGGCCGAAGGCTGCAAAGCGGTTCGCATGGCCGAACCCGGCTGGAACGATCTCGCCTTCACCACGGGTGTGGCCAAGGTGCTGCTCCAGGCGCTCGGCTACGAGCCGCAAAGCGAGGTGCTTGGCATCAACGTCATCTATGAAGGCATGAAGAACAAAGACCTCGACCTGTTCCTCGGCTACTGGGATCCGGCGATGGTCACCTACTATGAGCCCTACAAGCAGGACGGTTCGATCGAGAATGTGCGCGTCAACCTGGTCGGCGCCAAATACACCTTCGCCGTGCCGACCTATGTCTGGGACGCCGGCGTCAAGGACCTGTCGGACCTGCACAAATTCGCCGACAAGTTCGGCAAGAAGATGTACGGCATCGAGCCCGGATCCAATCAGCTCATGATGGATGCCATTGCCGATCCGCAATTTGGTCTGGACGGCTGGCAGGTGGTCGAATCGAGCGAAGCCGGCATGCTTTCGGAGGTCGGCTATGAGATCAAGGAGAAGCAGTTCATCGTCTTCCAGGGTTGGGCGCCGCACCCGATGAACACGATGTACGACTTCAAGTACCTGACCGGCGGCGACAAGTTCTTCGGCCCGAATTTCGGCGCCGCCACCGTGACCACCCAGGTGCGCAAGGGTTTCCTGCAGGAATGCCCCAACGTCGCGCAGTTTCTGAAGAACCTCGCCTTCGACATCGACATGGAAAATGTCGGTATGGGCTATCTCATCAACGACGGCATGAAGCCGGAGGATGGGGCTCTGAAGTCGATCACCCTGCACAAGGATCGGCTCGATGCGTGGCTGGCCGGCGTCACCACCTACGACGGCAAGCCCGGCCTTGCTGCGGTCAAGGAAAAGCTCGGACTGTGAGGCCGTCAGCCTTGGAACCGGCGGATCAGGAGGCCGAGCAGGCGTCCTGGGCCGGGCGCAAGCGGACCGTCGATATCGGCGGTCTCGACCTTGCCTATGTCGAGATCCCGGGTTCGGAGCCGCCGCTTGTCCTGGTGCACGGCTTCACCGACACCAGCCGCAGCTTCTCGCTGCTGGCGCCGCATCTTCCCGGCCGCCGGCTTATCATGCCGGATCTGCGTGGCCATGGGGTCTCGCAGGCGGGCGAGGGCTGCGGCGTCGCCGATTTCGCCGACGACATTGCCGGGCTGATCCGGCGCCTGCGGCTCGACCGGCCGGTCGTCGTCGGCCATTCACTGGGTGGCATGGTGTCGATCGCGCTGGCCGCACGGCATCCGGAACTGGTCGGCGGCCTGGTAATCCTGGCAAGCGCGCTGATGCCCGGTTTCGAGCAGGATCACCAACTGATCGATGGTGTCGCGGCGTTGCGCGATCCGATCTCGCCGGTCGATCCCTTCTATCATTGGTGGCATGCCTGCCGGCCGGGCGTGCCGCGGGCTTTTCTCGCCGGCCTGGCGAAAGACGCGTCCGCGATTCCCGCAGCGCGCTGGCGCGCCATTCTCGAAGAAGTCCGTCGCACCGATCTGACCGCCGCGGCGCGCGCCGTGCAGGCCCCGACGCTGATCATCGCAGGCGGGCGCGATCCGCTTTTTGGCGAAGCGCATCAGCGGGCGATGGCAGGGGCGCTGGCCGGATCGCGCCTGGTGTGGGCACAGGATTGCGGCCACAATCCGCATTGGGAAGATCCGGCCTTTGTCGCCGAGGCAATAGCCGGCATGTTGCCGACAGCGTGACTATCGCAACAGCGACCGGGCCGTGGGCGTCAGGCGCAACGTCTCGGCCGGCTTTGTGGCGACGGCCGCCATGGCTTCGCGGGCCGCCCGCCATGCCGGCGAAGCGGCGAGACCGGCCCAATGGCCCGCGTGGACATCGCCATCGTCGAAACCGGCAACGGCGATGAAGACATTTTCGCCGGCCCGCACGGGCAGCCGAGGAAACGTGTTTTCGGAATGCTCGCTGACGAAGGCGCCGAGAGGCCGGGCGCCGTTTGTCGCAAGTTGCGGAACGGCCTCAGCCTGGAAGCGTTCGGCAAAGCCGGCCTCAGTGCCTGGCCGCAAATGATGAATCGAAACCTCAACAAAGCCAGGCAACCGGCTCCCATTGCTCATGGTTTCAGCCTCGGTGACCGTCGACCGCAGCAACCCCGACAGGTCGAAACCCGCGCCCTGCCAAGCCGGTTTGAGCAGCAACACTTCGTCGGAATCGATCATCGTCGCATTGGCGGCATCGCGATGCGCTGCCCAGACCGGGCCGCCATAGAAGGCGCTCAGCGCGTCCTTTCTCGTTTCCATGTCCTCAAAACCGCGCAGCCAGACGAACATGTCGGGGCGATCGAGATCGCGGAACTGTCCGATGACGGTCATGCCCGTTGCTTCCTGCGTTTCGACGAACTCCTGCTCGAACAGCGCGATCAGCGTTTCGCGCTGCCCGGGCTTCAGCGTGTATTGCCGAAGCTCGACGACGGGCGAGGCAAGGCGGGAAGGTCGGTTCATGGCCAGAATCTCAAAACAGGGTGATCGTCCTGTTTATAAACAGACCGGTTGTCCTGTTTTGTCAATCTGCTATCTTGCTTTCCCCTTCTCCCCTTGTGGGAGAAGGTGGATCGGCGCGCAGCGCCGAGACGGATGAGGGGTGTTCCAGCGGAGTGAGACGTTGGCTTTCCCGGAACACGCTTATCCGTCCTCACTTTGCTCAGGTACCCTCTCCAATAAGCGGAGAAGGGGAGATCGCCATGGCCCCGCGCAAAAAGCGCACCAACGATCCGGAAGGCATGCGCCGGCGCGTCCTCGACGTGGCGGAAGGCGCCTTCCAGGCGCGCGGCTATCACGCCTCGAGCCTTGGCGATCTGATGGCGGCGGCCGGTGTTACCGGCGGCGCGCTGCACCACCATTTCCCGACCAAGAAGGCGCTGGCGCTCGCAGTGATCGAGGAACGGGTGGCGGCGGCGGTCCAGGAGACCTGGATCGACCCGGTGCTGGCGGCGTCATCGGCCCGCGAAGGCGTGCGGGCCGTGTTCGAGGCGGTGGCTGCGGAGCTAGAGCGACAGGGCTATGTCCGCGGCTGCCCGCTTAACAATCTGGCGCATGAACTGTCGCTGGCCGACGACGAGTTTCGCCTGGCGCTTGCCAAGATCTTCGCCGGCTGGCAGAGGGCGATCGCCGACAAGATCCGGGCCGACCAGCAGGACGGCTGGGAGGGTGGGACCGAACCCGACCGCTTCGCCGCGCTTGCGGTGGCTGCTTATTCCGGCGCCATGTCGATGGCCAAGACATCACAGGACGCCGCGGTGTTGCTGGAGTGCTTGAGGGGGCTGGAAAGCGTGCATCCGTCTTTGGGCGGATTGGCAACGAGACGACGCCGCAGGGTGTTGTTGCGATAACGCTGCCAGGACAGAGGGAGGCGGTCCGAGGGTGTTTAATCGGGTGACGATGAATCGCTCTTCGCCAGCAACCGTTTCGCGCCGCATCTTCATCGCCGGAGGTCTCGCTGCTGCCGGCGCGCTGCCTCGCGTCGCCTTCGGCCAGACCGGCAGGCGCATCCAGCCGATCGACGCCACTTTCCTCTTCATCGCCGATATCCATGCCTGCCGCATGGCGAGCGGGCTCAGTCCCAACTGCCTGCAGGAAGGCAAGACCGATGCAGCACTTCTGCGCAACGTCGCGGCCTTGAACGCGATTGCCGACAAGAAGTGGCCGGCCGAGATCGACGGCGTTGCCACTGGCCTGCATTCGGCCGGCACCCGCATCGGCACGCCGCTTGGCCTCGTCACCGGCGGCGACATCACCGACGATGGCGGCGGCCAGGTCACGGAGCCCAGCGAAGGCACGCAGCTTCTGCAGTTCTCCAAGCGCTATCAGGAAGGTGTCGGGCCGGACCGGATTCACATCCCGGTCTATGTCGGGCTCGGCAATCATGATCTCGACCAGAACGGCTCGCCGCCGCACGTCGATTGGTATCGCCGCGAACTGCGCGATTATGTCGAGGTCAACCATCGTCCCGGCGTGTTCTTCAAGCCGCCGGTGCCCGCTACCGAATACGACGTCGATACCGACTGCTATTCCTGGGACTGGGGCGGCCTGCATCTCGTCCAGATGCACCGCTTCGCCGGCGATACCGGCCATGGCGCGCCAAGCAGCCTGCCTTGGCTGAAGCAGGACCTCGCCACCTATGCCGGCGACGGCCGGCCGGTCGTCCTGTTCCAGCATTATGGCTGGGACACTTTCTCGACGGAGCGCTGGGATCCGGTGAAACACACCTATGATGACGATGGCTCGGGCCGCCCGCATTGGTGGGGCGAGGCCGACCGCCAGGCGCTGCTGGCCGCGATAAAGGGCTACAATGTGATTGCCGTCTTCCACGGCCACCAGCACGAAGTGCCGATGATCTACCAGCGTGACGGGCTAGACATCATCAAGCCGAAGGCGGCCTATATGGGCGGCTTCGCGCTGGCCAGGGTCACTGCCGGCAACATGGATGTGGTGTTGGGCGAGGCGGCCGGCGACCATGGCGAGATCGTCTTCACCAACGCTTTCGCCAAGCAATTCCAGACATGAAAAGGCCGCCTCGCGGCGGCCTCTTGCCTATCTCGCCATCAAGACAAGACGGCCCCAGAACGCTTTGCGAAACTTCTCCTTCACGTCGCCATAAGCCTTCTGCATCTTGCCGGCGATCTTGTCGGCGGCGCCTTCAGCCTGGGTCCGCCTGTTGCCGGTGGCCTTGCCGGCCGTTTGCTTGACGGACCCCTTCATTTGCTTGACGCGCATCTCCTGGGTCTGGACGCGAGAAACCGCATCCGGGTCTGACAACGTGCCGGATCCGTTTGGGTTCCAGGCCGCGGCGATCTCTCTCTCGGTGCGGTTGCATCGGATAAGGCAATCCGGTTAGGGTCTGCCGCGGCTGCGGGAGAGGGCAGCCCTGGGGGAAACGAGTTTGCGTCTTCGTGTGGCCTTTGTCGCAGTTTTGATGGCCGTGGCCGGCTGCGTCGCCGACGATGTCGGGCCGATCAACGTGCTGAGCACAGAAGTCGGCCACCCGTCACCCACCTACATACCCGACACCGCCGATGACGGTTCGACCGTCGTCGGGCTGGCGTTCTCGGGCGGCGGCACTCGGGCGGCCGCTTTCTCCTATGGCGTGCTGCGGGCGCTCGACGATATCGTCATCGACGAACGGCCGAAACGCCGCACGCTGGTCGACGACATCAGGATGATTTCTGGCGCCTCGGGAGGCGCCGTCGCCGCCGCCTATTTCGGCTACAAGGGCAGGGACGGCTACCGGGATTTTCGCGAGCGCTTCCTGACCCAGAATGCCGAGGCCGATCTCAGGGTATCGATCTCTCCGGTCAATCTGGTTCGCGCCTATTATGGCGGCGTCAACGACCGAAGCGGCTTCGCCAGATGGCTGAACGATCATCTCTTCGACGGCGCGACTTTCAAGGCGTTGCACAGGCCGAACGCGCCGATCGTCTGGATCAACGCTTCCGACATCTACAACCGCACGCCTTTCCTTTTCACCTACGACACCTTTGCGGCGCTGTGCAGCGATCTCGACAAAGTGCGGATTGCTGATGCTGTCGCAGCATCGGCCGCCGTGCCGATCGTGTTCGCGCCGATCGTGGTCTCGGCGACCAGTCCTCATTGCGGTTACCGCAGGCCGCAATGGCTGAGCCTGGCGCTCGAGGACCGCAATGCCTCGCTGCGGCTCAAGGCCTATGCCAGCGCTCTGGATTCCTATCAGAACGCCGATCCGCTCGACTATGTGAAGCTGCTCGACGGCGGCCTCACCGACAATATCGGCGTCACCGGCTTCACGCTCGAGCGTTCCGCCGCGGGTACGCCTTACGGGCCGCTGTCGCCATCGGCCGCGGTCCGCCTGACGACGTTGATCTTCATTGTCGCGGATGCGGGGAGCGACAGCGACGTGAGCTGGGCGAAGTCCCTGCATGGGCCAAGGGCTGCCGAACTCCTCGACGCCGTGACCAGCACCACACTCGCCGCCTCGGTGCGCGACGAGTTCGATGCGTTGACGCTCGCCGTCTCGCAATGGAAGGGCGAGCTGGTGCGCTATCGTTGTGGCCTGCCAGCCTCCGCCGTTTCCGCCTATCGTGGTTCGGCTTCCGGCTGGAACTGCCGTGATGTCCGCCTTGTTGTCCAGCACCTGTCCTTCGCCGATGTCGATCCGGCGGTGCAGGCGAAGCTCAACGAGATCCCGACCAGGCTGCGGCTGCCGATAGACCAGGTAGACCTCGCGATCGAGGCCGGCCGCAAGGCGATCGAGGTCAACCCCGACATAAAGGCAGCGGTCGCCGCGATCCGGGCCCGCGCCGGCGTCAGGCCGACGGCGATCATGACGACCGCAGCGGATTGACATCATCAGGAGACGGTCTTGGCGGAGTTCACCCTCTATATCGGCAACAAATGCTTTTCCTCATGGTCGCTGCGGCCATGGGTGGCGATGAAGCGCCTGGATATCCCCTTTGAGGAAGGCTTCGTGCGGCTGCGCACGCCCGAGACGGCGGCCAACCTCGCCAAGGTGTCGCCGACGGGCCTTGTGCCGGTCTTGAATCACAATGGAAGGATCGTCTGGGAAACGCTTGCCATCCTTGAATATCTGGCCGATCTCTATCCGGAAAAAAGGCTCTGGCCGACCGATCTCGGCGCCCGTCAACTGGCGCGCTCGGTGGCGACGGAAATGCATTCGGGCTTCC
The DNA here is from genome assembly GCF_006439455.1 of Mesorhizobium sp. B2-9-1. Classification (NCBI taxonomy): domain Bacteria; kingdom Pseudomonadati; phylum Pseudomonadota; class Alphaproteobacteria; order Hyphomicrobiales; family Phyllobacteriaceae; genus Mesorhizobium; species Mesorhizobium sp. B2-9-1. Next base: position 59,085 of record NZ_VFTP01000004.1, on the reverse strand, counting down.
GCGAAGTCCGCTACGGATGGCCGATGAACCTGCGCAGGCCGAAATCCCATAAGCCGCTCGATGCCGAGGGCGAGGCGCAGCGGGCGAGGATCGAAGCGATCTGGCGCCAGTGCCGCGAGCAATATGGCGAAGGCGGCCCGTTCCTGTTCGGCCATTTCACCGCGGCCGATGCCATGTATGCGCCGGTGGTGACGCGCTTCGACACCTATGGCGGCGAGCTGGCGCCCGTCACCCGCGCCTATGTCGACGCGATATTGGCGATGCCCGCGATGCGGCACTGGTATGCCGAAGCCGCCAGGGAGCCCTGGCCGGAGCCTGGGTCGCACGAACAGGATTGAGCCCGGGCAGGCTCGGGCAAATTGCGTCGATGGCTCTCATGGGGCCTTCAAGCCTCGGCGGGGCGGCCTATGTGAAGGGGCGGGCCGGGCTCCTGGAGATTTCTCATGACAACCGCAAATTCACCACTCACGGGCAAGGTCGCGCTCGTCACCGGCGCTTCGTCCGGCATCGGCGAGGCCGCCGCCGCGGTCCTTGCCGCGGCCGGCGCGAAAGTCGCGGTCGCTGCCCGTCGTGCCGATCGCCTCGAAGCACTGGTTGCGCGCATCGAACAGGCCGATGGCGTCGCGCTCGCCATTGAAGCCGACATCGCCAAGCCCGGCGACATCGCCGCGATGGTCGATAAGGTCGTATCCGAATGGGGAGGGCTCGATATCCTCGTCAACAATGCCGGCGTCATGCTGCTTGCTCCCGCGGCCGAAGCCGATCTAGACGACTGGCGCCAGATGATCGAGCTCAACCTTATTGGCCTGATGGCGACCACCAAGGCGGCGCTGCCGCACCTGAAGGCCTCAAAGGGTCATATCGTCAACGTCTCCTCGGTCGCCGGCCGGGTCGCAAATCCCGGCGCTAGCGGCTATGCGGCGACCAAGTTCGGGGTGGTGGCTTTTTCGGAATCGCTGCGCCGCGAGGTCTATGCCGACAAGGTGCGCGTCACCGTCGTCGAGCCGGGCCTTGTGCGTACCGAACTCGGCGATCATATCACCAACGTGCAATCCAAGGCCGGACTCGAACACCGTCTCGCCACGATGGAGGCGCTGACCGCGGAAGACATTGCGAACGCGATTTTCTATGCCGTCAGCCAGCCGCCCAGGGTCAATGTCAACGAGATACTTATCCGTCCGACCGATCAGGAGCGGTGAACAATAGAAAACGCCTCTCGCGCTTGTTACGGCGCGGGAGGCGCTTTTGCCATCAGCCGTTCTCGATTGCTCGTGAATTGCTGACGGCTTGGGTGGAAACGGCCCGCCACGACATTGGTTCCGCAGCCGACGAATTTTTTGCCCTTTTTTGCGGATAGCCCCAACGTCCGCCACGATGTGATAAGAATGCGGCAAGGCCAGGGATGCGGGCGTCCGCAATTTAAATCCGGCGCCGTGTTGCTTTGTGCGTGGTCATGGCCGAAAGACGCTCTGCCATTTCGGCATCAGCCCTCCGGGCAGGAGAAGATTTTGACCGCTAGCTCGAATGAATCATGTGGGCAGGCTTTGCCGAAACCGGCAGGCACACGCTGATGGCCGCCAAACGCGTACCATTAACGCCGATCGCCGCCGATGCGACCATCGCCGATATGGTCGATACCCTTGACAAGCCGATCGAATATGTTCGCCGAGTGCTGGAAAGGCTCGAACGCTGCAAGCGAGCGCATGGCGATGCCCAGGTGCGCGTTGGCGTACGCGGCCGCGCCGAAGCCCCGAACTATCTGATCGAGTATGTGCGAGAAGACGCCAAGACCCATCAGCGCACCAGCTATCAGGATGCCGCCTACAGCGGCAGCACGCATCGTGAGCTGGCGCCGCACCACATCGAGGACGCCAGGAACTGGTCGCCCGAGGAAATGAACATCACGGCGGTCTCGGCGCTGATCGGCCGCTTGCGCAAACCGAATGCGCCATCATCGCGCTTTTCTGACGAGGACTGACATGGCCATAAAATTCTCCGCCAAGGACCAACCGGCAGCTCCGCCCGCCGCTGCCAAGCCAGCCAAGCCGGCGGCAAAGCCGGATGCGCCCGCAGAGGTTGCGACCGATCTGTTCAAGTCGCCGGCCGAAGCGCCGGCGCGCAAGACCAGGAAGAAGTAGCGCCCTTGCCGCAGGACGGCGGTCGCACAGCCGGGCCGCTCGGCCAGCTCGGTCAGTCCTCTGTGTCTGTCGACGAGGATGGCGGCGCGGTCGCCGTTTTCGACTGTCAGAGCTGCGGCGCCTGCTGCTCCTACTCGGCAGACTGGCCGCGTTTTTCGACCGAGGAGGACGAGCAGCTCGACCGCATCCCGGCCGAGCTGGTAGCAGCCGACCAGTCCGGCATGCGCTGCGAGGGCGGCCGATGCTCGGCGCTCACCGGCGAGGTGGGCAAGCACACGGCCTGCGGCATCTACGAGCTGCGCCCCGACGTCTGCCGCGCCTGCATGCCCGGCGGCGGCGACTGCCTGATGGCGAGGGCGGCGCATGGGCTTGCGGTGAGCTAGTTTCCTCGCCCCGCCAAGCGGGGGGAGAGGTGGCCGCGCAGCGGCCGGAGAGGGGCTGCGCGCCGGCGGTTCCTCAGATTGCTTTAAGGGCGGCGCCATTCCCTCTCCGTCTCGGCTTCGCCGAGCCACCTCTCCCCCGATCGACGGGGTAGAGGAAAGGGGCCAAGCTTTTTGCCGTCAACGCCCGTCCAGCAACGCTCCCTTCCTTTCCCTCCGGAGGGGGGAAAGGTGGCGCTGCGAAGCAGCGACGGATTGGGGGAACCACCTGGCAATCAAGCCTCGGCCCGATCAGTCGCGCCAGTCACAGAAGATGTGTGCATGGCGTAGCCCATTTCATGGGGGCGAGGAAAAGCGGCCCCGCTTGCCCTGTTGCACGCCTCCCGGTACCTTCCCGCCGGGCAGGGCTGCGGAGGAAACCCATGAGCATTGAATTCCTGTTGACGTCGCTGATCATCGTGGCTTCGCCCGGCACCGGCGTCATTTACACGCTTGGCGCCGGCCTCTCGCGCGGCGCGCGCGCCTCAATTGTCGCGGCCTTCGCCTGCACGCTTGGCATCATCCCGCATATGGCGGCCGCCATCACCGGCCTCGCCGCAGTGCTGCACACAAGCGCCGTCGCCTTCGAGACGCTGAAATATCTCGGTGTCGCCTATCTGCTCTACATGGCCTGGAACACATTGAAGGAAAAAGGCGACCTCAGCATCGACGAGGACGCCGCGCCGCGCTCAACCGCCAGAACGATCACCTCGGGCATCCTGATCAACATCCTGAACCCGAAACTGTCGATCTTCTTCTTTGCCTTCCTGCCGCAATTCGTCAGCACCACCGAGCCGCACGCGCTGCCCAAGATGCTGGAGCTCTCCGGCGTTTTCATGCTGATGACGTTCGTCGTCTTCGCCATCTACGGCGTCTTCGCGGCATCGGTGCGCAACCACATCGTGTCGCGGCCGAAGGTGCTGACATGGATGCGCCGCAGCTTTGCCGCCGCCTTCGTCATGCTCGGCGCCAAGCTGGCGCTTGCCGATCGGTAGCCTTTGGCGCCAGCCTTCTACATAGCCCATGGTCGAGCCTCGGAGGAGCTTTGGGCTAATGAGGCTCGAGAGATCCAGAAATCCGAGTAAGGCCGGAAATCCGAGTAAGAAAGGCGGTCGCAATGACGCTTGAATGGATCAATCCCCAGGATCTGCCCAAGCCTGACACGTACAGCCAAGTTGTCGTGGCGAAAGGCACCAGGCTGATATTTATCGCCGGCCAGGAATCTGAAGACCTGAACGGCAAGCTTGTCGGCGAAGGCGATTTCACGGCTCAAACGCGCCAGGTGTTCGCCAATCTCGGTCGGGCTATTGCCGCCGCAGGCGCCCGTCCCAACGACGTGGCGAAGATCATGATCTACGTCGTCGGTTACCGGCTCGATGACCATTACCCGATCATCGATGCCGCCCGCGTGGCTCTGTTCGGGGACCACAAGCCGGCCAACGTCGTGTTGGGAGTGGCCAGCCTGTCGCCTGGATATCTGATCGAGGTCGATGCGGTTGCGGTGGTCGATACTTAACCTTTCACATAGCCCATCGCCTCGACGATTTGCCCATCGGCGACGCGCATCAGGTTGACGCCGCGCAGCGACCTGCCGTCGGCCATCCAGAAGCGCCAGCGGATCGTGGCGCGGTCGCCGGCGACGAACGTCTCTTCGATGTCGAAGCGGGTACCGGGTCCGGTGGCGATCGCCGACCACAATTCGACGCAAGCCGCCTTGCCGGTGCGGCGGGCGCCGTCGGGCGCCGGCGTGGTGTTCTCGATCACACAACCCTCCGCCACCAATTCGTCCAGTGCCGCCGGATCGTGACGCTGGAAGACGTCGTTGTAGCGCCGCATGATTTCCGCCGTCTCGGCGGAGCGTTTGGCCGCGGCGATGTCAATGATCAATTCCTGGGTCATTGGATATTCTCCTGTCGTTTCAGTGAGCTACGAGCCCCGCCTTGAGCGTGATGGTGGCGACGCCCGCCAGCGCGCGCGAGACGAGACAGGCCGCCTTGGCTTTTTGCGCCAGCCGCTCGAAATCCTCCGCCGATATGCCGGCGATGTTCGCCTGAGTTTCGAGCTCGATGCGGGTGATCGTCGGCCCGGCCGTGGTTGCGCCGAGATGCACCTTGGCGATGGTGCGGATGCTCTCGGCCGTATGGCCTTCGGCGCCGAGCATGGCGGTGAGCGCCATCGAGAAGCAGCCGGCATGGGCGGCCGCAATCAGCTCTTCCGGATTGGTGCCCGGGCCGTTCTCGAAGCGGGACGGGAAGGAATAGGCGCCTTCGAACACGCCGCTGCCCAGCCGCAGCCGGCCGGATCCTTCCTTGAGCGTGCCCTGCCATTGGGCCGAGGCTTCGCGGATTGTCATGGCTGATCTCCTATCTGGTTTTGCGGAAACGCGGCGATCACGCGCCGTCGATGACGACCTTGCCGAAGACGTCGCCCAGTTGGAAATGGCGGTAAGCCTCGCGCGCCTCGGCGAACGGGAAGACCTTGTCGATGATCGGTCTCAGCCGGTGCGTGGCGACCGCGGCAAGCATCGCCTCGAGCCCGTTGCGGCTGCCGACAAAGAGACGGCCGATGGTGACCAGGCTGCGCTGATAGACGGCGCCCGGAATCTCGACCGACTTGCCGTTGCGGTCCTGCACGGTGAGCAGCACGATGCGCCCGTGAAGCGTGCTGGCGATCAGCGATTGCGCAAAAGTCGCCGGGCCGCCGGTTTCGACGACCAGGTCGATGCCGCCGGTCGCCTCGCGCAGCTTCATGCCCCATTCCAGCGTTTCGGCTGCCGCGACGACGAGGTCGGCGCCGAGCGCCCGCAGCCTCTCGGTTTTCTCCGTCCGCGAGGTGACAGCGGCCACACGGCAGCCCATGAGCTTGGCGAACTGCAAGGCAAACAGCGCAACACCACCTGAGCCAATGGTGAGAACCCATTGCCCCGGCTTCGGGATCTCGGCGCCCGTCAGCGCGCTCCAGGCGGTCAGCCCGGCGCAAGTGAAAGTCGCAGCCTCCTGCCAGGAAAGATGGTCCGGCAGCCGCACCGCCCATTGCTCGTCAAGCAGCGCATATTCTGAGAGCATGCCGTCCAGCGTGCAGCCGAGCTGGTCGATCACGCCCGGATGCATGCGGCCGTCGATCCAGCGCGCGAAATAGCTGCCGGTGACGCGGTCGCCGACGTCAAAGCGGGTGACGCCATCGCCGACGGCCACGACTTCGCCGGCACCGTCGCTCAGCGGCACGATGCCGGCACGCGGTGCCAGAGGATAAGTGCCGTTGAGGATCATCGTGTCGCGGCGGTTGAGCGAGGTGGCGCGCACTCGTACCAGGATCTGGTTTGCACCCGGCTTGGGCAGCGCTTCCGTGCGCATGACCAGCGCCTCGATGGCGCCGAATTCCTCGAGCCGGTAAGTCCGCATTTTTGCCTCCGCTATATGTAGACCGATTTACATATTATGTAGACCGATTGTCATATTCGGGGCAAGCCCTATAATGCGCACTCCTGACAGAGGTTGACATTTTGAGAGGTCGACGTGGCGACGGACACACGCACCCGCATGATCGAGGCGACGGCGCTGCTCATCCGCAAGCGCGGCTATCACGGCACGTCGCTGAACGACATTCTAACCGCCAGCGGAGCACCGCGCGGCTCCCTCTATTTCCATTTCCCGGGCGGCAAGGACCAATTGGTCATCGAGGTGACGCGAGCCAGTGTCGCCGACGTGACGGAGCGGCTGGGCGCCGCGCTGTTGGAAGAAAGCGATCCCGCCGTTGCCGTCCACCACATCTACCAGTCGGTCGGACGCATGCTGGAGGAAAACGAATTCTCGTTCGGCTGTCCGGTCGCGCCGGTGGTGCTCGACGCGCCGAACAACGTTCCGGACCTGGTTGAAATCTGCCGCTCGGCCTTCGAGCAGTGGATCGGACTGCTGCGCCAGGCGTTCGTCAGGGCAGGGGTGCCGGAGCGGCGCGCGCAGGCGCTGGCCCTGCTGGTCGAATCTTCGCTGGAAGGCCTGATGGTGATCGCCCGCGCCACCCGCGACCGCACGCCGCTCGCCGCCGTGGCCGACGAGGTTGCGGCGCTGGTCGAGCAGGCCGTGCTGGCTGGTGGCGTAGCTCACCCTGCAAAGACAGCCGTGTGACCGCTAAAGCCGGATGATTTCAGGCCGAGTCGACCTGAAGTCTGCCCGAAAAACCGGTTCAAATCTTTCGGATCATGCGCCCTGGTTGGGAAAGCAGGCCGTGGCGCTGAGCTGTGGGCCGTTGGCCAAGGCGATCAGGACGGATGGCAGCACCGTCGCGAATGTGTAGGAGACCCGCACGGTGGTGAAGCCGCTGAGGCCCGAGCAGGTCGTGTTGTTGTTGACGTTGATGTTGGTGCCAGTGAGTGCTATGCCGTCCGCCGCAGCCATGCCGCTGATGAAGGTAACGGTGTTGGCGGCGTTGTAGGTGCCGTTTTGCGAGCAGCCGCTCTGCAGCACGCCGACGCACCGCGCGCCGGCTGTCGCCGTGTCCTGCAGCACGTGCTGTGTCCAGTACATGCGGCCGAACTCCACCGTGCCGAACAGCACCAGCAAGAGCGGCAGCGAAAGCAGGGCGAATTCGACCGCATTGGCGCCGGACCGGTCGCGGATGAACGGGATCAAAGACTTCGCCGCAAAGCGCTCCAGGACGTGTCTCATTGCGGCTGCACCATGGCCCGGACGGTGATGTTGCCGCTGTTCACCACGTCGAAGCCGCCGAACAGCGGCGAGAAGGACCGGCTTGCGCTGATGGCGACGAACTTGCCCCCGATGCCGCCGGCCGGGCAGGTCGAGCCGCAGGTCACCGCCGAACCCCAGGTGACGCTGGCCGCGCTGCCGGTCGGGCAATAGCAGAGATCGGCGTTGGAGACGGTGCCCGTCTGGGTCGCTGTGCCGTTGCTCGTGTCGTAGTTGACTGTGGCGCCGTTGTTGACGACGACCTGGACGCTGCCCCCGGCGCTGCCCAACCCGTTCGCCACCACCGCCAGGATGTTGCCGGCAAGCGTGCCGCCGCCGGCGGAGTTGACCTTGTCGGCGCCAAGCAGCGCGTAGTTGGAGCCGGCCGAGATCGCCGAGGACAGATCGAACTTCGCCTTCAGCGAGGCGCCGATGTCGACCAGCCCGGCAAGGATCAGGATCAGCACCGGACTGATCAGCGCGAACTCGACGGCCGATGCGCCGCTCGTCTCGCGGCGGAGAAAGCGGGCGAATGCTGGGCTGATTTTGAAACGTGGCATCACTGGACGAGGCTCACCTTGCTGCTCGTGGTAGCGCCGGTGGCGGCGACGCATTCCGAGGTGGCCGCCGTGCCGCCTGACAGGGTGATCAGGGAACCGATCAGCTGCAGGCACTTGGTCGTATCGGTGTTCGAACCCAGGATGCTGGAGCCGCCATTCATGATGATCGGCCCGTAAGGGAAATAGAACGCGCCGGAGATCTGCGCGTTGGAACCGCCTTCGGCGAAGGTTGCGCCGGCCGTGACCGAGGTCGACGTCGGTCCGATCACGGCAAGCTTCGCCGTGGCGCCCATCTGCGGCGCGGTCAGCACGATGTTGCTGTAGCCGGCGGCCACGCAGAAGACATAGCCATTGCAGCTTCCCGAGTTCGACTTGGTCTTGCCCGACAGCACCAGCGTTACGTTGTTGCCGCTGACGCTGATCGTCGAGCCGCCGCAGCTGGCGCTGCCGCCGCCGCTCCCGCCCAGCGCGAAGTAACCGTCGATCGTGTAGACGCCGGCGCCGAGCAGCACCGCGCCCGAGGCGATGAAGTTGCCCTCGATGTCGTGCTGGGCGGTGGCCGGGACGACGAAGCAGCTGCCGCCTCCGCCTCCGTTCACATCGCCGACGACCTGGAACACGCCCGAGCTGGTGGCATCGGCCATGATCGTGATGGAGCCGCCGCCGAGCGTGATGGCATCGCCATTGCCGCCGGGACCGATCTTGTAGCTGTTGGAGGTGCCCGAGCCGAAAGTCAGCGTGGCGCCGCCGGCATTGTTGATGCCGCCAGGCAGCTCGAATGTGCTCGGCCCGCCGAAGGTGAGCGTGCTGCTGTTGCAGAGGCTGACGCGCGCGATGCCGCCGCAGGTGTTATCGCTGATGCCGATCTTGAACGTGCCGGCGCCGAACGCCGTGGTGCCGTAGCCGGTCGTCAGCCCCTTGCTGAAGTTGAAAGTGCCGGCACCGAATGTGGTAGTCCCGGTGGTTGTCACCTGCTTGCCGAAATTATAGGTGCCGGCGCCGAAGGTGGTGGTTCCGGCCGTGGTCAGCTTGCCCGCGAAATTGTAGGTGCCCGGTCCGAACTTCGTGGTGGCGCTGGTCGTGAGATCGCCGGAGATGTTGTAGACGGTCGTCGCCGCGCCCGTGGTGGCGAAGTTGAGATTGATACCGCCGCCGATCGTGATGGTACCCAGGTTGACCGTGGTCTTGCTGCCGCAATTCAGCGTCCAGGTTGATGACGACGATGCCCAACTGGCGGCGCAGCCCAGCGCATTCGCCTGGCCTTGGGTTGATCCCTGGGTCCAGCCGAAGTCGATATTGTTGCCGCTCGAGGTGGTCGGCGCTGCTGGCGCGGCGGTTGGCGAGAGCGCCGCCACGGTGGCAAAGCGGGCGACGGCAGCCGCGACCGCGGAATTGCCCGCCAGCGGATCGGGAGTCGACTTCTTGGTGATCACCGCCGCCGTCCCGTTTGGTCCGGTGATGCCGTTGCAAGGCTGGCTCGGGGCCGTGGCGGAGTTGTAGTTGACGCCGATAGCCGAGATGCCGGTGCCGCACGGAACGGTGATCGTGTTATTCGACGAGACCGTGCATTTGGGGGCGTTGACGGCCGTGCCGCCTGACAGCGTGATGCCCGTCTGGGTGCCGTCCAGTGCCAGCATGCAACCCGGTGTCGATGGCTGCGAGCCCAGCTCAGCGACGGAACTGGCGTAGATCTGCAATTGCTGGCGATTGTCGAGGACGCGCGCAAGCAGCAGCTGTTTCTGCGTACGGATCGATACGGAGACCGCGTTCACGCCGGTTGTCTTCGGCGAGGTGACCAGCGTCGCCGACACATCGGCTGCCGGAACGCCGTTGAGCGTGGCGACATTGACCGCCGCCGCGGTCATCCGGTCGGTCGACTGTGTCTTGTTGTAGGCGAGCGCGCCGGCAAAGGCCGCGAGATCGGCGGTGCGCTGGTTGCTGGCGCGCTCGACCAGCGCGCCGCCATATTCGGTGACCAGCGCCGCCATGCCGACGAGCAGCGGCAAAAGCAGCGCGGACATGATGAGGACGTTGCCGTCACGGTTACGCACGAACCGGTGGAGAATTTGCATCGATGAAGACCCCGACACCCCTAAGCGCGCGAGCAATCAAGCACGCCCTATTCATTAGTAGGCGCGGACATCTTAAAAAATATTGTCCGACAAATGCCGCAACGATCGCGGGCGTTTAATCGAAGGCGCTGATTTTGTTGAGGAATTGCACAAAGTTTAGGCAGTCGGTTGAAGCTGCAGGGCAGGGGTTGCCCATGGAGCAGCACGTTCTAGGCCGCCGCAACGAGAAAGGGCGGCATCTCTGCCGCCCCTTTCCGTGTGTTAGCCAGATCGGCTGGATTAGAAGTCCATGCCGCCACTCAAGCCCGCTTGCGGGCTTGAGCAACATTGGTTGATGGGCGTGCTTTATGGACTTCTTAGAAGTCCATGCCGCCCATGCCACCCATGCCGCCGCCGCCCATGCCGCCAGGCATGCCGCCGCCAGCCGACTCCTTCTTGGGAGCTTCGGCGATCATGGCTTCGGTGGTGACGAGCAGGCCGGCGACCGAGGCCGCGTCCTGGAGAGCCGTGCGAACGACCTTGACCGGATCGACGATACCCATGGCGATCATGTCGCCATATTCGCCGGTCTGGGCGTTGTAGCCGAAGGTCGGGCCCTTGTTCTCAAGGATCTTGCCGGCAACGATCGATGCTTCCGCACCGGCGTTGGACGCGATCTGACGGGCCGGAGCCTGCAGGGCGCGACGAACGATGTTGATGCCAGCGGTCTGGTCGGAGTTGGCGCCGGTTGCCTTGATGTTCAGCGAAGCGCGCAGAAGCGCGACGCCGCCGCCGGGAACGATGCCTTCTTCGACGGCCGCACGGGTCGCGTTGAGAGCGTCATCGACGCGGTCCTTCTTTTCCTTGACCTCGATCTCGGTCGCGCCGCCGACGCGGATCACCGCGACGCCGCCGGCGAGCTTGGCCAGACGCTCCTGCAGCTTCTCCTTGTCGTAGTCCGAGGTGGTCTCCTCGATCTGCTGCTTGATCTGGGACACGCGGCCCTGGATCTCGGCCTTCTTGCCTGCCCCGTCGACAATGGTGGTGTTCTCCTTGGAGATCGACACCTTCTTGGCGCGGCCGAGCATGTTGAGGCCGACATTCTCGAGCTTGATGCCGAGGTCTTCCGAGATGACCTGGCCACCGGTGAGGATGGCGATGTCTTCCAGCATGGCCTTGCGGCGGTCGCCGAAGCCCGGCGCCTTGACGGCGGCGATCTTCAGGCCGCCGCGCAGCTTGTTGACGACGAGCGTGGCCAGGGCCTCGCCTTCGACGTCTTCCGAGATGATGACCAGCGGCTTCGAGGTCTGCACGACAGCCTCGAGGATCGGCAGCATGGCCTGCAGGTTGGAGAGCTTCTTCTCGTGCAGAAGGATGTAGGCGTCTTCCAGGTCCGCAACCATTTTGTCGGCGTTGGTGACGAAGTAGGGCGACAGGTAGCCGCGGTCGAACTGCATGCCTTCGACGACTTCGAGCTCGGTCTCGGCGGTCTTGGCCTCCTCTACGGTGATGACGCCCTCATTGCCGACCTTCTGCATCGCTTCGGCGATCATCGAGCCGACCGAGGCATCGCCATTGCCGGCGATGGTGCCGACCTGGGCAACTTCTTCCGAGGTCTTGATCTTCTTGGCGTTCTTGATCAGCGTCGTGACGACGTCGCCAACGGCGAGGTCGATGCCGCGCTTCAGGTCCATCGGATTCATGCCGGCGGCAACCGCCTTGTGGCCTTCCTGGACGATCGACTGCGCCAGAACCGTTGCGGTCGTGGTGCCGTCGCCGGCGATGTCATTGGTCTTCGAAGCAACTTCGCGGACCATCTGCGCGCCCATGTTCTCGAACTTGTCCTCAAGCTCGATTTCCTTGGCGACGGTAACGCCGTCCTTGGTGATGCGCGGGGCGCCGAACGACTTGTCGATGACGACGTTGCGGCCCTTGGGGCCGAGGGTGACCTTCACCGCGTCGGCGAGGATGTTGACACCGCGCAGCATGCGCTCACGGGCATCGCGGGAGAATTTTACGTCTTTGGCAGCCATGTTTTAGCTCCTGGCAGGGGCTCGGGAAGAGCCCGAAGATGAAGATTCAGGTGAGGCCGATGATCAGCCAATGATGCCCATGATGTCGGATTCCTTCATGATCAGAAGGTCTTCGCCATTGAGCTTGACTTCAGTGCCCGACCACTTGCCGAACAGGATGCGGTCGCCGGCCTTGACGTCCAGCGGCACGAGCTTGCCGCTTTCGTCGCGGGCGCCGGAGCCGACGGCGATGATCTCGCCTTCCTGCGGCTTCTCCTTCGCCGTATCCGGGATGATGATCCCGCCGGCGGTCTTGGATTCGGATTCGACCCGGCGAACGACCACGCGGTCATGAAGCGGGCGGAACTTGGACTTTGCCATGTTATCTTCCTCGAATGAGAACGGTGAGAACTGTTCCTCCATCCGGCGAGGCCGCCGGATATAAGTTAGCACTCACCAAAGGCGAGTGCTAACGTGGCGCTGAGATAGGCCGCTGGGTTGCCGGAGTCAAGGCGCGCGCAACGGGGCAGCGGCGCGAAATTTTTCTCCTGCGAGACGCCAGGCCGAAATGCGCCGGCCATCGCGAGGCGCCGACGAGCAACCCCGCCCGTCAGTCAAGGCGCTTCGGCGAACGCAGCACCAGCAGCGGGCAGCGTTCCGCGAGCCCGTATGTGCCGGTCGAGGCCAGCCGGACATCATCGAAGAAGGTCCCGGCTTCCTTGATCAGCGCTGCCGCCGGAGCGAAGCTGTAGACGACGGACGAGTTCCGGTAGACGTCGATGGTTCCGACGACCGGCAGTTCCCATTCGGTTCGAGCCGACAGCTCTTCACGATCGGGAAACAGCGCGTCGAATTGCTCCAGGATTCTCCGCACCGGCATCGTGTAGTCAGGCGCGCCGCCGTTGGCGGTCATGGCCACGCGCCATTTGAGCTCGTGGAACGTCGAGGTGCGACCGGCCAACGCAGGGCGCGGACTTCCTGCGGTTCGTCGGACGGTATTGGCGCCCGCTTCTGGCTGTTCTGCGGCGAGCGCGAGCGCTGCACCCGTCATGTCTCGCCGCAGAGCCTGGTCAAGGGCGACGACACCATCCGCCGCGAGGCGGTGCCCGTGCCGGACGAGCTGCGCGCGCTGCGGCGCCAGCTTGGCTTCGATTACGGCAAGTTCGACTTCGTCATGCATGAGGGCAGGGCGGTGCTGCTCGATGCCAACAAGACCCCTGGGCGGGCCAGGAACCTGTCGAGCTTCATCGCCGCCGGCAATGCCAATCTTGCCGACGGCTTCGAAGGACTGATCCGGCAGGTCAAGTGACCGATCGCCTAGATGTTCATGCCCCCAGACACCTCGATGCGCTGGGCGTTGACCCAGCGATTGTCCTCGGACAGCAGCGAGGCGATCATCGGGCCGATGTCGTCGGCGACACCGGCGCGGCCGAGCGCCGTCATGTCGGCCACGACGCGATTGATCTCGGCGTCGTCGCGCACATGGCCGCCGTTGAAATCGGTCGCGATCGCGCCCGGCGCCACCGTGTTGGCGGTGATGCGCCGGGCTGCCAGTTCCTTGGCGAGGTAGCGCGTGAACACTTCGACGCCGCCCTTCATCATCGCATAGGCGGCGGAGCCCGGGACCGAGAAGCGCGCCAGGCCGCTCGAGACGTTGATGATACGGCCGCCATCGTTGATCAGCGGCAGCAGCGCCTGGGTGAGGAAGAACACGCCCTTGAGGTGGATGTTCATCAACGTGTCGAACTCCTCTTGCGTCGTCTCGGCGATTGGCTTGCGCAGACCGGTGCCGGCATTGTTGAGGAGATAATCGAAACGGTCGCGTTGCCAGGTCTCGTGAAGCGTCTTCTTCAACGCTTCAACGAAAGCCGGGAAGCTGGCGACGGCGCCGGCGTCGAGCTCAAGCGCGGCAGCCCGGCCGCCGGCCGCCTCGATCTCGGCGATTGCCGTCTTCGCCTCGTCGGCGCGCGAGCGATAGGTGAGGACGACGTCGACGCCCTTGCGGGCGAGGTTGAGCGCGGTGTTGCGGCCGAGGCCGCGGCTACCGCCGGTGATGAGAGCGATGGGGCGGGTGGTCATGGCGAAATCTCCTTCTATCTGGATGGAGATGCATATACTCGCCCGGTGGGCCGATATAATCGGCCATGGATTGCCAACACTATTCAGCATGTGCGAACAATCAGCGATGGACCGATTCGACAGCATGCGGCTCTTCACCCGCGTCGTGGAACGGCGCAGCTTCACTGCGGCCGCCGCCGATCTCGCCCTGCCGCGCTCCAGCGCCACCGCCGCTATCAAGCAGCTCGAAGAACGGCTCGGCGTGCAATTGCTTCGCCGCACCACGCGCCATGTCACGACGACGCTCGACGGCGAAGCCTATTACCAGCGCTGCATCGGCATCCTGGCCGACATCGAGGATGCCGAAGGCGGCTTCGGCGCGCACGAGGTGGGGGGAAGGCTCAGCGTCGACGTCAACGGCCACATGGCGCGCACCTTCCTACTGCCGGAATTGCCGGCGCTGCTCGCCAGATATCCGGGCCTGACCGTGCATATCGGCGAAGGCGACCGCCTCGTCGATCTCGTGCGCGAAGGCGTCGATTGCGTCATCAGGGCCGGCACGCTGCCCGACAGCGACATGATCGTGCGGCGGCTCGGCATCGCCCGCGAAATCACCGTCGCCAGCCCCGCCTATCTCGAACGCCACGGGGTGCCGCGCACGCCGGACGATCTGGCCGGCCATATGATGATAGGCTTCGTGTCTTCGCGCACGAGGCAGGTGATGCCGCTGGAATTCACCGTCGACGGCAAGGTTCGCGAAATCACCCTGCCGTCGCGGGTCACCGTCGCGAACTCAGACACAAGTGCCGCGCTGGTCCGGCTGGGCTTCGGGCTGTTCCAGGCGCCAAGGCTCCGCTATGCGGACGATATCGCTGCCGGCCGGCTGGTCGAGGTGCTTCCCGATTTTCCGCCGACGCCGACGCCGATCTCGGTGCTCTATCCGCCGAGCCGCCAGTTGTCGCCACGGGTGAGGGTATTTGTTGATTGGCTGGTGGAAATCCTGGGGCCGAAGCTGGATCCCTGATCGCGCTCAGAGAAACAAGCGCAACTGCGTGTGGATGATCGAACGATAATCTTCGATCGTGCGCCGGCCCTCCGCCTCGTCCTGCGTCAGCGCCAGCCGCACGACGCCGCCGGCGAGCTGGAAGATCAGGAACACGACACGTCCGAACGCCTCGCGCTGCTCCGCTTGGAGCATCGGCCCGACCTTATCGCAGAACATCTTCGCCTGTTGCCTCGTCTCGGCGATGTCGAGATGCTGCAGCGCCTTGTCGGCCTGGATGGCGTTCTGCAGGTCCTGGATGGCCGGGTCTGCGGCGACACGGCCATGATAATCGTCGAGCAGGCGGTCGGCCGCGTCGGTCACGTCGTCCAGCCGGCCTATCCCGGCGATGATCGCGCCGAACCTTGCACGGCTTTCCTCGGAGAACCGCTCATAGAGCATCGCCAGGATCGCCGACTTGCTGGGGAAGTAATGATAGACGGTAGCGATCGGCCCGCCGGCGAGTGCGCCGACTTCCTTCATCGTCACCGCGTCGATGCCTTTTTCGCCGATCAGCCGCATGGTCGTGGCGAGGATCGCGTCGATGCGCTCGCGACTGCGCTCCTGCTTCGGCCTGCGCCGCGGTTCCGTCGCCGTTCGCCTTGTCTGCGTCATGCGCCAAATCTCGTGAAAGCCTCGAATTCGCGGTTGACAAGAAACATGATCAAGTATCAGTTCCGTCAAATGCTGACAACTTGTCAGTTTTTCGATCGAGCTGCAAGGGAGGGCGCCTCGTGACTGCATCGCAAGCCGCGCAAGCGGAAAATGGCGATTGGCTTGTCGGCAACCCGACGGGCCTGCAGCTGGCCTCGGCGCTGTGGATCGGCTCGGTCGGCCTCCTCATCCTCGGACTGCAGCCGGTGCTGCTCGGTGCGCTCTACACCGAAGGTCACGTCACCGGCGACGAGCTGGCGCTGGTCGCCACCGCCGAGATGATCGCGATAGCGATCGGCTCGGGCGTTGTGGCGATGCTGCTTCCCGCCAGGAACATGCGCTGGAAGAGCACGGTGCTGCTCGTCCTGCTCGCGCTCGCCAATGTCTGGACCGCCTATGCCGGCAGCCCCAATACGCTGATCGGCGCGCGCACGCTGGCCGGCCTCGCGGAGGGCGGGCTGGTCGCCGTCGCGACGGAGCTGATCGCCCGCTCGCGCCGGGCCGAGCGCATCGGCGGCTATTTCGTCACGCTGCAGACCTTGGCGCAATGCGCGCTGGCGCTGATCCTCGCGCTCTTTGCCGTGCCGAGAGCGGGCTCGGCCGGCGGCTTCATCGCGCTCGGCATCGTCTGCCTGCTTTCGCTCGTCGTGGCCTGGACAGTGCCGGACGACTATGCCGACCTGCCCAAGGAAGAACAGTTCGCCAACGTGGCGACCGTGCCGGCGATCGCCGCGCTGCTGTCGATCTTCTGCTATTTCATGTTCTTCGGCGCCGTCTGGGCTTTTCTCGAGCCCATCGGCGCGCAGTTCGGCATCGATGGCCGCACTGTCGGCTTGATGGTTTCGGCGAGCCTTGCCGCGCAGGTGCTCGGCGCGATGACCGCGACAAGCTTCGAGGCGCGCATCGACTATCGTTTTGCCATCACCGTCATCGGCATCGTCGCGGCGATCAGCTCGCTGCTGCTTGCATCCGGCCCGGGTCTTTCGGTGTTCTGGGCCGTGGCGCTGGTGATGGGCTTCATCCTGCTCTTCATCGTGCCTTACCAGATCCGGCTGGCGATCACCGCCGACGAGACGCGCACCGCGGTGCTGCTGGTGCCTGCCGCCCAACTCTTCGGCCTCGCCATCGGCCCTATCGCCGCATCGCTGCTGATCGACGGCGCGGACTTCCGGCCCGTGCCCGAATTCGCCGCTGCCGCCGCCTTGGCGAGCGTGCTTTTGCTCGGCATTTTCGTGCTGGTCGCGCGACGGCTCGGCCGGGTCCGAGCAAAGGGGTGAAGATGGCAAATCCCTGGAGCAACTGGTCCGGCCTCGTCACGGCTTCCCCGAAATTGATCGCGACGCCGGCCGATGCCGGCGAGCTGGCCGAACTGGTGCGCTCGGCGCCCGGTCCGCTGCGCGTCGCCGGCGCCGGCCATTCCTTCACGCCGCTGGTGCAGTCCGACGGCACCATCGTCTCGCTGGAGAAGATCGAGGGGCTGGTCTCGCACGATGCCGCGAACAACCGTGCCCGGGTGAGGGCAGGCACGCGGCTCGGCGCCCTGATGCACATCCTGCAGAACATCGGCCAGGGCCTGCCCAACATGGGCGACATCGACCGCCAGGCGATCGGCGGCGCGCTGAGCACGGCGACGCATGGCTCGGGCCCGACGCTCGGCGCCTATCACACGCAATTGGAGGCGGTGCAGTTCGTCGATGGGCAAGGCGAGCTGCGCGAGTTCAGCCGGGCAGACGACCTGGACATGATCCACGCCACCGGCGTCGCGCTGGGCAGCTTCGGCGTGCTGACCGAAGTGGCGATGAACAACATCGCCACCTATCGGCTGCGCCGCCGCAAATGGGTGCTGCCGATCGGCGACATGCTCAAAAATTTCGAGACGATGATGGCCGCGCATCGCTCGGCCGAGTTCTACTACATTCCATTTGCCGGATATGCCCAGTTCATCGCCAGCGATCTCAGCGATGCGGCACCGACGACGCGGCCGACCGAAGACGACGAGGAAGGACTGGCGACTTTGCGCAAGCTGCGGACAGCGTTGCGTTGGCTGCCGTCGTTGCGCCGGGCGCTGATCAGGGGGGCGGTGAAGAAGGTGCCGCCGGAAGACTATGTGCAGGACTGGCTCAACGTCTACGCCAGCGAGCGTCGCACCAAATTCAACGAGATGGAGTATCACTTGCCTTACGAGGAAGGTCCCAAGGCGTTGGCCGAGATCATTGCGCTTACGGAAAAGCATTTCCCGGAAGTCTATTTCCCGATGGAGGTGCGCTCGGTGGCGGCCGACGAATTCTGGCTTTCGCCATTCTACAAAAGGCTGACCTGCTCGGTCGCCGTCCACCATGATGCGGCCAATGATCCGCTGCCTTTCATGCGCGCCGCCGAGCCGATCTTCCGCAAGTATGGCGGCAGGCCGCATTGGGGCAAGATGCACAGCCTGAAGGCGGCGGACTTCAAGAAGCTTTATCCGCGCTGGGACGATGCGATGGCGGTGCGGCGCGACATCGATCCGCAAAACCGTTTCGTCTCGCCCTACATGGCCGGCCTGTTCGGCATCCAACAATGAGCGCCTATTTCGCCGCCCTGTCCGACGCATTGATGGCCGCCGAGATTTTCCGGCCCTGCCTTGTCCTCGATCGCGACCGGCTGGACAGCAACATCGCGCTGGTGAAGCAAAGGCTGGCACCGGGCCTTGGCGTGCGGCTGGTCGACAAATCGCTGCCTTGCGTGCCGTTGCTTTCGCATATTGCCAAGGCGCTTGGCACCAAACGCTTCATGACCTTCCATCCGCCGCTGTCGCAGGCCGTGCTTGACGCGTTTCCCGAGGGCGATCTTCTCTACGGCAAGCCGATGCCGGTGGGTGCCGCCAAGGCCGCGCTGACCAGGGGCGGCGCCGGCTGGTGGTCGCGCGTCTGCTGGCTGATCGACACGCCGGAGCGGCTGGCGGAATATGGCGCGCTCGCTGCCGCGCTCGACACCGAATTGCGCTTCGCTTTCGAGGTTGACGTCGGCCTGCATCGCGGCGGTTTTCGTGATCCCGCCGAGATTAACGCGCTCACGATTCCAAAAGGTCTGCTCTGCGACGGCATCATGGCCTATGAGGCGCATGCGCCGGAGATACCGGGCCTGTTCGGCGGCGTGGCCAAGGCGCTGAAGCGGGCCTCTGCCAAAGCCGCGGAATTCGTCGCTGCCCTCGATCCGGACCAGCACCGCATCCTCAACATCGGCGGATCCAAGACGGCGCTGCTGCACGGCGGTGGCGTCGCCAACGAAGTGTCGATCGGCTCGGCCTTCGTGCTGCCCAAGGATTTCGACACGCCCAGCCTGGAGGGCTTCCAGTCGGCGGCCTTTATCGCCACCCCGATCCTCAAGGCGCTCGATCCGATGCTGCCCGGTCCGCCAGCGGTCTCACGCACGCTGCACGCGCTTGGCCTCTTCCCGCGCAAGGGCTGCTATCTCTATGGCGGCAAGTGGATGGCCGAGCCGGTGTTTCCCGAAGGGATGAAGCCGAACGGGGTGATCGGCCTGTCATCCAACCAGCAGTTCATGGGCCTGCCGGCGGGCGCGAGCGTGAAACCCGGCGACTATGCGTTCCTTAGGCCGACGCAGAGCGAGGCGGTGCTGCAGCATTTCGGCGCGATCGCGGTATTCGCCGGTGGGCGGATCGTGGAGTTCTGGCCGGTGCTGCCGATGGGGTGACCGCGTTATCCGGCGGCAGTCACTTTTTCATCGTTCGCCAGATGGTACGGATGAATAAGGACTTCCGCGGGGATATGCCACTCGCGGTTGATCTTGAATGCCATGTCCATCGTGAGCGCGCGTTTGCGGGTCAGGATCTCGGAGGCGCGCGACGCTGAGCCCAAGAGTCGCACGAGCGCTGCCCGATCGAGATTGGCCATTTCCATATGGGCGACGATCGCATCCACGGGGTCGGTTTCTTCGATGGGATAGTGTTTGGCTTCGTAGGCCTCGATCAGGGCAGCCAGCACATCGAAGCGGTCGGCCTCCGGGCTGCCCACAGCGGGCTCATGGTCGAAATAGCGAGTGATTTCGGCAATGGCCCAATCGTAATCAGCCTCGGTCTTAATGGGTCGAATGTTTTCCATCACACCTTCTCCACGTCTATCTTGTCATATTCGGCGTGGGTGCCGACGAATTTGATCAGCAACCGCTTGAATGTGTAGCTCACATGCACGACCAGCCGGTACTTGTTGCCGGCTATGTCAAACACGACGCGATTGTCGGCGACAAAATCCACGGTCGTGCCGAACTGGGCCTTGATGTCCGCCGAGGTCTTCCATTCGACCTTGCTCGACGCGTTGAACCAGGCGGTAAGCGGCGCTTTAGCCTGTGGATGCTTGGTCCAAAACGTTACGAGCGTTTTCTTGCTGACGATCTGCATGACCACATATAGCGTATTCCCATCTTGGGAACAAGCGAGATTTCCCAATTCGGGAATACCATGCCCGAGATGCACCCACCGTAACGGCTCGACCTATCGCGAGATCATCAATTGCCGTATTTATTGACTCAGTCAACTAAATGGTTGATCCTGTCCATGACAGGAGGATTTCCCATGACCGTCCACAATCACCCCGGCAAGGACCGTATCGATGCGGTGCGCGCCTTCAACCGCTTCTATACCCGCCAGCTCGGCCTGCTCGACGAGGGCCTGCTGAAAAGTCTGTTCTCGCTGACCGAGGCGCGGGTGCTTTACGAGCTCGCCCATCGCGATGGGCTGGTCGCAAGCGACCTGGTGCGCGACCTCGGCCTCGACCCCGGCTATGTCAGCCGGCTCTTGAAGAAATTCGAGGAGCGCGGCCTGGTCGGACGCGAAGCCAGTGAGACCGACGCGCGCCGCGCCTCGATCGCGCTGACGCCAGCCGGCAGGGAAGCCTTCGCGCCGCTCAACCAGGATTCGCATGACCAGGTGCGCACGCTGCTCGATCGCCTGGCGCCGGCCGACCAGGAGCGGCTGGTCAAGGCTATGCGCACCGTCCAAGACTTGCTCGGCGACAGACCTGAAGCCAAGGTGCCCTATATCCTGCGGCCGCTGCAGGTCGGCGACATCGGCTGGGTCACGCACCGCCAGGGCATGCTCTATGCACAGGAATACGGTTGGGACGAGACCTACGAGGCTCTGGTCGCAGAGATCCTCGGTGAATTCGTCAAGAACTTCGTCCCGCAATGGGAGCGCAACTGGATCGCCGAGCGCGAAGGCGAGGTGGTCGGCTCGGTCTTCGTCATGCGCAAGTCGCCCAAGGTCGCGAAGCTCAGGCTGCTCTACGTCGAACCGTCGGCGCGCGGCCTCGGCATCGGTCGGCGGCTGGTCGACGAATGCATCGCCTTCGCGCGCGCCAAAGGCTACAAGACGCTGACGCTCTGGACCAATGACATCCTTGGTTCGGCCCGCCGCATCTACCAGGCTGCCGGCTTCAAGCTGGTCGAGGAAGAACGCCATCATTCCTTCGGCAAGGATCTTGTCGGGCAAACGTGGAATCTCGAGCTTTAGGTGTTCCCTTCTCCCCCTGTGGGAGGTGTCGCCGAAGGCGACGGATGAGGGGTGCTCCAGGGAATGCCAGCGTCTCACTCCGCTGGAACACCCCTCATCCGTCTCGGCGCTGCGCGCCGATCCACCTTCTCCCACAGGGGGAGAAGGGAAGACCATCATCCTTTGACCGGCACCCAGATCTCCAGCCCGCCATTGCCGGTGCGGGCATCGAACTCGGGCCCGTAGCGCTCGAACTCGGGCGCGTCGGCGATCTCGTGTCCGGAGACCGGCAGCCACTTGTTCCAGATCGTGTTGACGGTCCGGCGGATGGTCGAGATGTGCTCGCGATGCGAGAACACCGCATATTTCTGCGCCGGCACCCGCACGCGTTGGAAATCCTTCGGCAGGTCGGAGAAGTCCAAAACCTCGACGCCGACGACATAGTCGAAATTGCCGGCATCGTCGCCATTCGTGCACACGCCGTAGAAGACGCCGGGCACCTCGCCCGGAATGTTGCCGATATAGGGGGCGAAGCGCTGCCACTGCATCGGAATGCCGGCGCTGGTCTCGCAGCTGTAGCGCTCGCCGAGCCCGGCGACGAGGAAGGGGCGGCTGGTCTCGAAGCGCGGCGGCTCGAGTGCGGTGAGAAGCGAACTGTCCATCAGTATGGGCTCCACAAGATCGAGGTTTTCGGTCGAGCCTTGCGCGCGCACCAACTCCGGCGTGGTGCCGAACTCATCGCGAAAGGCCCGCGTGAACGCCTCATGCGAGCCGTAGCCGGCATCGAGCGCGACCGAGAGAATGTCGCGCGCGCCGCCGGCCAGCTTGCGCGCCGCTTCGCTCAAGCGGCGTGCCCGCATGTACCCCATGACCGACCGTCCTGTGGCCGCGCCGAAGGCGCGCGTCACATGGAAGCGCGACACGCCGCTGCTTGCCGCTATCTCGTCAAGGCTGATGGCGTCGGGCAGGTGGCTTTCGACAAACCACAGCGCTTTCTCAGTCGGGTTCATGGCTCCTCGCATTTGGCTCGGCGACACTAGCCCCCGCGCCGCCGGCCAGTTTGATCGAAATTGCGCTTTGAGCGAAGTCGAACGAGTTGACAAGCCACGGCAATGTATTCTAGCTGGTAATGTTATTACATATCAAAGGGAAATAAACGACTTGCGGCAACGACCCAGCGATCCTGCCATGTCTTTCGCACGAGGGGCGGACGAAGGCCCGTTGCGACTCGCACGGGGACAACCTACGATAGCTGCGTCATGGTCCCCGAGCCGCAAGGCGAGGGGTGAAAAGGGAACACGGTGAGGCTCATCCGAGTCGAGGCCGTGGCTGCCCCCGCAACTGTGAGCGGCGAGCTCCATCCGAAACGCCACTGGCCGGCAAGGCTGGGAAGGCGGATGGCGTAACGACCCGCGAGCCAGGAGACCTGCCATCGACACGAGTTGACCGGACGGGGTGTGCCGGGAGGAGACGCGGACACCGGTCTTGTCGGCCGGTTCGTCCGGCATCCTTCCGCCGCCATTTTTGGAAAGTGACGGAAATGCCGGACGTCTTTAGCCATCGCATCATCGTCTGTTCGCTGTGCCGCGATACCGTGACCGGGCGTAGGTCCGGCGGGGATTTGTGCGCCGACCTTCGCTCAAGGCTTGCCGAGACTTTGGCGTCGTCATTTGCTGTCGAAACCGTCGACTGCATGGCCGGCTGCTCGCGCCCGCTGACCGTGGCCTTCAACGCGCAAGGCAAGGCCAGCTATCTCTTCGGTTCCATCGACAGCGGCACCGACGCCGGCGCGCTGGTCGAATTTGCCAGGCTCTATGCCTCGCTGCCCGACGGCTGGTGCAATTCCGGCCAGCGCCCGGCAAGGCTCGCCGGCAAGATACTGGCGCGCATCCCCACCGCGGGCAAGGCCAGGGAGCTGGTCCGGTGAGCGCGCTCCTGCTCGAAGCCCGCGATTTGCGCGCCACGGCAAATGGCCGGACGTTGGTCGAGGATGTCAGCCTGTCGCTGGCGGCGGGCGAGCGGCTGGCCATCATCGGCCCCAATGGCGCCGGCAAGACAACTCTGCTGCGCATGTTATGCGGGGCGTTGTCGCCGAGCCGCGGCGAGGTTCGCCTTGCCGGACGCCGGCTGGATAGGATCACCGCCGCCGAACGGGCGCTCAGCATCGCCGTCGTCGGTCAGACGGACCAGCCGGATCCGCGCCTTGCGCTCATCGACTATGTCGAGCTTGGCCGTGTCCCGCACGCCGGTCTGAGGCGCCGGCACGACGATCGCGACATCGTCGTCGAGGCGCTGCGCCGGACTGGGCTGTTGCCGTTGCTCGCGCGCACCGTCGGCTCGCTCTCCGGCGGCGAGCGCCAGCGCGCGCAGCTCGCCCGCGCCATCGCGCAGGAGCCGAAAATCCTGTTTCTCGACGAGCCGACCAACCATCTTGACCCGCGCGCTCGCGGCGAGCTGCTCGAGCTGGTGGCCGAGTTCAACATGGCCGTGGTCGCCGTGCTGCACGATCTTGCGCTGGTGGCGCCCTTCGCCACCAGCGTCGCGGTGATGAGCAACGCCCGGCTGCACGCCCTGGCTCCGCCGCGCGAGGCGCTGGCGCAGCCGCTTGTCCGCGAGGTGTTCGGCATCGACGTGCTGCGCCTGCGGCACCCGACCGAGGATCGCGAGCTCACCGTCTTCGAGCTTCCCATGCGCGCTTCCTCGCCGTCCTGAACCTGCACACCCCAACAAGGAGCATCATCTCGTGAAACGCCTCGCCTTGTCGCTGGCCCTGTCGCTCGTCGCCTCGGCCGCCTTCGCTTTCCCGGTCACCGTCGACAGCTGCGGCAAACCGCTCACCTTCGATGCGCCGCCGAAACGCGCCGTCATCCAGGATCTCAACATGGCCGAGATGGCTTTCGCGCTGAAGCTGCAGCCGTCGATCGTCGGGCTCACCGGCATCACCGGCTGGTACAAGGTCGGCCCTGAGTTCAAGTCCGAGCAGGGCGCCATCCCGGAGCTGGCGCCAAAATATCCGATGCTCGAAAACCTCGTCGCCGTGCAGCCTGATTTCTTCTTCGCCGGCTGGTATTACGGCATGAAGCCGGGCGGCGAGGTGACGCCCGACACGCTTGCCCCGCATGGCATCAAGACGCTGGTGCTGACCGAGAGCTGCGTCCATCTCGACAAGAACCGGCCCGCCGCCTCGATGGATCTGCTTTATGGCGACGTCGAGAAGTTGGGCAAGATCTTCGGCAAGCAAGCGGAGGCCGAAAAGCTGGTCGACGGCTGGAAGGCCGAGCTCGCCGGCATCATGGCGAAGGTGGGTGGCCGCAAGGGCACGCGCGTCTTCCTCTACGATTCCGGCGAGGACAAGCCCTTCACCGCCGGCAAGTTCGCCATCCCCAACGCCATGATCGCCGCCGCCGGCGGCGAAAACATCATGGCCGACATGGAGACGAGCTGGGGCAACACCGACTGGGAGACGGTCGCCTCGCGCAATCCCCAGTTCCTCATCCTGCTCGATTACCAGGATGGCGGCGGCTACAGGAAACTGCTCGATTTCCTTAAAGACCATCCTGCGATGAAAGAGACGGACGCGGTCAGGAACGAGCGCTTCGTAGCGCTGCGCTACGCCGAGCTGACGCCCGGACCCGCCAACATCGAGGCGATCGGCAAGATCGCCAGGGCCATGCATCCGGAAGCGTTTTAGGTCTGAGGCACGAATGAGCCGGGAGTGTTGCCGTTGATGGATAGCCTGCCTTGGAGAATGGCGAAAACGCCCCTCATTTCGTCATCCACGGGCGGAGCAAGGAGCGAAGCGACGCGGCGCAGAGCCGAGGATCCATTCCGTGGCTTTCGGGCGTTGCAACCGTGCGGAATTCTACGCCGTCGCTCTCCGCGCGCCAGGTCACGGAATGGACTCCAGGGTCTCCGCGACGGCGCTTCGCGCCTGCTTCGCCCTGGAATGACGAAGTCGCGGAGACCCCCGCTAATCCCGAACGCCGGTATCGCCGCGGCAGGTCCCATGCCGTGAATTTGCGCCATACCCCATTCATCCTGGCGATGGCGCTGGGCGCTATCCTGCTGGTAGCGCTCGCGCTGCTTTCGATCGCCTATGGCTCGACGCTGATACCTTTGCGCGAGGTCGTCGGCGCGCTGGCGCATGCGGCTGGGCTCGACAGCCGCGGCCCATCGGGCCCGGTCGGCAGCATCGTCGTCGACCTGAGGCTGCCGCGCACGCTGCTGGCGATGACCGTCGGCGCCGGCCTCGGCGTCGTCGGCGCGCTGCTGCAGACCGTCACCCGCAATGACCTCGCCGACCCGTTCCTGTTCGGCCTCTCCTCGGGCGCGGCAGCCGGCGCCGTTTCGGTCATCACCGTCTTCGGCGACAGTTTCGGCATCTGGACGCTCCCGCTCGCCGCCTTCACAGGCGGCATGCTGGCGGCGGCGATCGTGCTTCTGTTGGTGTCGCGGGTGAGGGGTCAGGGGCCGGAGCGGCTGATCCTTGCCGGCCTCGCCGTCTCGTTCATGTTCACCGCGCTGACCAACTACCTCGTCTTCGCCGGCGACCAGCGCGCCGCGCATTCGGTGTTGTTCTGGACCATGGGCGGACTTGGTCTCGCTCGATGGGACAATATCGGCCTGGCGGCGCTGGGCGCCGGCATCATCCTCGCCTACGGCCTGTGGAACCACCGCCGCTTCGATGCCTTTCTCGCCGGTGAAAGCGCCGCCGAGAGCGTTGGCGTGCCGGTGGCGAGGATGCGCCGCACGACATTCCTCGTCGCCGCGCTGGCGACCGCCAGTCTCGTTGCCGTAGCCGGCGTCATCGGCTTCGTCGGCCTGATGATCCCGCATCTCGGCCGGCCGCTGGCCGGCTCGCTGCACCGGCCCATGATAGCGATCTGCGCGCTGTTCGGCTCGATCCTGCTTTTGGCCAGCGATCTGCTCGCCCGCACGCTTTTGCCGCCGCAGGAACTGCCGATCGGCATCATCACGAGCTCGCTCGGCGCCTTCTTCGTCGTCACCATGCTGATGCGCAATCGGCCATGATCTCCCGGCCTTGGGATCGGCCTGCCGGCACCGACCCCTGCACGTTCATCGATCGCTAACCGTAAGGGAGCTTGCCTTGCTGCAACGTCGATTTGCCGGCTTCTGGAGCAAAGCTGCCTCTTGAATAGTGAGCACGCTTATTATATGTACCGCTCATGGTTTCCGACGGTATCGACAGATTGGGATTTTTGATCCACGACGTGCAGCGCTTGATGCGCAAGCGTTTCGAGGCGCGCGCCAGCGGGTTGGGTCTTTCCTCGGCGCAATGGCGGCTGCTCGTGCGCGTTGCCAAGGAGGCCGGCGTGGCGCAGGCGCGGCTTGCCGAGCTCCTCGAAATCGAACCGATCAGCGTTTCGCGCCTGGTCGACCGCATGGAGGAGGGCGGCTGGATCGAGCGCCGCCAGGACGCGACCGACCGGCGCGTGCGCATGATCTTCCCGACCGAGAAGGCGAACGCGGCCTATGCCGACGTCAAGAGCCTTGCCGGCGAGGTCTATGAGGAATCGCTGACCGGCGTGTCGGCGGAAGAACGCCGCGTCCTGATCCGAGTGCTGGACGCCATCGTGCAGAATTTGACGGACGCCGAGACGTCCCTGGAAAAGATGAAGAATACGGAAGGGGCAGCAGCATGAACGCGGCAGCCAAGATAGAAGACGACAACATCACCAAGCTTGCGCCGGCGCAGCCGGTCGCTGAAGCGCCGGCCCAGCCGGCGGCCGCTCCGGTTGCGGCGGCTCCCGAGCCGCGGCTCGCTCCGGCGCCGAAGAAGAAGCGCCGCCCCGGGCGCTTCCTGTTGATGGTCGCCCTGCCGCTGGCCCTGCTTGCCGGCGGCGCGTATGTCTGGATCACGGGCGGCCGCTATCAGGAAACCGAGAACGCCAACCTGCAGCAGGCCAGGATTTCGGTCGCCTCCGACACGGCCGGCCGTATCGTCCAGGTCGGCATAGCCGACAACCAGTTGGTCAAGCAGGGCGACCTTCTCTTCGTCATCGACCCCGAGCCTTACAGAATAGCGCTCGCCCAGGCCGATGCGGCGGTCGCCGCTGCGCGCCTCAATGTCGAGCAACTGCGCGCCGCTTACAGCCAAGCGATGGCGCAGGAAAAGTCCGCCTCCAGCGAGGTCGACTATGCGCAGTCGCAATATGGCCGCGCCGCCGATCTCGCGCAGAAGGGCATCAATGCCAAGTCGTCGCTCGACGAGGCGCGCAACGACCTCGACAAGGCCAAGCAACAGCTCGCCGTCGCTCAGCAGGGCATCGTCAGCGCCAAGGCAGCGCTCGGCGGCAATCCGGACATCGAGACCGACAAGCATCCGACCGTGATGGCGGCGCTCGCCGCGCGCGCCAAGGCCGCCTACGATCTGGCGCAGACGACAGTCAAGGCGCCGGCGGACGGCATCGTCTACCAGGCCGCGTCGTTCAAGGTCGGCCAGTATGTCGGCGTCGGCACGCCGCTATTCGCCCTGGTCGAGACGGGCGACACCTGGATCGACGCCAATTTCAAGGAGACCCAGCTCACCAACATGAAGCCGGGCCAGAAGGCCGAGATCGTCGTCGACACCTATCCGGGCCGAACCTTCGAGGCGACCGTGAAAGCGATCGGCGCCGGCACGGGCGCGGAGTTTTCGCTGCTGCCCGCGCAAAACGCCACCGGCAACTGGGTCAAGGTCACGCAGCGCATTCCCGTGCGCCTGGAATTGACCGACCCCGACGCCAAGATGGCGTTGCGCACCGGCATGAGCGCCACCGTCACCGTCGACACCGGCGTGGCGCGCGGCCTGCCGTCGATCTTCGGTCACGCCACGGCAGGGGAGCAGGCGCGGTAAGACAGCGAGCCCGTCGCGATCCGGCCGGCATTGAGGGGATTGGTCTGGTGGAGACGTGGCAAGGATCAGCAAGGCAAGCCGCATGGCGGCTCGTTCGAATGCTGAGGCCCGGCCACGGACCCGTTGGTCCTCAGGTTTCCGGGCGGCAGGCATCCGCTCCAACAGAGACTTTCGGTCGATGTAACCCCCACATCGATAGTCGCGTCCCACCGCGATGAAGGTCTCTCAACGAAGGCTTTGCCGCCCGGAAACCTAGAGCCGGATGATTTCGGGTCTGTTCGACCTGAAATCCGAATCCGCCTCTAAGTCAAAGAGCATGATACTTTTCGGCATCATACTCTAACGTACATGTTTTTGTTACCTGCTGGAAGTTCAGCATCATGAGCACGCCCGAACCTTTCAAGGAAGTGCCGCACCGCGGACTGATCACAGTCGCGCTGATGCTGGCGACGATCATGCAGGCGCTCGACAC
Source organism: Mesorhizobium sp. B2-9-1 (assembly GCF_006439455.1). Taxonomy (NCBI): domain Bacteria; kingdom Pseudomonadati; phylum Pseudomonadota; class Alphaproteobacteria; order Hyphomicrobiales; family Phyllobacteriaceae; genus Mesorhizobium; species Mesorhizobium sp. B2-9-1. The sequence continues at coordinate 30,656 of NZ_VFTP01000004.1, read as the reverse complement.
CACGATCGCCAACGTCGCGCTGCCGACCATGACCGGCGACCTCGGAGCCTCGCCCGACAACATCAACTGGGTGCTGACCTCCTATATCGTGGCCGCGGCGATCATGACGCCGGTTACCGGCTGGCTCGCAGACAGGCTCGGCCGCAAGGAGCTGTTCCTCACCGCCGTCGTCGGCTTCACCATTTTCTCCATGCTCTGCGGTCTTGCCTGGAGCCTCGAGACCATAGTGCTCTTCCGCCTGCTGCAGGGCGTGTTCGGCGCGGCCATCGTGCCGCTGTCGCAGACCTTCCTGCTCGATATCAACCCGAAGGAGCGCCATGGCCAGGCGATGGCGATCTGGGGCGCCGGCATCATGCTCGGGCCGATCCTGGGGCCGACGCTCGGCGGCTGGCTGACGGAAAACTTCAACTGGCGCTGGGTGTTCTTCATCAATCTGCCGGTCGGCATCCTCGCCTTCCTCGGCATGGCCGCCTACCTGCCTGTCATCGCCAAGCGCGTGCGCGGCTTCGACTTCTTCGGCTTCGCCATGCTGTCGCTCGGTGTCGGCGCGCTGCAGCTTCTGCTCGACCGCGGCGGCGAGGTCGACTGGTTCAACTCGGCCGAAATCTGGATCGAGCTCGCTCTGTCGCTCACCGGCTTCTGGGTGTTCATCATCCACACGGTGACGGCCGAGCATCCCTTCATCGATCCAAAAATATTCCTCGACCGCAATTTCGTGACCGGGCTTGGTTTCATCTTCGTCATGGGCGTGCTGATACTGGCTTCGATGTCGCTGTTGCCGCCGATGCTGGCCAACATCTTCGGCTATCCGACCGTGACCATCGGCGTCGTGCTGGGTCCGCGCGGCATCGGCACGATGATTTCGATGCTGGTCGTCGGCCGCATCATGCACAGGATCGATGCCAGGATCCTCGTCGCCATCGGCTTCCTGCTCACCGCGCAGTCGCTCTATACGATGGCGAGCTTCACGCCGCAGATGGACAATTGGCTGATCATCTCCTCGGGCGTCATCCAGGGCCTAGGCATGGGCATGGTGTTCGTGCCGCTGTCGACGGTCGCCTTCGCCACGCTCGACGCGCGCTACCGCACCGACGCCACGTCGCTGTTCAGCCTGGTGCGCAATCTGGGCTCGTCCATCGGCGTATCGGTGGTCGCGGCGCTGATGGTGCGCAACACCCAGATCAACCACACCGAGCTGTCGGCCTTCATCAATCCGTACAACCCGAATCTGTGGGCCGCTTCTCCGGCGGCCGCCGCCGGCAATCCCCTAGCACTTTCGCAGGTCGACCGCGCGGTGAATGCCCAGGCGATGATGATTTCCTATATCAACGACTTCAAGATCCTGATGGTGATGACGCTGGCCGCCATTCCATTCGTCATTCTGCTGCGCAAGCCCAAGGCCGCGCCCGTAGGCGGGGCGCCGGCCGCGCATATGGATTGATAAAGTCGCTGATGTCAGCCGGCCGCCTTTTCAGCGGCCCAGCACCAGCGCCCAATAGCGCAACGCCGGATCCCGGCCGTCCCGCACGTAAGCCAGCCCGAAGCGGCTGAAGTCCTGATCGAGCATGTTGCGGCGGTGGCCGGACGAATGCATCCAGATGTCGAACAGCTTCTCAAGGTCGAAGCGGCCCTCGGCGATGTTTTCGGCGGCGGCGCCCCGCACGCCATTGTCCTTCATGCGCGAGGCGAAATCCTTGCCCCAGCCGGTGGTGTGGCTCATGCGCTCGCGCGAGGCCATATAGCCGGCCTGCTGCAGCGCCGCCTGTTCGAGCTGCGCATCCGGCGTCAGCGTCGGCAGACCGGCGGAGCTGCGGATACCGGCCAACGTCGCTGTCGCGGACGAAGAGACGCCCGCGCCTTCGCCCGTCGGCACAGAGACGGTGCTGCAGGCGGCGATGCCGGCAAGCGCCGCTAGGCCGGCGGCTGCAAGCAACGTGCGGCGCTTGAAATCGGGGGGGACGGTGATCGAGCTGGTCATGCGGCCTCTGATACCGGCGATCGTGGCTTTTGCCGGGCAAGGCGATGAAAATCGCATGAAGCGCGACATTCCCCGGAAGATCGGTTATCATCCCGGCGTTCTTGAAAGTGGCAGCCACGGGCGGCCACCCAGGCGGTGACCGCCCCCGGTATAAAACGGAGGACGGTTATGGCTGGTTTTCATGTCATGGCGGACGCGCGCGGGATGCATGTGCAGCCTACGGTGCGCCACATCACCACGTCGGATCTCTGGGATGCGTTGAGGCTCGGCGCCGAGGATTTCTGGGCCAAGCCGTCGCATTATGTGTTCCTTTGCCTGATCTATCCGATCGTCGGCCTGATCCTGACCCGGTGGAGCTCCGGCTCCAACGCCATCCAGCTCGTCTACCCGCTGATGTCGGGCTTTGCGCTGATCGGGCCCTTCGCGGCCATCGGCCTCTATGAGATCAGCCGCCGGCGCGAGCTCGGCATGAGCAGCCGCTGGCATCATGCGCTCGACGTGCGCCACTCGCCGGCGCTGCCGTCGATCGCGGTCATCGGCGTCCTGCTCTTCGCGCTGTTCCTGTTGTGGCTGTTCGCCGCGCAGTCGCTCTACACCAGCCTGTTCGGCGCCGAGCCGCCCGCTTCGGTCGGCGCCTTTTTGCGCGACGTGCTGACGACCGGCAGGGGCTGGACGTTGATCCTCGTCGGCAACGCCGTCGGTTTCGTTTTCGCCGCCGTCGTTTTGGCCACCACCGTCATTGCCTTTCCGCTGCTGCTTGACCGCGATGTCGGCGCCGTCTCGGCAATTGAAACCTCGGCCCGCGCCGTTATGGCCAATCCGCTGACGATGGCGCTTTGGGGGCTTACGGTCGCCGTGTTGCTGGTGGTCGGCTCGATCCCGCTGTTTGCCGGGCTTGCCGTCGTCATGCCGATCCTCGGCCACGCGACCTGGCATCTCTACCGCAAGGTGGTCGAGCCGGAGCAGATCCGGCCTGTACGCCGGCCGATGTAGATCTGATGGCTCGCCCTTAGGGTGCGTTGAGATTCAGGTCAGGCCGAGTCGAGAATGATGGCTGTCGAGAACCGGAGCGGAGCGTACTGCAGTACGTGAGCACCGGAAGCGCAGACAGCCGTCATTCGCAGGCCGGTCTCACCTGAATATCAATGTGCCCTAGCGCTGCGCCTCAGTCGCCATCTTCAAGGCCAGCGCCGTCAGCACCGTGCCCATCATCCAGCGCTGTACGACCAGCCAGAACGGCCGTCCGGCGAGGAAATTCGCGATCGAGCCGGCCGTCACGGCAATGATGGCATTGACGGTGATGCTGATCGAGATCTGCGTCAAGCCGAGCACCAGAAGCTGCGACAGAACATGGCCCTTGGCCGGATTGATGAACTGCGGCAGCAGCGACAGGTAGAGCACGGCCACTTTCGGATTGAGCAGGTTGGTCATCAGCCCATGACGAAGAGCTTGCGCGGCCTGTCCCTCGGCAACTCGCGGACCTGGAAGGGGGAGCGCCCGCCCGGCTTCAGCGCCTGCCAGGCGAGCCACAACAGATAGAGCGCGCCGGCGAAGCGAAGCGCGTCGTAAGCGTATGGCACGGCGAAGATGAGCGCCGTGATGCCGAAGGCTGCCGAGACCACATAAAACAGGAACCCCAGCGCCACGCCGCCGAGCGAGATCAGCCCGGCTTTCGGCCCTTGCGACAGCGAGCGCGAGATCAGGTAGATCATGTTCGGCCCGGGCGTGAGCACCATGCCGAGGCAGATCAGCGCGAAAGTGAGATGATTGGCGGCGTCGGGCATCGGAGTCTCCGGTGGCGACGTAACAATCATCACGCGCCGCGCCGTTCGCAAGAGCATGACTGCGGGAGCTTTTGCGCCAGCGCGGACAATTGGCGAAAGCGACGCTGCTTCGGCGCTGGCGCCCCCGCTACCCAACCACGCGCAAATTCGACAACTCGTTGGCAATCTCCTTGAAGTTGTCGGAGAGCGTCGCCCCAGTGGCGTTCCAAAACAGCTTGGCCGGTTTGCTGGGATCGGTCGGATCCTTGCGGAAGCGGGAATCGGAAGAGCAGGCCTTCAGCGCGGCCATCGCCTTCTGGTCGCTTGAACTGATAGACGACATGTCGAGCGCCACCGTCATCACCATGATGTTGGCCGCCTTGGCATTGTCGCACAGCTTCGCCATCTGCTCGTTCATCGCCGCGGTGTAGTTGCTCGACGAATAGTTGAACTGGCCGATGGCGCTCGACGTGCCGCCGAACAGGCGGGTGACCGAGGTGCCGTTATAGCCGACGCCGGTATAGCCGTAGGCGGCATAGGTCGACTTGTTGCCGGCCGGGTCGGAACTGACCGTCGAATAGGTGTTCTCGCCGTCGGTGAGAACGATGACGACCTTGTCGTTGCCGCGCTCGGATTCCGGACGGCCTTCCGTGAAAGGTTCGGCGCTCGAAACCGTGCGCCAGCCCCAGGCCATGCCTTCGGGCACATTGGTGTTGCCGTTCGGCTGCATCAGGTCGATCGCCGCCTTGATGGCCGCGAGCCCATCCGTTTGGGTGACGTCGGTGAGCGGCGTGATCGGTGTGGTGGTGCAGCTGTAATTCGGCCCGGCGCCCGAGCTCAATACCGGAGCATTGATCGGCCGTGGCATGAAGTACTTGGCCATATTGGACTGCCTGGTCTTGCCGGTGGTGCTCGACGGATCGTCGTTCCACCAGCTGTTGGCGGCGCCATAGGTCACCGGCCTCGGTTCGTCAGGATCCTGTGTGACATACCAATGGTTGCCGGGCTCGTCCGGCGCGAACATCGGCACGAACATGGTCGCCGGATCGCCGACGCCGATGCCCGTGTTGTTAGGCCCGCCGGAGGCCGGCGTGTCGTTGATATTGTAGGGGTAGGGCCGCACTTCCACGCAACCCTGCCAACTGGCGAACGGGCCATAGGTGTCGTTGTAGTCATATTCGTTGTGGCTGCGCTCGCAGGTATGGTTGTCGCGATATTCGTCGCAGACGACGCGCTTGCTGCCGGCGATACGTTCGTGGCTGGTGACGACCTTCATATCCCGATAGAGCTCGAAACGGGTCAGTATCTGCCCTTCCTCCGCGCCCCAACCGGTACCCTTTTTATACCAGATGCCGTTGATTTTCTGAGCGTATTTGGTGGGAGCATTCAGCGTCGACCAATCGAAATTCTCGTTGGCGATTGGCGACAGCCCGTAAGTGTCCATCCAGGAGGCGTTGTCGTTGTTCGGCCCGACATTGACCGACGCCGCGAACGGCACGAGGCTGAACTGGACCGGCTTGTCGATCTGCTTGATCTGCGCTGCCTGCTGCCCCAACGTGTCGACGAGCTGCTTGGCCGCCTGCTTGAGCAGGTCGATGCGCTTCTGTCCCGTGCCTGTGCCGGGCGTTGTCATGGAGCCCGAATTGTCGAGCACCATCGCCACTTCCAGCGTATTCTTCAGCCGCACCTGCGAGTCCATGGCAAGGTTGATCGACTTGTTCGCATCGACCGTGGATGCGCCGACGAGCAGCGAGGAGGACGGGTAGAAGTAAGGGTGGTAGTTCAGCGTCGCGCTCATCGTGAGCAGGCCGCCGCCGGCCTGGCTCGTGGGCAGCGTGATGTTGAGCGAGATGTCGGCGGGGTCGATGTTGTTCAGGTTGGCGTTGAAGAAGTCGACCGCGTAGGCTCTGATCTGGTCGTCCGTGGCGCCTTCGGCAAGCCGCCGCGCCGCGGCGAAATTGGCGGCGTCGAGCGCGTTGAGCACCATCTGCTTCTGGCGGTTGAGCTCGCTGAAATCGACGGCCATCGCCACCGCCCCCATCAGCGGCACCATGGCGATAGCGGTCATGAGCGCATAGTTGCCGCGGCGGTCACGGCAGAATTGATGCCAGAATTTGCGCATTTTTCTCGAGCGGCCCCCCGCCGGCGGATTCTCTGTCGGGCCACACTTCCACAAAACGCTGAAGGACCGGTTTGGCAAACCGCTCGATTGCTTAACGGCGGCTTCACCGACCGCTAACCAAATCATTGCCTGCGGCGCGCCGCGCGATGGAAAGCGCCCGCCTTGGGGGCGGGCGTCATCGATGCTCGTCCGAGCAGATCAGCTGACGATGCGCAGGTTCGACAATTCGTTGCCGATTTCCTTGAAGTCGTCCGACAGTGACGCGCCAGTCGAATTCCAGAACAATTTCAGAGGCTTGCTCGGATCGGTCGGATCCTTGCGGAAACGCGAGTCCGACGAGCAGGTCTTCAAGGCGTTCATCTGGGCTGCCTCGGCCGTGTTGGTAGAGTCGAGATCGAGCGCGATGGTCATAACGATGATGTTGGCGGCCTTGGCGTTGTCGCACAGCGTTGCCAGATGCTCGCTCATGGCCTTGGTGTAGTTGGCGTTCGAATAATCGCTCTTGCTGACACTGGTGCTGGTGCCGAGGAATGGCCGGCCATAGGTGTAGGTGCTTCCGAACGGCTTGGTCTGGCTGCCGTAGGCAAGATATCCAAGCGCGGAATAGATGGCCTTGTTGCCGGAAAGATCGTTGCCGCCGCTCCTGTAGTAGGTGCCCGAGTACGACTGGGCACTCACCGAATCCGGCGTGTAGTAGGTATTGGCCCCGTCGGTCAGCACAATCAGAACCTTGTCGTTGCCTCTTTGTGTTTCCGGGCGTCCCTCGGTGAAGGGCGCGGTGCTGGAAAGAGCGCGCCAGCCCCAAGCCATGCCTTCCGGCACGTTGGTGGCGCCGACATCGACCATGGCGTCGATGGCGTTCTTGACCGTGGTGGCGCCGGCAGAGGTGGAGACATCGGTCAGCGGCGTGATCGCGGTCGTGCTGCAACTGGTGTTCGGGCCGGCATTGTTGCCGTAGGCGGGGGTGACCTTATTGCCGTAGTTGAAATATTTCGGCATGTATTTCTGGCGCGTCGGATTGTCGGTGCCGGACGTCACGTCGAGATGCCAGTTGTTGTTTGCGGGCCGGGAGTAGCCGTCGGTATAGTCGGTCTCGTCAGGCGCGAACATGGGCACGAACAGCGTCGCCGGCGTCGAGGTCGAGGGGGCCGTATCCTGGATATTGTACGGATAGGGACGCGACTCGACGCAGCCGCTCCAGCTTGCGATCGGCGCATAGGTGTATGTCGCGTTGGATCTGCAGTTGCCGCTGCTGTCGGTGGAACTGCACGCCGAAATTCGCTGCATCCATTTGTAGAGCGAGAAGCGCGTCAGCGGCTTGTCTTTCTGAGTGGGGTCCCAATCGGTGCCGCGCGCATACCAGATGCTGCCGACCTTCTCGACATATCTCTGGGGCCAGGGCGAATTCCCCTGGGTCATCGTCGTCCAGTCGAAATTCTCATGCTGGATGGGCGAGATGCCGTCTTGATCCATCCATGCAGCATCTTTGTTTGCCGAGCCGATATTGACCGAGGCGGCGAACGGAACCAGGCTAAACTGAACCGGCTTGGAAATCTGCTTCATCAGCTGCGCTTGCCCCGACAACTGGTCGACAAGCTGCTTGGCGGCGCTCTTCAGAAGGTCAAAACGTACTTGGTTCGAGCCGTGGCCGAGTTCGGCCATCGAGCCGGAATTGTCGAGCACCAGCGACACTTCCAGCGTGTTCTTGAGGCGGATTTCAGATCTGGCCGAGAAGTTGACGTTCGTCTGACCCGGCGTTCCGCCAAGCAATGCGACCGCGGCCGGCAGGAAGTAGGGCTGGTACTTCAATGCCGCCTCGAGCACCAGCGTGCCGCCGCCCGCATTGTTGTTGGGCAAGGTGACCGTCAGCGTCGTGTTCGCCGGAAGGACGTGCTTGAGATTGGCCTCGAAGAATGTCTTGGCATAGGCCTTGGCTTCGGCGTCGGTGGCGCCGCCGACGATCTGCTGTGCCGTCGCAATGCCGGCGGCGTCCAGCGCGTTCAACGTCTCCTGCCGCTCCCTTATGAGCTCGGCATAGTCGACCGCAAGCGCCACGCCGCCCATCAGCGGTATCATGGTGACGGCCGTCATCAAGGCATAGTTGCCTCGTCTGTCGCGTAGGAATTTGCGGATCAATGCCCTTAGCCCCCGCCAGGATCCTATAGTTTCTCGTTTAGCATGATCATGAATCGTTAAATTTTAGCTCTCTCGAAAGCGTCAAGGTCGCACGGTCATTTGACTGGGCATTAACCCTGTGCACCGACGCGCCGTCGAAGGCCGATTGCCGGAAAGCTGGTGACAGGATGAAGCGCTTCGGTTATGCGGGACCGGCCGTGGCGTCCGCTGAACTGAAGAATGGCTGTCGCGGTCTTGTCAGGGATCGAAATCAGGGAAACGGCATGGCGGATTCGCCTGACATCATCGCTTCGCTCGACGATCTTGCGGGGCGCTACGCCGCCATACTGTGCGACGTATGGGGCGTCGTGCACAATGGCGAATGGCACTTTCCGGCCGCTGCCGCGGCGCTTGCAAGGGCCCGCGCGGCCAATGTGCCTGTCGTGCTCATCACCAATTCGCCGCGTCGCAGCGCCGACGTCGTCGCCCAGATGAAGGTCATCGGGGTTCCGGCCGAGGCCTTTGACCGGGTCGTCACATCAGGCGATGTGACCCGCGACCTGATCGCCGAAGGACCGAGGAAGATCTTTCACATCGGTCCCGAGCGTGACTTCACCCTTTATGATGGGCTCGACGTCGATCTCGTCGAGGAATTCGAGGCCTCCGGCGTCGTCTGCACCGGCCTCTATGACGACGAGGTCGAGAAGCCCGCCGACTATGCGGACATGCTACAACGGCTGCGCGCCCGCAACCTGCCGTTCATTTGCGCCAATCCGGATATCCTGGTGGAGCGCGGCGAGCGCACCATCTGGTGCGCCGGCGCGCTCGCGCGAGATTACGCGCAGCTGGGTGGCCGTACGCTGATTGCCGGCAAGCCCTTCGCGCCGATCTACGATGTCGCCATGAAGGAGGTCGCCGGCCTTCTTGGCCGCGCCGTCGAGCGCAGCGAGGTCCTCGCCATCGGCGACGGCATGATGACCGATGTCAAGGGCGCGGCCGACAACGGCTTTGACGTGCTCTATGTCTCGGGCGGCATCCACGCTCGCGATTATGGCGATCCGCTCCGCCCCGATCCTGAAAGGCTCGCCGGCTTCCTTGAAAAGCACGGCTACCGGCCGGTCGCCGTCATTGCGCGTCTGCAATAGGTTGGAGGTCTGGCCATGACGGGCGCCTCGACATGAACCAAGCCTTCCAACGTCTTTCGGCGGTCGCGCCGCTGCCCGCGCATTTGCGCGGCGGCGTCGTGGCGATCGGTAATTTCGACGGTGTCCATCGCGGCCATCAGTCCGTCCTGGAGCGCGCGCTGAGCGAAGCAACCCGCAATGGCGTGCCCGCTTTGGTGCTCACCTTCGAGCCGCATCCGCGCAAGGTGTTCCGGCCACAGGTGCCGCTCTTCGTGCTGACGCCGCCGCCGATGAAGGCGCGGCTGCTCGCCGGGCTTGGCTTTGCCGCTTTGGTCGAGCAGCCGTTCACGCGCGATTTTGCCTCGCTCTCGCCCGAGGCTTTCGTGACCGATGTGCTGGAGAAGAACCTCGGCATCCGCCACGCCGTCACCGGTTTCGACTTCCATTTCGGCAAGGACCGCCAGGGTGGGCCGGCCTTTCTGATGGCGGCCGGCGAACGGCACGGCTTCGGAGTCACGCTGGTCGACGCCTTCCGCGATGAAGGCGCGGAGGTGGTTTCGTCGAGCCGCATCCGGGACCTGCTCGCCGAAGGCAAGGTGGAGGAGGCCGCCGGCTTGCTCAGCTACCGGTTCACCGTCGAGACCGAGGTGATCGGCGGCCAGCGGCTTGGCCGCACTCTCGGCTTCCCGACCGCCAATATGCGGCTTTCGCCGGAAGCGGGTTTGAAGGAGGGGATTTATGCCGTCCGCTTCCGTCGCGCCGACGGCGCGCTTCATGACGGGGTCGCCAGCTTCGGCCGGCGTCCCACCGTCGACGACAATGGCGCGCCGCTGCTCGAAACCTACGTCTTCGATTTTTCCGGCGATCTTTATGGCGAGACCTGCCAAGTGTCGTTCTTCGGCTTCCTGCGCCCGGAGCTCAAATTCGACGGCCTCGATGCGCTGGTAGCGCAGATGAAACAGGACGAGGCCGAGGCGAGAGCGCTGCTCAAGGGCGTGCGCCCGCTCTCGCAACTGGACGCCGAAATCGCGTTCTAGGCTGCGTTGATATTCAGGTGATGCCGGCCTGCGAACGACGGTTTCCTGCGCTTCCGGTGCTCACGTACGAAAAGTACGCTCCGCTCCGGTTCTCGGAAACCACCGTTCTCGGCTCGGCCTGACCTGAATCTCAACACACCCTAGATCGCCCGCTTGCGGCTTACCGCTTCAGCGCCAGCCCGATGGCGATGAAGCTCCATCCCTGGAACACCAGGTCGATCGCCAGGAAGATGCCAAGAACCCAAAGGCTGTTCACCGGCCAGCCCATGGCGATCATCAGGCCGAGCAGAATGGTGATGATGCCGGCCGCCAGCAGCCATCCCCAGCCTTGCTGCGGCCGGTGGTTGAAGGCCACCCAGGACCGCAAAAGCCCCGAAGCGACGAGCGCGACGGCCAGCAGCAGCGTCAGCACCGCCGAGGCGAGCAACGGGTTGTCGAAGGCGAAGAAGCCGGCGACGGCGTAGAGCAGGCCGCTCAGCAGCCAGTAGAAGAAACGTCCCGAGGTCTTGACCCCGAAGGCGTGGATGATCTCGATGACACCCGCCATCAGCATCAGCCAGCCGACGACATAGACGGAGGCGACGGTAGCGATGAACAGATTGCCGAAAGCGATGCCGCCGAAGATCAGCAGCAACACGCCGAGCGCCACGAACCATCCCCATTTGTCCCGCGTCTGGCCGATCGCGTCTTTCAGAGCATCGCCTTGCAAGGTCATGATCTTTCCCTCCGATGTCGCCGCGCCGCTTGCGGGTGAAAGGAAGGTAGTCCCGATGAACTTAAGCGTCCAGCGAGCAGCACGGCGTGCGAAGCGCCGCCTTCGTCAGCCCGCCATTTGCCGACGACCCGACTTGGCCGGCGTCGGCCGGATGACAGCGATCGGCGGGCATGCAGAGATCGTCAACCTGGCGGCGGCTGGACTTCGTCCGGGAAGGGCGCCAGCGTCGCCTCCAGCGTCTCCCGGCCGGCCTGCCCCCAGCTTCGCGCCACGAAATCTGCGGCCTTCGCCTCGTACGGAGCACGGGCCGCGGGCGAAGTGATCCATTCCCGCATAGCGTCTTCCCAACCTTCGACGTCGAGCGGATCAAGGCAGAGTCCCGACGAACCGACCACTTCGGCGATGGCTCCGCCCGTCGAGGCAATCAGCGCCTTGCCGTAGGCCAGCGCCTCGACGGGCGGCAGCCCATATCCCTCATAAAGCGACGGGTACACGCAGAACGCGCTGTTGCGGTAAAGAAGGGACAGCGTTCCGTCATCGACGTTGTCGAGATGAACGAGGCTCTTGCCGTAGGCAGGATGGCCGTGAAGCTTGGCCAGGATGCCGTCGACCAGCCAGCCGCCGCGGCCGACGAAAACCAGCTTCATGCCGCTACGCGCGACTGTTCCGTCCACGACGAGGCGCGTCCAGACATCCATGAGCAGCGAATGGTTCTTGCGCGGTTCGATGGTGGAAACGAAGACGACGTAGCGATCCGTCTCGAGTCCATCCGGCAGGCGGCCGTCCGCCTTCGATTTGCGGGCGCTGTCGCAGCCGAGAGGGACATGCTCCAGCTGCGGCAGGTGGATGCCGCGCTTGGCGGCATATCCCTCGACATCGGTGGTGACGCGCCTCGAAGTCAGGATGAAACGGTCTGCCAGTCTCATCGCCAGATCCACATAGTCCGTGAATCTCTTGACGTCGTGCGGCTTGTACCATTCGGGAAACTGGATCGGAATGATGTCGTTCAACAGCACGATCAGCTTTGCGCCGGCCAAGCGCGCCTCGCGCGAAATGACCTCGATATCGGTATGCGCCCAGTCGTTGTTCGTCAAGAGCAGATGGTCGCCGGGCGAAAGATCGTATTTGTCGCCGGCCACGGTCCTGAGCGGGACGATCCGGGCGCGTGAACCGCCCACGCCAGCGACCTGCCGCCGCTCGGTTTCCTTCATTAGCCTGTTTTCGATCCGGTCGAGAAAACGAAGGAAAGGGCTGCCGGGATTGCGCCGGCCGAACGCGCCGATTTCCGCTATCAGGATCCGGCGCGGTCTGATGATCGCCATCAGCAACCGCCGCGCCCAGTTCGGCCAGCGATCGTAAAAACGAGTCTTGAAGCGGGCAGGGTCCGGGTAAAAGGTCATGTCGCAGGAAATGTCGCCGGCGATGATCTCCGCCGCCATGTTCGGCGAAACCCGTCTAAGCACCCGCTCGATCGGGTCGAACACTGTGAACGCCACCTCGGAGGCCTTGAATGCCGCCGCCGCGGCTGCGTAGTGGCGTTGCACGCGGACCAGGCCGACCGGGGGGCCGAGCCAGCGCACCATGCTGGAGAGATCGACGACAAGCCGCATCAGTTGGGCCGAATTCTTGCAGGACGCGCGATCATCCTGCGCCAGGCCAGTCGAGGTCCCAGCGCGAGCGTCCTGAAGGAAGGGGCGCCGACAGCCGCAAGGAACAGCAGCTTGCAAGTGACGGCCATGGGTATGCCCGCGGTTCGCAACAGCAACTCGATGTCGCGTCTTTCCAGGCTGGAGATGCCGGCCCCTGTGGCGGCGCGCGATGCCAGAAAGCTCGTGATGGCCTGCGCGGGTTGGCCGTTGGCGTCGAACGGCTCGGCGCGATTGCGACGCAGCAGCGCCGACTGCCTGGCCAATGCCGCTGCCGCCTTTTGCTGATCCTGCTTCATGCGCGATATCTGTCCCGGATGCGATCTTAGCTTCACGAGCCGCGCATCCATGTTGGCCAGTTTTCCCGTCTCGGAAAGCCGCAGCCAAAGATCGTAGTCCTCGGCATAGGTGAACGCCCGACGGTAGCCTCCCGCGCGCCGGACGGCCTCGGTCCGGAACATCACCGTCGGATGAAGCATGGGATTGTACCTGGCAAGCGCATCCCGCAACTGGTCGTTGCCGGCCGGAACGTCAATCGGCCTCAACAGGTTTCCGTCCCGGTCGATCTGCAATCCCGCGGTGCCGAGCAACTGCAAATCGGCGTCCGCCTGGAAACACGCCACCTGCAGGCGCAACCTGTCGGACAGCGAGACATCGTCGCAATCCATGCGCGCCACAAGCGGGGCCCGCGCGAGCGAAATCCCCATGTTCAGCGCATCGACGATCCCCTTGCCGCGGTTGGCGACAACCTTGACGCGGCCGTCGCGGTTGCCGATCGACGTCGCGATCGCGGCGCTGTCGTCGCAAGATCCGTCGTCGACGACGATGACTTCGATATCCGCCAGATCCTGGTCCAGGATGCTTTGCAGGGCCTCGCCGACATATTGCGCGCCGTCTCGCACCGGCATGATGACGCTTACTGTCGGCAATGGAACTTTCCTTGCGATGCTGGGTCGCGACCGAATGGCCGTTGAATTCTCGAATGTCGGCAGCCTGGCTTCAAAATTCCAATTCCAAAGTTTCCTCGGTCTGTCGACCGTCAATGTCCTTGTCGCGCCGATCCGAGCGGGACCTCAAGTGCGGGCGCGAGCAGCCGCAGGACCGCCTCACGCTTTTTCGCCTTCAACGAGAGGTCGCCATCGAGGCCGACTTCATGAAGCCAGCTTCCCCGCCATTCGCAATAGGCCCGTCTGAGCTCAACCCCAGGCAAGGCCGCGAATGCGGTTATCGGCCGTTGCGGAACCCTGTTCGGATCCACATCCCGATAGAGCACATCCCAGTTGGCTCCGCCGGTGTCGAGGCCGGCGAACCAGTCGAGCCCGAAATCAAGAGGCTTGCGGCCGACGGCGTCGAATCGGAAGAAGCAATAGCCAGCCCACAAATACCATCGCGAGCCTGCCGTGCGGAGGTCGCCGTGAAACGGCGCACCTTCAAGAGGCTCGAAAGGGTCGCATGGCTGCGTCGGGAAAAGATCCTGGTCCAGGAATCCGAACGCGGCCGGCGCGGCAGGCTTCAGAATATTGTGCCACATCCAGTTGAGCGCCGCGCCGTGGGACCGGCTCGGGTTTCTTGCGGTCCACGGATTGGTCGGCAGCCTGACATAGGCGGCGCCATGGGCTGCGCATACCTGCCTGTTGTCGCCTGCGGAAGCTTCGCCGATGCTGTTGTCGGCAACGATGTGGAGATCATGGCGAACGAGTTGTCTCGTCAGCCGCAACTGCAGATCCAGGCACTGAGCATCGCCGAAAGCGACGGTAACCAGGACATGGCGACCCCGGACGGCGGCACGGATGTCCTGGATATCGCCATCCTTGAGCGGCTGACGCAGAAACCTCCGGTCGATTTTCCGGTAACGGGCAGTCTTGACGGCATGCGTCAGCGGCTGCAGCCTCAACCATTGCTGCAAGTCATATTCGCGCAGGGCCTTTGGCACGGCTGCCGCGGCTTTCAGTCGAGGCCGGCTCGGCGGCCACGATCGTTCCGTGGAATTTTCATGCGCGCTCCAATTGAGTTTTTTTGAAAAAGCTTGAATGCAACAGCATCCAGGTCTCTTGATAACGGACTATATACAGCATATGCCTATTTTCAACACGACCAACATTTGAGCGCCCGGCGTGTTTGTTTGAATGGGGAAGTCTGGGGCGCACCCGGGGTCTCTCTCCGATCTGACTTGGGGGTGGGGCGGCGCTCCGGATAACGCGATGAGAATCTGCTGCGCAATCTCTACCCTCTTCATGAACGGGGGTCTGCAGAGGGATTGTCTCAATATCAGCGACCGACTGGTCGGGCGCGGCCATAGCGTGACGATCCTGACGACGCGCCAGGTCGGTCATGTCGAGAGTTCGGCTGCGATAAAGATCCAGCCGGCAAGGGTTCTCTCCAACCCGGGCACCGAATATGCGCTGGGAAGGTCGGTGCTGACGGCCAGGCGCGACTTCGACTGCGTGGTCGGTTTCAACAAGATGGCGGGTCTGGACATCTACTATGCCGGCGATCCGCCCTATTTTGTGTCGAAGCTCGGATGGTGGCGGCCGTTTTCGCCCCGCTTCATGCGCCAGCAGAATCTCGAATCGATGATCTTTGCCCCTGGCAACGCCGTGCAGATCATTGCGCTCAGCGAAAACCAGGCAGCGCTTTACCGAGACTTCTGGCGAACCGAGGAATCGCGCATTCACGTCGTCGGCCCGACGCTCGATCCGAAACGCCGCAGACCGGAACTGCTCACTGTCGACCGCAATGAGATCCGCGATCGTTTTGGGCTTCCCCGCAAATCCGTCATTGCCTTGACCATCGCCAATAGATTGAAGGTGAAGGGTCTCGATCGGGCGGTAAAGGGCCTTCAGCCGTTCCCGGATATCCATTGGCTGATCGCCGGTCTTCGAAAAGGCAGCGAGGAAGAAACGCGGCTTCGCGCCCTGATTGCCAAATCCGGCATGTCGGAACGGGTTACCCTGTTGGGCATCCAGGAAGACATTCCGGCGATTGTGGTTGCAAGCGATTTCATGCTGCATCCGGCTCGCCTTGAAAATACAGGCACGGTGATCCTCGAGGCACTCGCAAACGGCTTGCCTGTCATCGCATCGGACGCCTGCGGATATGCAAAATATGTCGAAGCCAGCGGAGCGGGGCTGGTTGTGGCCAACCGCGACGATCCTGAAATCTGGCGGCAGGCAATCCTGAAGGCCGGCAACCCGGCGGTCCCCGCGCAATGGCACAGAGCGGCCCTTGCCTATGGGGCATCAAACCCGCTTACCGGCGGACTGGAAGCGGCTTGCGATCTGATAGAGACGTCTCGCCGCACCCGGCGTGTCGCCTAATTCGTCCGTCGATTCCGCCGGTTCCGACGTTACGACTTTAAGCCAAATTTTACCGAACGCGCGGCATGGCTTGAGCGCTGGCAGGTGGTGCTGCCGGCGCGTTTCGCGTAAGGGGTGACGATGCGTATTGTCGGGACGATTCCGCTGGCCATCGCCTTGGGCCTGTCCACCGCGCCTGCTGCCCAAGCAGGCGAAGGCAGCTGGATATCCGGCGACTGGTATCTGACGCTCGGCGCCACAGCGCTGGTCGCGCCGAATTTCGAGGGCGGCAAGAAATATATGCTCAGCGCCCAGCCGATCGTTTCGCTCGGCAGGGTCGGTCCGGAGGCGCGCTTCACCTCGCGCAACGACAACATCTCGCTGGCACTGATCGATGACGGTTCCATTCGCGCCGGCTTGACCGGCAAGTTCATATTCTCGCGCGAGAGCAAGGATGAGCTCAAGGGCCTCGATCCGGTGCGCTTCGGCGGCGAGGCGGGCGGCTTCTTCGAATTTTATCCGCTGGACTGGCTTCGCGCGCGGGCCGAGCTGCGGCATGGCATCCGCTCCCACAACGGTTTCGTCGCCGATATCGCGGCCGACGCCTTCTACGACATCACGCCGGCCGTTCGCATTTCCGGCGGTCCGCGCGTTTCCTTCGCCTCGTCGGACTATTTCGACGCCTATTACGGCGTCAATGCCAAGGAAGCGGCGGCTTCGGGCTTGAGCGAGTACCATCCGGGCGGCGGCGTGAAGTCGGCCGGCCTCGGCGGCACGATCACCTGGAAAGTGACCGAGCCGATGACGGCGAGCGTTTTCACCGAATATTCGCGCCTGATGGGGCGGGCGGCCGATTCCAGCCTGGTCAAGGAGCGCGGCGACCGCAACCAGTGGATGTTCGGTGTCTCGACCACTTACCGCTTCAATTTCACGATGTAGGTCTTACCCCAGCAATCGTGTATCGACCGGGTGATGCGTGACGCTGACGATGTGGATGCCGTCGCGAGCCAGGAGGCTGGGGCTGAGGAGAAAGTTCTTGGTGAATGGGACGATGACACTGGGAACCTCCATGACCGCATGCGTGGCGGCGGTGACAAAGTCCGTTCCGAGCTGCTGCGTCATGGCCAGGTTGTTCTTCCAATCTGCTGGCAGGTTGGTGGATGCAACCGCGACGCCGTCCGGCACTTCGATTCCCAGAAGCTGATAGGTCTGAGGCAGGTCTTCCGCGTCGAGATGCACCAGTATCTCAAGAAGCGCCGTCGCCGGATGATCAGCGCAATAGACGATCGGTGTTCCCAAGGAATGCCAGCGGCCAGCGCCCAGCGTGCCGCCGATGCCGGACAGGTCGGCATAGTTGGAGATGCGCCAGAGCCGCATTCTCAGGCAAAAATGCCATAGTCTATGCGATGGAGTTCTTCCTCCACCAAGACGGCGCCCGTCTCGGACTGGAGTAGGTTGATAGGTGTTTCGCCGAGCACCTTGCTGTGCTTGCGGAGCCAGCGTTGGGCTTTTTCATGGCTACCGAATACCCGATCTGCCATCGCCGAAATCCGCTCTAGCCGCACGACCCGATCAGATTCGGCAACTGTCAGTGCTTCGTTTCGCTCTTTGCGGCGAGCCAACGTGCGTCGCGGACCAACTATTCTGTAGATTTCGTCATTGCTGAAGCCTCGCTGACGAAGGCCTTCGAGCCTGGCCACGGGGACGAGAAACCGGTCTGATACCGCTGCGGACAACGTCGCGGCCGCCTTTGTCTGAGCGCTGATATGCGAGCTGGACATGGTTTTGGTTCCGTTGCCATTTGCCCATGAATATAGCGCAAATGGCTCATGCCGCAAGAAAACTGACGGCAGAAGGGCTTCCAGCGGGGAAATGCCGTAGAGTTCAGGCTTTTCAAGCCGCCGCGCCTCGTCTAAAAGCCACGCCATGACGAGCTTTTCGCGCCTTTTCGCGATCGCGATACGAATTACGGGCCCGGTGTTCCGGGCGGCCTGAGCGCCGCTGGAGCCGCCGGGTGTTTTCGCGCGCGCCCCTCGCGTTTTTTTCATGAACATCAACGCATATCGCCCGAAGGTGGCTTCGTTTTTGGGAAAACGATATGCGTCAAAGCAAGACTTGAACGCCCGGCTTTTGTCGTCGGGTACCCTGAGATGGCAGATCAATGACCGACACTGTTGAGACGATCGACTATTCCAAAACGCTTTATTTGCCGCAGACGGATTTCCCCATGCGCGCCGGCCTGCCCGAGAAGGAGCCTGGCTTGGTCAAGCGCTGGCAGGGCATGGACCTTTACAGAAAGCTGCGCGAGGAGGCCGCCGGCCGCGAGAAATTCGTGCTGCATGACGGCCCGCCCTACGCCAACGGCAACATCCATATCGGCCATGCGCTGAACAAGATCCTCAAGGACGTCATCAACCGCTCCTTCCAGATGCGCGGCTATGACGCCAACTACGTGCCGGGCTGGGACTGCCACGGCCTGCCGATCGAATGGAAGATCGAGGAGCAGTATCGCGCCAAGGGCAAGAACAAGGACGAGGTGCCGGTCAACGAGTTCCGCAAGGAATGCCGCGACTTCGCGGCTCATTGGATCAAGGTGCAGGGCGACGAGTTCCAGCGCCTCGGCGTCATCGGCGATTTCGACAATCCCTATACGACCATGGCTTACCATGCCGAGTCGCGCATTGCCGGCGAACTGTTGAAATTCGCCATGTCCGGCCAGCTCTACCGCGGCTCGAAGCCGGTGATGTGGAGCGTGGTCGAGCGTACCGCGCTCGCCGAGGCCGAGGTCGAGTACCAGGACTATGAGAGCGACACAATCTGGGTGAAATTCCCGGTCGCGAGCCTCGCCCAGCCGGTCGCCGGCGCCGCGCCGGCGCTGGACGAGGCCGCGCTCGATCTGGTCGAGGCGCATGTCGTCATCTGGACGACCACGCCCTGGACGATCCCCGGCAACCGCGCCGTGAGCTATTCGCCGCGCATCGCCTATGGCCTCTATGATGTGACGGCGGCCGAGAACGCATTCGGCCCGCAGCCCGGCGAGAAGCTGATCTTTGCCGACGCGCTGGCCGAGGACTGTGCCGCCAAGGCCAAGGTCGCGCTGAACCGGCTTCACAGCGTCTCGGCCGAACAGCTTGGGAAGCTTACGCTTTCGCATCCTTTCAAGGGGCTAGGCGGCGGCTATGAATTCCCGGTGCCGATGGTTGCCGGCGAGCATGTCACCGACGATGCCGGCACCGGCTTCGTGCACACCGCGCCCGGCCATGGCCGCGAGGACTTCGACGCCTGGATGGAAGCCGCGAGCGAGCTGAGGGCGCGCGGCGTCGATACCGCGATCCCCTTCACGGTCGACGATGCCGGCTTCTTCACCAAGGACGCGCCGGGCTTCGGCCCCGGGCGCGAGGGCGGTGCGGCGCGCGTCATCGATGACAACGGCAAGAAGGGCAATGCCAATCAGGCGGTCATCGACGAGTTGATCAAGCGCAACGCGCTCTTCGCGCGCGGCCGGCTGAAGCACAGCTATCCGCACTCCTGGCGCTCCAAGAAGCCGGTGATCTTCCGCAACACGCCGCAATGGTTCGTCTATATGGACAAGGACCTTGGCGACGGCACCACGCTGCGTAGTCGCGCGCTGAAGGCGATCGACGACACCCGCTTCGTGCCGGCGGCGGGCCAGAACCGCATCCGCGCCATGATCGAGGAGCGCCCGGACTGGGTGCTGTCGCGACAGCGCGCCTGGGGCGTGCCGATCGCCGTCTTCGCCGACGAGGACGGCAATGTGCTGAAGGACGAGGCCGTCAACCGGCGCATCATGGACGCTTTCGAGAAGGAAGGCGCCGACGCCTGGTTCGCCGAAGGCGCCAAGGCGCGCTTCCTCGGCAATCACGATGCCTCGAAATGGCACCAGGTGATGGACATCCTGGACGTCTGGTTCGATTCCGGCTCGACGCATGTCTTCACGCTGGAAGACCGTCCGGATCTCAAATGGCCGGCCGACGTCTATCTCGAGGGCTCGGACCAGCATCGCGGCTGGTTCCATTCCTCGCTGCTCGAAAGTTGCGGCACCAGGGGCAGGGCGCCTTACGACACGGTCATCACCCATGGCTTCACCATGGACGAGGAAGGCCGCAAGATGTCGAAGTCGCTCGGCAACACCGTCGTGCCGCAGGACGTCATCAAGCAGTCCGGCGCCGATATCCTGCGGCTCTGGGTGGTGACGACCGATTATTGGGAAGACCAGCGCCTCGGCAAGAACGTGCTGCAGACCAATATCGACGCCTACCGCAAGCTCAGGAACACCATCCGCTGGATGCTGGGCACGCTGGCCCATGACGACGGGCAGGATGTGCCGGTCGAGACGATGCCGGAACTGGAACGGCTGATGCTGCATCGGCTGTCGGAGCTGGACGAGGTGGTGCGCCAGGGCTACGACGCGTTCGAGTTCAAGCGCATCACCCGCACGCTGCTCGATTTCATGGTGGTGGAGCTTTCGGCCTTCTATTTCGACATCCGCAAGGACGCGCTCTACTGCGACGGACCGTCGAGCCTGCGCCGCAAGGCGGCCGTGCAGGTGGTGCGCCACCTCTTCGAATGCCTGGTGAAGTGGCTGGCGCCGATGCTGCCCTTCACCACCGAAGAAGCCTGGCTCGACCGCCATCCGCAAGCCGTGTCGGTGCATCTCGACCAGTTCCCGGCGATCCCGCAGAACTGGCGCAACGAGGCGCTGGCCGAGAAATGGCGCAAGGTAAGGCAGGTGCGCCGTGTCGTCACCGGCGCGCTGGAGATCGCGCGCGCCGAGAAGCTGATCGGTTCGTCGCTCGAGGCGGTGCCGGTGGTGACGCTCGACGACGCGGCGCTGGAAGCAGCGATCGCCGATGTCGACATGGCCGAGATGGCGATCACCAGCGATCTCGTCGTCAAGCATGGCAAGGCCCCGGAAAGCGCCTTCACGCTCGACGACGTCAAGGGCGTGGCGGTTGTGGTGGAGAAAGCCGAGGATCGCGGTCTGGTCAAATGCGCGCGCTCCTGGCGCTACACCGCCGATGTCGGACGGGATCCGGAATTTCCGGATGTCTCGGCCCGTGACGCCGCCGTGCTGCACGAATTGAAGGCGCTTGGGCGGCTCTAGATGCATGTCGCCCAAAAGTGTCCGGGCGGTTTTGGGATAACGACATGCATCAGCCAATAAATGCATGTCGCCCAAAAGTGTCCGGGCGGTTTTGGGATAACGACATGCATCAGCCAAATAGGTATATGTCGCCCAAAAGTGTCCGGCGGTTTTGGGATAACGACGCGTCAAACAAGTGCAAAAGCAGCGCGCCGGGTGGCCCGAAACCGCCCGTGCGTTGCCCTTAACGAGCGGTTGAGGTAAACACGCGACACTCCGGCAGACAAATTGTCGCCGGATTTCCATCGCAAATGCGGGGAAGCAGGGGACCGTGCCCTTGGCCGGTGGCGACCGAAAGGCTGTTAGAGTGGGACTTTATGGCATGACCGACAGAACGTTTGCGCGCGCCGCGCTGCTGGCGCCGCTTGTGGTATCGGCCGTCGCAATGTCCGGCTGCATGAGCTCGCCCACCTACGGAACCGACAAGACGGCCGCCGCGCAGCTCTTCGACGACGTTTCCGGCGCCGCCGCGATCACGCCGAAGCGTCGCGATCCGATCGACTACAAGCCGCGTCCTGAGCTGGTGAAGCCGGCCCCGGGGCAGAAGGAAAACCTGCCGCCGCCGCAGCAGAGCATCGAGACGGCGAGCGCCGACTGGCCCGAATCGCCGGAGGCGCGCCGTGCCCGTATCCGCGCCGACGCCACCGCCCATCAGAACGATCCGAACTACCAGGCCGAAGCGGCCGAGGATGTCCAGACCGATCCCGAAGCGGTTAAGAAGGCGATGGCGGAGTCGGGTTCAAGCCACCCCCCGCGCTGGTCGCCGGATGATTCCAGCGCCACGCGCCGCGCCGAGGTTCAGCGCCGGCTGGCCGAACAGAAGCAGGGCGATCCGACCACTCGCAGATATCTGAGCGAGCCCCCGCTTGCCTATCGCCAGGCGGCCGCCACCGCGCCGCAGAACGAGCTCGGCGAGGACGAGTACAAGAAGGAGCGCCGTCTCAAGGCGCAGGCCGAAGGCAAGAAGGGTGGCTGGTTCGACTGGCTGGGGCTGTGAACAGTCAGTAGTCAGTAGTCAGTAGTCAGTAGTCAGTAGTCAGTAGTCAGTAGTGACTACTCACTACTCACTACTCACTACTCACTACTCACTACTCACTACTCACTAACCACTACTCACTTCACCTCACCCGCCATCCCGTCTCTCGCGAAAAAAATCCTTGAGGATGAGGGCGGCGTCGCTTTCGCCGATCCCCGCATAGATGTCCGGCGTGTGGTGGCAGGTGGGCGAGGCGAAGAAGCGCACGCCGTTGACCACCGCGCCGCCTTTCTCGTCGGCGGCGCCGAAATAGAGCCGCCGCAGCCGAGCGAAGGAGATCGCGCCGGCGCACATCGCGCAGGGCTCCAGCGTCACATAGAGGTCGTGGCCGGTGAGACGCTCGCTTGCGAGCTTCCGGCAGGCCTCGCGGATCGCCAGCATCTCGGCATGCGCTGTCGGGTCCGCCAACTCGCGCGTGCGGTTGCCGGCTTTCGCGACCACCGTGCCGCCATTGGCGATCACGGCGCCGACCGGCACTTCGCCGCGGCCGGCGGCCGCTTCGGCCTCTTCAAGCGCCAGGGCCATGAAATCCGGTCGTTTCAAGGGGTCTCCATTCCGATTACTCCTCGCCACCCGACAGCGATCCTGTTATCTAGCGCGAGACCTTGAAAACCGGAATCGGTTTTTGCCGCGCTGGCATATGCGCAATAATCAAGATGACACCGCCTGCGCTGGGCGTCCGAAAGGGCGTGCTGCGCTGTAGCAGGTGAAGACGAGCGAAGTAATGAACGACGACAAGAAATCTTCACGCGGGCCGCGCAAAGCCGGCTCGAAACCGGCGGGCCTGCGAGACGGCAAGCCGGCCTACGGCGCCAAGAAGCCGTTCGCCAAGCGCGAGCGGCCCGCGGCTGCCGAAGGCGAGCGCCGCTATGGCGAGCGTAGCTATAAGCCACGCGAAACGGTCGAGGGCGCTGGGCGTGCCGAAAAGCCGTTCCGCAAGGGTCCGCGCCCTGACGGCAAGCCCTTTGAGAAGCGCGATGGCCGCAAGCCTTACACACCGCGCGGCGACCGGCCGATGGCGGCCGAAGGCGAGCGCCCTGCCCGTGACTTCAAGCGCAGCTACAAGCCGCGTGAAACGGGGGAAGGCGGGGAGCGCGGCGACAGCCCGTTCCGCAAAGGTCCGCCGCGCGACGGCAAGCCCTTCGACAAGCGTGAGAGTCGCAAGCCCTATACGCCGCGTGGCGACCGGCCGGCGGGGGCCGAAGGCGAGCGGAGCGAACGACGTTTCGACCGCCCCAAGCGCGCGTTCGATGACCGTCCCAAACGCGATTTCGCCGACCGGCCGAAGCGAGACTTCAGCGATCGTCCGCAGCGCGATAGCATCGCAAGAAAACCGGAAGGTGGCTTCAAGCCGCGGCCGCGGCCCTCGGAAGCCGCGCCGGAAAGCGGCGAGCGCATCGCCAAGCGGCTGGCGCGCGCCGGCATCGCCTCGCGCCGCGACGCCGAGGAACTGATCGCGGCCGGCCGCGTCAAGGTCAACGGCAAGGTGCTGGACTCGCCAGCCTTCAATGTAAGCGCCAACGACATCATCCATCTCGACGGCACCGAGATTCCGCCGATCGAGCGCACGCGTCTCTTCCTGTTCCACAAGCCGGCGGGAGTCGTCACGACCAACCGCGATCCGGAAGGCCGTAGGACCGTCTTCGACGTGCTGCCGCCCGACCTGCCGCGGCTGATGACGATCGGCCGGCTCGACATCAACACCGAGGGCCTGCTGCTCTTGACCAATGACGGCGGGCTGTCGCGAGTGCTCGAATTGCCGGCCACCGGCTGGCTGCGGCGCTATCGTGCGCGCGTCCACGGCAAGGTCGAGGAGAGCGCGCTCGCCGGCCTGCGCGAAGGCATCGCCGTCGACGGCGTCTTCTACGGCTCCATCGAAGCTTCGCTCGATCGCGAGCAGGGCTCCAATGCGTGGCTGACGCTCGGCCTGCGCGAAGGCAAGAACCGCGAGGTGAAGAACATCCTCGGCGCGCTTGGCCTCGACGTGACGCGGCTGATCCGCATCTCCTACGGGCCGTTCCAGCTCGAGGACCTGCCGGAGGGCCATGTGCTCGAGATCAAGGGCCGTGTGCTGCGCGAGCAGCTTGGCGAGCGGCTGATCGAGGAGTCCGGCGCCAATTTCGATGCCGAAATCCAAAAGCCGTTCTCCAATAAGCCGGTGCGCGGCGGCGGGCCTCGCCGTGAAGAGACCGACCGGCCGAAATTCACGCGCGACGGCGACCACCGGCCGATCGGCGAGGGCGGGCTGATCAAGGCGCGCAAGCGCCGCGAAGGCAGCCGCGACGAGGCGCTGAGCAAGCTCTCGACAAAGCCAGACAGGGCATTTGGGCCAGACAGGGCATTTAGGCCGGACAGGGCGTTCGGCGAGCGCGGCCCGAAATCCGACCGCGGCGGTTTTGGCGACAAGCCGCGGTTTGGGGGCAAGAAATCCGAGCGCGAGCAGCGGCCGATCGAGCCGCCGGGCCAGCGCAAGGCCAATGTCTGGATGGCGCCGGGCGCCCGGCCGATCGGCAAGGGCAGGGCGGAAGCCGACGCCGCCAAGGCCGCCGAGGCCAAGGCGCGCAAGGCATCCTACAAACCGGGCGGCAAGGGAAAGCCGGGCGCGAAGCCGTTCGGCAAGCCTCGCGGCGAGCGTCCTGAAGGCGATGGCGGCGACAGGCCGCGCGGTCCGAAGAGGGGCGGCGATGCGGATCGTCGGCGGTGAATTCCGCGGGCGTCCGCTGGCGACGCCGAAAAGCAACGCAATCCGCCCGACCACCGACCGCACCCGCGAGGCGGTGTTCAACGTCCTGGCGCATCGCTACGCGGAAAAGCTCGAGGGCGGCCGCGTGCTCGACCTCTTCGCCGGCACCGGCGCGCTCGGACTTGAGGCATTGTCGCGCGGCGCCTCCTACTGCGTCTTCATTGAGGAATCGACGGAAGGGCGAGGCCTGATTCGCGAGAACGTCGAGGCCTATGGACTCACCGGCCGCACCAAGATTTTTCGTCGTGACGCCGCTCATTTGGGCGACGCCGGCACGATCTCGCCCTTCGGCCTGATCTTCGCCGACCCGCCCTATGGCAAAGGGCTCGGCGAGCGCGCGCTGCGCTCGGCCAAGGCCGGCGGCTGGCTTCTGCCTGGCGCGCTCTGCGTCGTCGAGGAGGCTGCCTCGGCGGCGTTCGAACCGGGCGCCGGTTTTTCCGTGATGGACGAGCGCAATTACGGCGAAACGGTCATTCGCTTCATCGAGGTTGGGTAGCACCGCCTCGAAAATGACTCACAATTCACGTTGCCTCGCCAACAACCTTGCCTATCGTCGCGCAACCGCGACCGGAGAACTTGATGAGACGAACAGGGATTAGGCTGCGCACAGCGCTTCTGGCGGGCGCGCTGGCGCTTGCCGCGGCCGCTCCGGCCCGTGCGGTCGATGTCGGCGCGGTCAAGGATTTCCTGCTCGACAACGGCATGGAAGTGGTCGTCATCCCGGACCATCGCGCCCCGATCGTCACCCACATGGTCTGGTACAAGATCGGCAGCGCCGACGAGCCGCCCGGCAAATCCGGCATCGCGCATTTCTTCGAGCATCTGATGTTCAAGGCCACGACCAACCACGCCGCCGGCGAGTTCGACCGCGCCGTGTCCGAGATCGGCGGCTCCAACAACGCCTTCACCTCTTACGACTACACCGCCTTCCACGAGACCGTGCCGCCTTCGGCGCTCGAGCAGATGATGGGCTTCGAGGCCGATCGCATGCGCAACCTCATCCTGACCGACGATGTCATCAAGACCGAGCGCGACGTGATCCTGGAGGAGCGCCGCTCGCGCATCGACGGCAACCCGCAGGCGGTGCTCGACGAGGAGGTCGATGCGACGCTCTGGCAGAACCAGCCATACCGCATTCCGGTGATCGGCTGGATGCAGGAGATGGAGCAGTTGAACCGTCCGGACGCGAAAGCCTTCTACGACGCCTATTATCGACCGAACAACGCCGTGCTGGTGGTGGTGGGCGACGTCGATCCCGACGCGGTGAAGGCGATGGCCGAAAGGACCTACGGCAAGGTCGCCCGCGGCCCGGACCTGCGGCCGCGCATCCGTCCCGTCGAGCCCGAGCAGAACACGAAGCGCACGGTGACGCTGACCGACGCGCGCGTCTCGGTGCCGAGTTTTTCGACGCAATGGGTGGTGCCATCCTATCACACGGCCAAGCCCGGCGAAGCCGAGGCGCTCGACCTGCTTGCCGAGATCCTCGGCGGCGACAACCGCAGCAGGTTGTACCAGCAGCTCGTCGTCAAGCAGGGTATCGCTTCCGAGGCCGGCGCCTACTTCCAGGGCACCATGCTCGACGCCACCAACTTCACCGTCTATGGCGCCCCGCGCGGCGACGCCAAGCTTGTCGATATCGAGGCGGCGGTCGATGCCGAGATCGCCCGCATCGTCAAGGACGGCGTGAGCGACGATGAGCTGGAGCGGGCCAAGACCCGCTATGTGCGCTCCATGATCTTTGCGCGCGACAAGCAGGACGACATGGCCAACATGTACGGCTCGACGCTTGCCACGGGCGGCAATGTCAAGGACGTCCAGGAATGGCCCGACCGCATCCGCAAGGTAACCGCCGATGAGGTCAAGGCGGTCGCCGCCCGCTATCTGGTGCTCGATCGCTCAACCAGTGGCTATCTCTTGCCGCAGCAGCAGGCGGGGAATTGATGATGAGCATGGTTCTTGGCCGCACGAGCACCTTTCCTTCTCCCCGCCAGGCTTCCCCTACTCCCCTTGTGGGGTCCGAAGGACGGGGCGAGACCCGTGGCTCGACCCCGGGCGGTGGCCGAGCGACGCTCGGTCGGATGAGGGGTGTTCCAGCTTGGCAAGGACGGCGATCCTTCCAACACCCCTCAACCGTCTCGGCGCTACGCGCCGACCCACCTTCTCCCGCAAAGGGAGAAGGTGGGCGCGTCTATCGCGCCTTCGCCATCCTTTGCTTCGCCCTGTTCTTCCTGCTTTTGCCGGCGCTTGCCGCGCGCGCCGAAATGAACATCCAGGAGGTGAAGTCGAAGAAGGGCGTCACCGCCTGGCTGGTGGAAGACCATTCGATCCCGCTGGTTGCGATCCGTTTCGTCTTCGACGGCGGCACGGCGCAGGATCCGGCCGGCAAGGAAGGCCTGGTCAACCTGATGACCGGCCTGTTCGACGAGGGCGCCGGCGACCTCGACAGCGAGGGCTTCCAGGTGAAGCTCGACGATGCCGGCGCCGAGATGAGTTTTCAGGCCGCCCGCGATGGCATCTATGGTTCGATCCGCATGTTGTCCGACCAGAAGGACGAGGCTTTCGGCCTGCTGAAGCTGGCGGTGAACCGCCCGCGCTTCGACCAGGCTCCGATCGACCGCATCCGCGCCCAGATACTGTCCGGTATCCTCGCCAATGAGCGGGACCCCAATACGATCGGCCAGCAGCGTTGGCTGCGCGCGATCTACGGCCAGCATCCCTATGCGCGGCCGGACGAGGGCAACAAAGACAGCCTCGCCACCATCACTGCCGACGACCTCAGGACCTTCCACAAAGCAAATTTCGCCCGCGGCGGCCTGCATGTGGCGGTGGTGGGCGATATCGACGCCGCCACGTTGAGCGGCAGGCTCGACGAGGTGTTCGGCGACCTGCCGGACAAGCAGGCGCTGGCGCCGATTGTCGACGTCACGCCCAAGCTCGGCCAGCAGCTCGAAGTGAATTACGACTTGCCGCAGACCTCCCTGCAGCTTGCCTGGCCGGGCGTGAAGCGAAGCGATCCCGATTTCTACGCCGCCGCGCTGATGAACGAGATACTCGGCGGCTCGACATTCACGTCGCATCTTTACGAAGAGGTGCGCGAGAAGCGCGGCCTTGCCTATAGCGTCAGCTCAGATCTCGTCGATCACGAGCATTCCAACGCGCTGCTGGTGACGACGGCGACGCGTTCCGACCGCGCGGCCCAAACGCTTGCGATCGTGCGGCAGGTGGTGAAGGACATGGCCGACAACGGCCCCTCGGAGGAGGAGCTCGCGGCGACCAAGAAATACATGGTCGGCGCCTACGCCATCAGCAATCTGGATTCGTCCAGCTCCATTGCCGCGACGCTGGTGGAGCTGCAGATCGATGATCTCGGCATCGATTATATCAAGCGGCGCGCGGCTCTCATCAACGCCGTGACGCTGGCTGACGTCAAGGCGGCGGCGAAGAAGCTCCTGTCGTCCGACCCGGCGGTGATGGTCATTGGGCCGCCGCTGGTTCAGGTGGCGGGAGGCCGCAAGGGATGAGCCCGACCTTCGGGGTGGCCTTCGGCGGCGGCGGCGCGCGCGGTCTTGCGCATATCCATATCATCGAGGCTCTCGACGAGCTTGGCATCAAGCCGGCGGCGATTGCCGGCTCGTCGATCGGCGCCATCATGGGCGCCGGCATGGCCGCGGGCATGACTGGAGCGCAAATCCACGATTATTCCCGTTCGATCCTCGGCAGCCGCGCTGAAATGGCGGCGCGCATGTGGCGGTCGCGGCCGGGCACGATCGCCGAAGCCATGCAGGGCGGCATCCGCGTCGGCCAGTTCAATATCGAGCGCATCCTCAAGGCGTTCCTGCCTCAGGATATCCCCGCCACCTTCGAAGAGCTGAAGATTCCGCTCAAGGTGACGGCGACGGACTATTTCGGCCACAAGCTCGCCGTGTTCGCCGAGGGTGAATTGCATTCGGCGCTCGCGGCCTCGGCCGCCATTCCGGCGGTGTTCCGCCCGGTGGTGCGCAATGATTGCCTGCTGATCGACGGCGGCATCTACAATCCCGTCCCCTTCGATCTCCTCGAAAAGGATGCCGATGTCATCATCGCAATCGACGTGGTCGGTGCGCCGAGCGACGCCGAGCGCAAGCATCCGACCACGGTCGACCTGATGTATGGCGCCTCGCAGCTGATGATGCAGTCGATCATCGCCAACAAGCTGCAGCAGTCCAGCCCCGACATCCTGATCCGCCCAAAAGTCTCGAAGTACCGCGTGCTCGATTTTCTCAAGATCGAGGCGCTGATGGCCGAGACGGCGGAGATCAAGGACGAGCTGAAGCGCGCCGTGGAGAAGGCCGTGGAAGCGCATGGCGGCAGGCAGGGCAACAAGAAAGCGGTCTGAGAGCATCCTCCAGCCGCATCGCTTCAGGTGCATATGGCTGCGACCGAGGTCTGACACCGAAGTCTGAAACGGTCGCCGCAAAGGTCCCTTATAAAGCAAGACCTAAGGATAGAGCGAAGTATTCTTTATACTGAATGGCCGAATTCGCGCCCGGATTTGAGTGTTGTCATTAACTCTTCATCGAATTGCCCGTTGACGCACGCTGCGGTAGAGTTAATAATATCCTAATATAGTAGCGTGAACAATCTCGAGACCGGCAACAACGAGATACTGTGCTACTGGGGTAGGGGAAACGCAGCGCGGCATCCGCAGCCGCTTTTAGCCGTCACCATCGAACCGCCACCCGCCATGAGACACCATGTTGTATTTGGTGCGCTCGGGCCGGGGACGGGCAGGTGCGGCGCGCCGGGCGCTAGGCGGATCCTCCTCCCCGCACGGAATTTGGACGCCGATCTTGGCGTCGTTGCATGGGGTAGTTAGCCGCCGTGGCGGCCAAAAAAGGCGCGCGAGCGTCTGTGGAGGAAATGACGATGAGTGACATTGGCGATGGTGTGCTTCTCGAGGCCACGTCGATTGGTTCCGGCACAGGTAACTACGATTCCTTCTTCCGCTTGCAGGCGACAGGTGTCGAGCAAGGCTTCAACACCGATCAGAATGGCAAAGTCCTCGACGACAAGGCCTCGTTCACACACAGCCTGCAATGGGGCAATCTGCAGCCGATCACCGTCAATGGCATCCAATATATCGAGTTCCGGCTGGACCTTAACGAAAACGTCAATGCCAACATCACGCTGACCGATCTCAGGGTCTATATTTCCAACCACGACGCGACCATCACAGACTATGATGCCGGCTTCTCCGGCTTCGTCTCGGTCTTCGACATGCCCGGCACGCAGCTGCTGACGGACTCCAATAGCGGTTCCGGCACGGACGATTACCGCGTGCTTGTCCCGGTCAGCTCCTTCCTCAGTGCCGGCGCGACGTCCAGCTCCTACGTCACGCTCTACTCGAGCTTCTCAGGTTCGGACGGCGGCTTCGAGGAGTGGCGCACCACGACGGTCCCAAGCGTTTCGACCCAGCCCGGAATCGCCATCGACAAGCAGACGGTCGACGGCGCGGTCTCCGGAGATGGCCTGAACGTCCTTGCAGGCGATTCGATCTCCTGGAAGTATACGGTGACCAATACCGGCAACGTTGCGTTGTCGAACGTCGTCGTGACCGACGACCACAACGTCGTCGTCTCACCGGTGCTCAGCAGCGGCTTCAATATCGGCGACACCAACCACGACAACAAGCTCGACACGACCGAGACCTGGATTTTCACCGGCTCCGGGACGGCGATCTCCGGGAATTATTCCAATATCGGTACTGTGACGGCTTCAACCGGTACGGGCACCGTAACCGATTTCGATCCTTCGAATTACTTCGGCGCCGATCCTAAGATCACCATCGACAAGGTGACGGCGGACGACACGGCGTCGGGCGATGGCCTGAACATCCTGTCGGGAGAGGCCATCTCCTGGAAGTACACGGTCACCAACA
>NZ_VFTP01000037.1:0-1364 GCF_006439455.1 Mesorhizobium sp. B2-9-1 | reverse complement strand
CGTCATGTATGGACGGCCCCTTTTGGGCAAGAGGCAAAATGGCGGCAGCGGCGTAAGTCTGGAGCGGTCATGTATTCGGCCTTTAGTGCGGTCGCTTTCGATGACCGCTGACCCGCAGGGGTTACGCGGATCGGGTTCCAATCATTCTAGCGCGCTTTTGAATCGCGATGACGATGGCGGATTTTCCCGACCCAGGTCCTGACCATTTTGCCGTGCTGCCTTTCTGCTCCTTACACTGTTAAGGGCCTCGATAGCGGTTAAGCCGCAACTGGTGCCCTGTATTGTTGTCCCGACTGCAGCATTGCCCAGATGATGCGGGCGGTCTTGGCCGCTTGAGCCACGACGGCGACCTTGACCGGCCGCCTGGCCAGCAGGCCGCGAATCCAGGGCGAGCCCTTGTCGGGTTTGGCCCTGACCTGACGCAGCCAGGAACTGGCGCCAAGAATGAGCAGCCTTCGCAGGTCCCTGTCGCCGGCGCGGCTGATATGGCCCGTCAAGCTGTGCTTGCCGCCGGTGTCATGGCTTTTGCGGGTCAGGCCCAGCCAGGCGGCGAAGTCCCTGGCCGAGGCGAACTGGCGGCCGTCGCCGATGGCGGCGACAGTTGCATGCGCGATGATCGGGCCGACGCTCGGGATCGTCGTCAGCCGCAAGGCCGCACGCTGCTGCCTGACCCGAGCCAGGATCTGCTTGTCCAGCTTGCCGATCTCGCCATCCAGCACCCGCCATTGCTCGGCCAGAGGCACCAGACAGATCAACAGCGCCGCGGGAATGGCTTCATCGGCTGCCTCGATGCGCTGCAGCAGGGTCTCGATGCCCCCCGCCCCCTTGGCACTTGTCAGGCCCATCTCATAGAGCATGCCACGCATGGCGTTGGCCAGTTGCGTGCGCTGGCGCACCAGAAGGCCACGCGTGCGGTGCAGCGCCCTGGCCCATTGCTGTTCGACCGTCTTGATCG
Source organism: Mesorhizobium sp. B2-9-1 (assembly GCF_006439455.1). Classification (NCBI taxonomy): domain Bacteria; kingdom Pseudomonadati; phylum Pseudomonadota; class Alphaproteobacteria; order Hyphomicrobiales; family Phyllobacteriaceae; genus Mesorhizobium; species Mesorhizobium sp. B2-9-1. The sequence goes on along the minus strand of NZ_VFTP01000037.1, from coordinate 409 downwards.
GCACGAAGCGCATGTCGGGCCGGCTCACCGCTTCGCAACAGCCATGCGCATCGCGCACATCGTTCTTGTTGCGCGGAACGTAGGGCTTCACATAGGCCGGCGGCATCAGCTTGACCTCGTGGCCGAGCGCGCTGAGCGTGCGGGCCCAATGATGAGCCGAGCCGCAGGCTTCCATGCCGATCAGCGCCGGCGGCTGCGCGGCGAAGAACTTCTCCACCTGCGCGCGGCGCAGCTGGCGTTGCACCACCACCTGTCCTGCCGCATCCACGCCGTGCACCTGAAACACATTCTTGGCCAGATCGATTCCAAATCTGATAACTTGCATGACGGACGGTCTCCTCCGCTGGGGTTTCAACACGGCCAGTTTGGCACATTCGATGCCGCAAGGGGCCGTCCACCCATCATTCTA
>NZ_VFTP01000036.1:0-1404 GCF_006439455.1 Mesorhizobium sp. B2-9-1 | reverse complement strand
AACCTGAAGGTCACAGGTTCAAATCCTGTCCCCGCAACCAAATCCAAAAACGGCCCGCATCCACGCGGGCCGTTTTGCGTTTATGATCGCAGAACGGACCCGAAGGGCAAGGCCTCACCTGGCCGAATCATTCAACCCACATCGACCCGCATCGGCGCGCTCGTCATGGCGCTGCTCGCTAGCTGGAATCATGAACCGCGGCCGACGAGGACGTCAAAGTGAGCGCGGCAGCGCACTCAGGAGGCCGGCGTGCAATCAAGCGCGAAATAATATTAGCCGGTTGAGTTTTAAACTCAGCCGGCTTCCGCGTCTCAGCTGCCTCGAAATGGCGCAGAGGTCATGGAATCGGCCGCCTGGCGATCCTCGATCAGGCGCCGGCGTCTCGACCCGATAATTTTGATCTGCCGATTCGGATCTTTCACCGAATCGCAACGGGTGAATTGGAACCGGGCCGGCCAAATGCTAATTGTTGCTATCTATTGCTATGTCCGCTGCCCGGCCCCATATTTTCCGGAGGAGGCCTCCATGCCCAACTTCGCTTTGAACGAGCACTATGAGCGCTTCATCAGAAAGCAGCTCGAATCGGGCCGGTACAACAATGCCAGCGAGGTTGTCCGCGCTGGTCTGCGCATGCTGGAGGATTTTGAGGCAGAGCGTGAGAAGTGGCTGCGTGAGGAGATCCCGTCGCGCGTGGCCGAGCTCCAGCAGGATCCGGCAAAAGCTATTCCCGCCGAAACGGTGTTTTCCCGGCTGGAGCTCCGTCATCGCGCACGGCAGGCGAAAGCCAAGTAGGAGATGGAGTGCCGGATTGTCTTCCACACGAAAGTGGAAGCCGAGCTCGAGCAACTCTATGACGATATAGCCGAGCGTGCATCGCCGGCGGTTGCCTGGAATTTTGTTGTAGGCATCGGCGATCTCTGTCTGGGCTTGTCGACATCTCCATAGCGCGGCACCGAGCGGGTGGAGATCATGCCGGGACTGCGGATCATTGGGTATCGTCGCGCGGTCAGTATCGTTTTCGCTTTCGACGGCGAGTTCGTGCTGATCCTGGCATCTTCTACGCGGGCCGGAATATCACGCCCGAGTCGCTGGAAGGACGGCTCTGAACCGCGGGCCAAAGGGCCGCGACGATCGACATTCGGCTAAGTGCTGGTGGCTGCTTTAGGGCGACCGCATTCACCCGGCGAAGCGGTTGTGACGGGTATCGCCGCAACGGAAGCGCCGGCCAAAATTCAACCAAGCCAGCTCACGAATTTTGCCTTCTTGGATATCTCCACGAGAAATCGAAAAAAGAGCGATCTAGGCTGTTGACAGTTCGGTCGGGCGGCGACTATATACGGCCCACGAACGAGGGCGGTGCGCCGCTGGCGACGAAGAAGTTTGCTTCTAGGTCTGCCCTCTGTT
>NZ_VFTP01000035.1:0-2194 GCF_006439455.1 Mesorhizobium sp. B2-9-1 | reverse complement strand
ACATGACCGCTCCAGACTTACGCCGCTGCCGCCATTTTGCCTCTTGCCCAAAAGGGGCCGTCCATACATGACGAAGGATACGTTACGGCCGCCGGTTTCCATCGGGCCGCCCATCACCTGTCTCGCCAGCGCTTGCCCACCGCCGAGGCACCGCAGCCCTCCGCTTGACAGTGCCGGACAACGGCGTACGCTCTATTAGCCTAAACTTAAATTACTGCCCCGGCGTGCCGATCAGTCGCGGTGCGGGCTATCTGCCGTTATCACGATCCGTGAAACGGCACCGCCTCGCCAAAGCCGGACACGCCTGACACAATGGGAGGTGTAAATGGCAGTCAGTTGGCGATTGTCTGGAAGTTATTTCGAGAATTGCAGCTGCGATGTCGTATGTCCTTGCCTGCTGTCGACCAAGGCGCAGCTGACATCGAAGCCGACGAAAGGCGTTTGCGACGTCGCTCTGGTCTTTCATATCGACAAGGGCAGTTTCGGGGACGTTCGATTGGACGGGCTCAATGTCGCGATGGTTGCTCACACGCCAGGCCCGATGGCGGAGGGCAATTGGACGGCTGCCGCCTACATCGACGACCATGCAGATGATAGGCAGACCGAAGCGCTGGGCGCTATCTTCACCGGCGCCGCGGGCGGGCCGATGGCCGCCTTCGCGCCGATGATCAGCACCAATCTCGGAGCCAAGAAGGTGCCGATCAAATACCAGGCCGACGGCAAGAAGCGGTCGGTGGAGATTGCCGGCGTGATGCAGTTGGCGGTCGAACCGTTGCCGACAATGCGCGAGGACGGTGAGATGTGGGCGGCTACCGGCCATCCCGTCAATCCCGACTGGCTCGGTTTTGCGATGGGCGTGGAAGGCAATACTTTCAGCGACCATGGCATGAGTTGGGACAATTCCCGCCGAAACGCGCACTACGCTCCGATCAATTGGTCCGGCCAGCAATAGTCCCGCACGCATGGTCGCAACGGCCTCGCCCATGACGCTGACTTTGCAGCGAAACATCATTCTCGCCCTGTTGGGCGCTGTCGCCGCGGCGGCGTGGGTCTTGCTCATCCGGCAGCAGATCGGCATGGACGCGGACATGCGCATGAAGATGTACTCACCCACCATGGGCATGGGGGCGCCGCTGTTTCTTGCCATCTGGATGATCATGATGATTGCCATGATGTTTCCGACGGCGGCGCCCATGATTCTGACCTTCCACCAGGTCCAAGCCGGCAAACGGGGTCGCGGCGAAGCCTTTGTTGCCACCTGGGTGTTCGTGGCAGGCTATATGCTGGTTTGGGGCACGGTGGGCGTTTTGGCCTTTGCCGGTGCCGCAGGCGCCGAGACGCTTGCCGATCATGCGGGATTGTCCACGGCGACTGCCGCCCGCATCGGCGGCGTCCTGCTGATCGTTGCAGGCGCCTACCAGCTCTCGCCACTGAAGGATCTGTGCCTGGCCAAATGCCGCACGCCAATCGGTTTTATCCTGACCTCCTGGCGCGACGGTCAATGGGGGGCGGTCCGCATGGGCCTCGAGCACGGCGCCTTTTGTCTGGGCTGTTGCTGGCTCCTGTTTCTGGCACTTTTCCCGCTCGGGATCATGAATGTCGCCGCAATGGCCGTGGTCACCTTGCTGATCTTTGCGGAAAAGACCCTCCCGGCGGGAAAGGGCATAGCCAAGGTGTCGGGCGTCGCCCTGCTCCTCTACGGCGCGGCGGTGCTGGTCTTTCCCCAGGCGCTGCCGACCTTCCAGCCGGCGGACATGGTGATGAATTGAGCAGCGGCAGGGCAGAACGTATCCTTCGTCATTCTAGGGCGGAGCAAGGAGCGAAGCGACGCGCGCAGACCCTAGAATCCGTGCCGTGACGGTCGAGAGCCACCACGGTTCAAGGCGTTCACCAGCCAATTCCACGAAAGAGCTCGAACTATTAAGGGTAGGCTTTCTCCATGAGCTCGACCTTCCATCGGCGAGGCCAGCGCTTCAATGACGCGCGCGCTGAATGGCATCGGCGAATGCTTGCGGTTATGTAGACAGAGCCGGTCATCTGGCGATCTTGGCTGGCGCAGTTATCGGCGGCTATTCTGGACTGTTGCATCCTATGGCCAATGTCACGGCATGGATTCTAGGGTCTGCGCGCGTCGCTTCGCTCCTTGCTCCGCCCTAGAATGATGGGTGGACGGCCCCTTGCGGCATCGAATGTG
>NZ_VFTP01000034.1:0-2500 GCF_006439455.1 Mesorhizobium sp. B2-9-1 | reverse complement strand
AGTGGCGAGCGAACCCGGACCAGGCCAGTGGCGATTGAGAGACAAGCGGAACCTTCTGGAAAGTAGGGCCATAGCGGGTGACAGCCCCGTACGCGTAATGCGATCAATCGTCCTCGAGTAAGGCGGGACACGTGAAATCCTGTCTGAAATTGGGAGGACCACCTTCCAAGCCTAAGTACTCGTGCATGACCGATAGCGAACTAGTACCGTGAGGGAAAGGTGAAAAGCACCCCGACAAGGGGAGTGAAAGAGTACCTGAAACCGATTGCCTACAAACAGTGGGAGCCCGCAAGGGTGACCACGTACCTTTTGTATAATGGGTCAGCGACTTAGTGTGACGAGCAAGCTTAAACCGGTAGGTGTAGGCGCAGCGAAAGCGAGTCTGAACAGGGCGTTCAGTTCGTCGCATTAGACCCGAAACCGAGTGATCTAGCCATGAGCAGGTTGAAGGTAAGGTAACACTTACTGGAGGACCGAACCCATAACTGTTGCAATAGTTCGGGATGACTTGTGGCTAGGGGTGAAAGGCCAATCAAACTCGGAAATAGCTGGTTCTCCGCGAAATCTATTTAGGTAGAGCGTCGACCGAATACCCCAGGGGGTAGAGCACTGGATGGGCTAGGGGTCCTCACCGGATTACCAAACCTAACCAAACTCCGAATACCTGGGAGTACTAGTCGGCAGACACACGGCGGGTGCTAACGTCCGTCGTGAAAAGGGAAACAACCCTGACCTACAGCTAAGGTCCCCAAGTTATGGCTAAGTGGGAAAGGATGTGAGGATCCCAAAACAACCAGGATGTTGGCTTAGAAGCAGCCATCATTTAAAGAAAGCGTAACAGCTCACTGGTCTAAATAAGGGTCTTTGCGCCGAAAATGTAACGGGGCTAAAGCCATACACCGAAGCTTAGGGTTCGTGAGCAATCACGAGCGGTAGCGGAGCGTTCTGTAAGCTGATGAAGCCGTACCCGTGAGGGGCGGTGGAGGTATCAGAAGTGCGAATGCTGACATGAGTAACGTAAGGGGAGTGAGAGACTCCCCCGCCGAAAGACCAAGGGTTCCTGCTTAAAGTTAATCTGAGCAGGGTTAGCCGGCCCCTAAGACGAGGCGGAAACGCGTAGTCGATGGGAACCACGTTAATATTCGTGGGCCTGGAGGTAGTGACGGATCACACAAGTTGTCCAATCTTATCGGATTGAAAGGGCAGCGGAGTGGTTCCAGGAAATAGCTCCTCCTTATAGACCGTACCCGAAACCGACACTGGTGGTCAGGTAGAGTATACCAAGGCGCTTGAGAGAACTATGCTGAAGGAACTCGGCAAATTGCACGCGTAACTTCGGAAGAAGCGTGACCCTTTTCTGCGCAAGCAGAGGAGGGTGGCACAGACCAGGGGGTAGCGACTGTTTATCAAAAACACAGGGCTCTGCGAAGCCGCAAGGCGACGTATAGGGTCTGACGCCTGCCCGGTGCTGGAAGGTTAAGAGGAGGGGTGCAAGCTCTGAATCGAAGCCCCAGTAAACGGCGGCCGTAACTATAACGGTCCTAAGGTAGCGAAATTCCTTGTCGGGTAAGTTCCGACCTGCACGAATGGCGTAACGACTTCCCCGCTGTCTCCAGCATAGACTCAGTGAAATTGAATTCCCCGTGAAGATGCGGGGTTCCTGCGGTTAGACGGAAAGACCCCGTGCACCTTTACTATAGCTTTACATTGGCATTCGTAGTGGCATGTGTAGGATAGGTGGTAGGCTTTGAAACCTGGGCGCCAGCTCAGGTGGAGCCACCCTTGAAATACCACCCTTATTACTATGGATGTCTAACCGCGGCCCGTTATCCGGGTCCGGGACAATGTATGGTGGGTAGTTTGACTGGGGCGGTCGCCTCCTAAAGAGTAACGGAGGCGCGCGATGGTGGGCTCAGAACGGTCGGAAATCGTTCGCTGAGTGCAATGGCATAAGCCTGCCTGACTGCGAGACTGACAAGTCGAGCAGAGACGAAAGTCGGTCATAGTGATCCGGTGGTCCCGCGTGGAAGGGCCATCGCTCAACGGATAAAAGGTACGCCGGGGATAACAGGCTGATGACCCCCAAGAGTCCATATCGACGGGGTTGTTTGGCACCTCGATGTCGACTCATCGCATCCTGGGGCTGGAGCAGGTCCCAAGGGTATGGCTGTTCGCCATTTAAAGCGGTACGTGAGTTGGGTTCAGAACGTCGTGAGACAGTTCGGTCCCTATCTGCCGTGGGTGTAGGAATATTGAAAGGATCTGTCCCTAGTACGAGAGGACCGGGATGGACGGATCTCTGGTGGACCTGTTGTGGCGCCAGCCGCATCGCAGGGTAGCTATATCCGGACGGGATAACCGCTGAAGGCATCTAAGCGGGAAACCCACCTTGAAACGAGTATTCCCTGAGAACCGTGGAAGACGACCACGTTGATAGGCCGGGTGTGGAAGAGCGGCAACGCTTGAAGCTTACCGGTACTAATAGTTCGATAGGCTTGAT
>NZ_VFTP01000033.1:0-8958 GCF_006439455.1 Mesorhizobium sp. B2-9-1 | reverse complement strand
TCGGCGCCACCGATCTCTGCACCATGCTTGGCGATCCGGCCGGCGATCATATCGGCACCGTCGAGCATCTGATGGCCACGGTGTTCGGTCTCGGCATAGACAACCTCATCATCGAGATCGACGGTTCGGAAGTCCCCATTCTCGACGGCAGCGCCATGGCCTTCGTCGAAGCCATCGACCAGGCCGGCATCGAGACGCTGGCGGTGAGGCGTCGCTACATCCGTGTCGTCAAGCCGGTGCGTGTGGAAGCCGGCGCGTCCTGGGCGGAGTTCCGCCCCTATGACGGCACGCGGTTCGAGGTCGAGATCGATTTCGAGAGCCCGGCGATCGGCCGCCAGCAATTCGCCTCCGACATCAATCCCGACATCTTCCGCCGCGACATCGCGCGCGCTCGCACATTCGGCTTCATGAAGGACGTCGAGAGGCTTTGGGCCGCCGGCTACGCGCTCGGCTCGTCGCTCGAAAACTCGCTTGTCATCGGCGACGACAACCGCGTCATCAATGTCGGCGGGCTGCGCTATCCCAACGAATTCGCCCGCCACAAGACGCTCGATGCGATGGGCGATCTGGCGCTGGCCGGCGCGCGCTTCATCGGCTGCTTCCGCTCCTATCGCGGCGGCCACCGGATGAATGCCTCGGCATTGCGCCGGCTGCTTTCCGACCGGACGGCCTTCGAGATCGTCGAGACGAGACGTCGCGAGCGTGGTCGCGTCGCCGAGATGATCGCCGTCAGCGGGCCGGTCTACGCGCCCTGGGTGATCTGATTTTTAACCGTTTTCTGGCTTTGTAGTCGGGCTTGTGTTGCACGGCTGCATCACAGGGGCGCCAAAACGCGCGGCTTTGGCCATAGCGTCGGCCTGCCACAAAAATGTGCGATTGGCCGGACATAGCGTTGCCGGGCAAGGGGATAATGGTTTATGGCTTCGGCCCGGGACCGAAACGACGCCGAAGGGGCGGAATCCAAACATGTTTTTTTCGCGAGTTGGTCAATCGGTAACGCCGCGTCGGGGTGTTTTGCTGGCGCTGTCGGTGGTTGCTCCCGCGCTCGTGCTGTCGGCCTGCATGTCGTCCGAGAAGGATGTCAACCTGGCGACCTATGTCGACCAGACCGAGCCGGCCGACGTTCTCTACAACCAGGGCCTGGCCAACATGAATGCCGGCCGCCTCGATGAGGCGAGCAAGAAGTTCGATGCGGTCGACCGCCAGCATCCCTATTCCGAATTCGCGCGCAAATCGATGGTGATGGGCGCTTTCGCCGACTACCGCGCCGGCAATTACGACGAGGCGATCGGTTCGGCCAAGCGCTACCTGACCCTCTATCCCTCGACAGACGACGCGGCTTACGCGCAGTACATCATCGGCCTCTCCTACTATCGGCAGATCAAGGACGTCACCCAGGACCAGAAGGAAGCACGCCAGACCATCCAGACCATGCAGGATCTGGTGACGCGCTGGCCGAACTCCGAATATGTCGGCGACGCCAAGGACAAAATCCGCTTCGCCAGCGACCAGCTCGCCGGCAAGGAGATGCAGGTCGGCCGCTACTATCTCGAGCGCCGCGAATACATCGCCGCCGTGAAGCGTTTCCGCACCGTGGTCGAGAACTATTCCAACACCCGCCATGTCGAGGAGGCGCTCGCGCGCCTGACCGAGTCCTACTATGCGATGGGCCTGACCTCGGAAGCGCAGACGGCAGCGGCGGTGCTTGGTCACAATTATCCGGACAGCCCGTGGTACAAGGATTCCTACAAGCTCCTGCAGAGCAACGGGCTTGAACCCCGCGAAAATGCCGGATCGTGGATTTCCAAGGCCGGGAAGCTGATCACCGGCGCCTGAAGCTTGCGATGCTGTCCAGACTGTCGATCCGCGATATCGTCCTGATCGAGAAGCTGGACATCGACTTCCTGCCTGGGCTTTCGGTGCTGACCGGCGAAACCGGCGCCGGCAAATCCATCCTGCTCGATGCGTTGTCGCTGGCGCTTGGCGCGCGCGGCGATGCCTCGCTCGTCCGCCATGGCGCCGCGCAGGGTCAGGTCATTGCCGTGTTCGACGTGCCGCGCAACCATCCGGCACGCGCATTGCTCGCCGGAAACGACATCGAGGATGATGGCGACATCATTCTGCGCCGCGTGCAGACGGCCGATGGCCGCACCCGCGTCTTCGTCAACGACCAGCCCTCCAGCGTCACCCTGATGCGCGATGTCGGCCGCGCCCTGGTCGAGATCCATGGCCAGCATGACGAGCGGGCGCTGGTCGATCCCGGCGCGCATCGCGAATTGCTGGACAGTTTCGGCGGCCATCTGGGCGCCGTACGCGGCACGGGCGAAGCCTGGCGGTACTGGCGAAACTGCGAGCAGGAGCTTTCCCGACATCGCGCCAAGGTCGAGGCGGCGGCGCGCGAAGCCGATTATCTGCGCGCTTCCGTGGCCGAGCTCGCAAGACTCGACCCGCAGCCGGGCGAGGAAACGGAGCTTGCGGAGTTGCGCGCGACGATGATGCGCGTCGAAAAGATCGCCGCCGAAATCCATGATGCGCAGGATGTGCTGTCGGGGCCGTCCTCGCCCTTGCCGCAGCTCGCCAGCCTGTTGCGGCGGCTGCAGCGCAAGTCCAGCGAAGCGCCCGGCCTGCTCGACGACGTGGTGAAATCGCTCGACGAAGCGATGATTTCGCTCGACGCCGCGCAGTCCGGCGTGGAAGCAGCGCTTCGCGCCACCGAATATGATCCGCAGCGTCTGGAGAAGGCGGAAGAGCGTCTGTTTGCGCTGCGCGCCGCCTCTCGCAAGCACAGTGTCGCGGTCGACGATCTGGCGCAGCTGCGCGACACGATGGTGGCCGATCTTGCCGACCTCGATGCCGGCGAGGAGCGGCTGCACGCGCTGGCCAAGCAGGCCGCCGAGGCGCGCGAGGCCTACGATATTTCCGCGGCGCAGCTGTCGTCGCTGCGCCATGCGGCGGCGGCGGGCCTGACCAAGGCTGTCATGGCGGAACTGCCGGCGCTCAAGCTCGAACGGGCCGAGTTCATCGTCGAGATGGGAAGCGATGCCGAAAGCCGCATGGAAGAAGGCATCGACCAGGTCGAATTCTGGGTGCGCACCAATCCGGGCACCCGGCCGGGACCGATGATGAAGGTCGCTTCCGGCGGTGAGCTCTCGCGCTTCCTTTTGGCGCTGAAGGTGGCGCTGGCCGATCGCGGCTCGGCGCCGACCCTCGTGTTCGACGAGATCGACACCGGCGTCGGCGGCGCGGTGGCCGACGCCATCGGCCAGCGGCTGGCGCGGTTGTCGAAGCGGGTGCAAGTGCTTTCGGTCACGCATGCGCCGCAGGTCGCTGCGCGCGCCGCCACGCATTTCCTGATTTCCAAATCCGGCGGCAAGGACCGTGTGGCCACCGGCATTGCCGAAATGGACCGCGCGGCGCGCCAGGAGGAAATCGCGCGGATGCTGGCCGGCGCCACCATCACCGACGAAGCGCGCGCGGCAGCGGAGCGGTTGCTGCGCGAGAATACGGCTGCCGCATAGAAGGTTGGGCCACTTCGGTTCCAATCCGAGTCAGCAGATGGCTGCATCGTGCTGTTCAGCAATGATTTTTGCGCAAGCCCACTCCCTGCCGTCAAATCCTGATTTATAGTGGCGCGCCACAATCCAAGGACTGATGCATGTCGGAAAAACCCGTCGATTCGTTGAGCGAAGGCGAAGCCGCGGATGAGCTGAAGCAACTGGCGGCGGAGATCGCCGAGCATGACCGGCGTTATCACGCCGAGGACGCGCCGACGATCACCGATGCCGAGTATGATGCGCTGCGCCGGCGCAACCTCGCCATCGAAGAGCGCTTCCCCGATCTCGTGCGCGAGGATTCGCCGACGCGGCGGGTGGGCGCCCCGCCTGCGGAGGGCTTTACCAAGGTGCGGCACGCGGTGCCGATGCTGAGCCTCGCCAAGGCCTACACCGACCAGGACGTCGCCGATTTCATCGAGCGCGGAAGGCGTTTCTTCGACCGCGACAAAGACCTCGACATCGCCTTCACCGCCGAACCGAAGATCGACGGGCTGTCGGCCTCGCTGCGCTACGAGAGCGGCGTGTTCGTGCAGGGCGCGACGCGTGGCGACGGCACGGTCGGCGAGGACATCACCGCCAATTTGAAAACGATCGCCGATATCCCGAAGAAGCTGCAGGGTTCGGGCTGGCCGGAAATCATCGAGATCCGCGGCGAGGTCTACATGACCTATGCCGAATTCGAAGCTTTGAAGCAGCGTTCAGCGGCGGTCGGCGGCCAGGATTACGTCAATCCGCGCAACACGGCTGCAGGATCGCTGCGCCAGAAGGATCCATTGGTCACCGCCAGCCGCAATCTGAAATTCTTTGCCTATGCCTGGGGCTATACGACAGCGGACCCCGCGCCGACGCAGTTCGATTCCGTACAGAAGTTCAAGGAATGGGGCTTCAAGGTCAGCCCGCTGATGGTGCGGGCGAAGTCGATCGACGACCTGATCGCGCATTACCACCGCATCGAGGAGCAGCGCTCCTCGCTCGGCTACGACATAGACGGCGTCGTCTACAAGGTTGACCAGCTCGAGCTGCAGCGCCGCTGGGGCTTCGTCACCGGCGAGCCGCGCTGGGCGGTCGCCCACAAATTCCCGGCCGAGCAGGCGATGACGACCGTCGAGAAGATCGACATCCAGGTCGGCCGTACCGGCACGCTGGCCCCGGTGGCGCGGCTGGCGCCGGTCACGGTCGGCGGCGTGGTGGTCGAGAATGTCACGCTGCACAATGAAGACTACATCAAGGGTTTCGACAGCAACGGCCAGCCGATCCGCGACGGCATCGACGTGCGCATCGGCGACACGGTGGTCATCCAGCGGGCGGGGGATGTCATCCCGCAGATCGTCAGCGTCGTCGTCGACAAGCGGCCGGCTGGCGCGGTGCCTTATGAATTCCCGCATACCTGCCCGGTCTGCGGCTCGCGGGCGACGCGCGAGATCAACGAGAAGACAGGCAAGGAGGATTCGCGCCGGCGCTGCACCGGCGAGATGATCTGCGCCGCGCAGGCGGTCGAAAGGCTGCGTCACTTCGTGTCGCGAGGCGCGCTCGACATCGAAGGCCTCGGTGCCGAAAACATCGACCTGTTCTTCAATTCGGGGCTGGTAAAGACCGCCGCCGATATCTTCACGCTGAAGGACCGAAGGCCCGCCGTCACCAGGGCGCTGGCCGAGCGACGCGAGGAGCAGGCGAGGCTGCGCGAGGAAGCCTCGGGCAAGGCGCGCAAGAATGTGCGCAGCGTCGAGGAGCGTAATTATGAAGGTCTCGACAAGCTGTTTTCGGCCATCGACGCGCGCCGCGAGCCGGAGCTCGATCGTTTCATCTTCGCGCTCGGCATCCGCCATATCGGCGAGACGACGGCGGCCGTGCTTGCCCGCCAATTCTCGACCATCGAGGAACTGATCCGTGTCGGCAAGGAGATGGCGAAAGCGGAGGATCCGCACAGCGTCTTCCCGTCGATCAACGGCATCGGCGACACGGTGATAAACGCGTTGCGCGACTTCTTCGGCAATGAGCGAAATGACGATGTGCTGGACGCCTTGCTGGCGCAGGTTCATCCGAAACCCTACGTCATGGAATTCTCAGCCGGCAGCGAAGTCTTGGGCAAGACGGTGGTGTTCACCGGCTCGCTGGAAAAGATGACGCGTTCGGAAGCCAAGGCGATGGCGGAGCGGCTCGGCGCCAAGGTCGCGGGCTCGGTTTCGGCCAAGACCGACCTGGTGGTGGCGGGTCCTGGTGCCGGCTCGAAGCTGAAAGTTGCGAGCGACCTCGGCATCGAGGTGATCGACGAGGACACCTGGCTGCAGCGTATCGGCAGGGGCGGCTGATGACTGGCGCGTTCAAGGGTTTTGGGCCGAAGGCCATTCCGTTCCTGAAGGCGCTCGACTTCCACCAGAGCCGCGAGTGGTTCCAGGAAAACCGCGACCTTTACGACAGCGAGCTGCACGGGCCGTTCTGCGATCTGGTCGAGACGCTCACAGAGCGTTTCGAGGCGGCCAAGCTCGGCTTGCGCGGCGACCGCAAGAAATCGCTGTTCCGCATCAATCGCGACGTGCGCTTTTCCAAGGACAAGCGGCCCTACAACCGGCATCTCTCGGCGATCCTCTCGCCCGACGGCACCAAGATGGAGCAGGGCGTCTTCTATGTGCATATCGGGCTCGAGCGCTGCTTCGCGGGTGTGGCCTGGTGGCAGCCGGCGCCTGAATTGCTGCAGGCGATGCGCAAGGCGATCGTGACCAAGCCGGCCGCGTTCCGCGGCATGGTCTCGTCGCTCAACAAGGCCGGCCTCGCGCTCGATGCGGAAGACCGCCTGAAGCGGGCGCCGCGCGGTTTCGAGGATATCGGTGACGAGGATCTCGCCCAGGCGGTGCGCAGCCGGCATTTTGTGGTCCGGCACGAAATCGATCCGGCGACGATCCACTCGCCGGCGCTGGTCGACGATCTCGTCGGCTTCACGCTTGGCGCCAAGCCGCTGCTCGACTGGGGCAGGGCGATCCAGGGAACGGCCGTCGCGGCCTGACGCCGCCTCCGGCAGTCGCCGGGCTTACATCCGCATCAAGAGACCGCCATCGACGGCAAGCTCGATCCCGGTGATATAGCTCGCGGCGTCGGAGAGCAGGAAGAGCGCGGCGTTTGCCATGTCCTGCGGCGTGCCGATGCGGCCGAGCGGCGTATAATTCGCCACGGCGGCGCGCTTTTCTTCGGTGTCCCAGCGCGCCTGCAGCGGCGTCAGCGCCATGCCGGGGCAGATCGCGTTGGAGCGGATGCCGTCGCCGGCAAGCTGCATGGCAAGCGACTTCGACAGCGCGCAGACGCCCGCCTTCGAGGCCTGATAGGCATCCTGAGGCTTCGGATCGCCGCGATACCATTGAATGGTCGAGAAATGCACCATGGCGCCGCCGCGGCCGCCGGCGCGCATCTGCGGAACGACCGCGCGTACGGTGTGCACAAAGGACTTCAAATTGATGTTGAAGACCTGATCCCAGACGTCGAGGTCCATCTCGAGCGCCGATTTGTCGCGACCGAACCACAATACGCCGGCGACATTGGCGAGATAGTCGATGCCGCCGCGCTCGCGGCCCGCCGCACCGATGGTCCGCTCCACGAAGGCCGCGTCGGTCAAATCGCCCTGGGCGAAGGTGAGCCGGTCGTCGTACGAGGTGAGGGAGGCCGGACGCGACTTGATGTCGATGGCGGTGACGGAGGCGCCGGCATCGAGCAGCGCCAGCGCGATCGCTTCGCCCATCCCGCCGCCGGCTCCGGTGACGACCGCATGCCGGTCCGTGAAATCATAGACGACCATTCATTTCCCCTCGGTTCTTGCTGCAAGGCGCGACGCTATCTCTGCGCCAGGGCGCGATCGTTCGACAATAGGGGCCGGCAAAAAATCCCATCCGACGCCGGGCAGGCGTCGCACATCAGGGACTTCGAACGGCAGCGCTATTTCGTCAGCTGAGCAGTGGAGAACTTCCAACGTTTTGCAACACCGGCGATCAGTTCCGCTGATCATTGGGTCAGGCGAATTGGTGTGACATTGAAAGCGACGCTCCCTAAATGAAACCGCTCTTAAGGCGCGTCGCGCTGAACGAATCCAGGCGACGCGCTTTAAGTCTTTTTGTTGATGCATGTCGTTGTCCCAGAACCGCTGCGCACTTCTGGGCGACATGCACGAGGAGCGGTGCATGGCAGCGGAAGCAATCTCTGAGGGCAGAACGGGCAGCGATTTCTGGGACGGCGTGCGGCTTTCAATGCCGGTCGTCGTTGCGTCGGCGCCGTTCGCGGTGCTGTTCGGCACGCTTGCGGTCGATAATGGTTTTTCCGTCCTCGAAGCCTTCCTGATGAGCGCGATGATCTATGGCGGCGCCAGCCAGATGGTCGGCATCGAGCTGTTCGGCCAGCACGTCGCGCCATGGTTGATCGTGCTGTCGATCTTTGCGGTGAACTTTCGCCACGTGCTCTATTCGGCCGGCATCGGCCGGCGCATCGCGCATTGGCCGCTGCTGCAGCAGGCGCTCGGCTATTTCATCCTGACCGACCCGCAATTCGCCATCGCCGAGGCGAGGGCGGAGTCCGGCCGTCCCGTCGGCTTCGTCTGGTATCTGGGGCTAGGCCTGCCGGTCTATGTGTTTTGGGTGGTCGAAAGCGGATTGGGCGCGGTGTTCGGCAAGCTGATCCCCGACACGCATGCGCTGGGCATCGATTTCCTTTTGCCGATCTATTTCCTCGGCCTGGTGCTCGGCTTTCGCAAGCGGCCGCTTTGGGCGCCCGTCGTCGCCGCCAGCGCCGTCGCCTCGATCATCGCCTACAGAACTGTCGGCTCACCCTGGCATGTCTCGATCGGCGCAGTCGCCGGCATCCTCCTGGCGGTGATCCTGCCGCCGCATCACAGCGGCGTGGGCAAGCGGCCATGAGCACGACCTTCTGGATCATCCTGGCCGGCGCCGTCGCCACCTATCTGACCCGTGTCGGCGGCCACCTCGTCATCTCGCGCTTTGAGACCATTCATCCGCGCGTCGAGGCCGGCCTCAACGCCGTGCCTGCCGCCGTGCTGACGACGCTCGTCGCGCCGGAGCTGCTGCATGCCGGGCCGGCGGAATGGGCGGCGCTGGTCGTCACCGTGCTGGCATCGCTGCGCGGCGGCCTCATGGCGATGTTCTTGGCCGGGGCGGCGGTGCTGATAATCGCGCGCCAGTTTGTAGGGTAGGAACTCTGCCGGACGATAATTTCGAAGGGTAGGCGCTGGCCCTCATTGCCCTGATGGCATTCTCCCGTAAACGGGCTACGGCATCGACACATTTCGAAGCGGCTAGTCTTTGGCGATAGCGTGCATGGCAGCTTGGCGCATCCATTGTCCAATGTAGCGCTGGTCGACCCCCACTCCGTCTCGGCTTCGCCGAGCCACCTCTCCCCCGATCGACGGGGT
>NZ_VFTP01000032.1:0-20302 GCF_006439455.1 Mesorhizobium sp. B2-9-1 | reverse complement strand
CCTTTCCTCTACCCCGTCGATCGGGGGAGAGGTGGCTCGGCGAAGCCGAGACGGAGTGGGGGTCGACCAGCGCTGCATTAGCCATTGCATGCGCCAAGCTGCCATGCACGCTATCGCCAAAGGCCAGCCGCTTGGAAATGTGTGCGTCCCCTAGATGAAATGGGGGAGAGGTGGCTCGGTAAAGCCGAGACGGAGAGGGGGCGCCGGTCCGGGCGGCGAAAGCGCTTCGAAGAGAAGGGCTTCCGCCTTTCGAAACCCCCTCTCCGTCCGCTTCGCGGACACCTCTCCCCGCCTCTTGCGGGGCGAGGAACCGTACCTTCGAGGTCGACGCCATTCCCCTGGCTATCGTCAGAGAATTGCGCCCTGATAAAGCACCGCTTCCGCCTCCTCAGGCGCGAAGCGCCGGGCTAGCGTGCGGAAGGCGCTGTGGACGCCGTCGCGGTCGAGGTTGCAGCTTCTGAGGTGGCGAACGGCCAGCGTCGGATCGAATTCGGTGCGCCCATGCATGCCGCGATCTCCGGCATAGGCGCGCTGCTTGCCAGCGAACTGGTGCTGAGGGAGCATTTCCGCTCCGGCCAGCTCGTCGAGATTGCCCGTGAGGTTCCGGCATTGACCATCAAGCGCCGCTTGGTCTGGCCGGTGGACGGACCGAAGGCCCGCCGCGCCGCCGCCGCCGCAGCGCTTGCCGCAATCGCGGACGCTCCCCGGTCCGTCGGGTCATGACGCCTCTCCTGACAGCCTTCTGTCAGCAGCGTCCACGCGCGGCCGGAGCCCTTTCACTCGGCTCTTTCCATTTCGGCCGAGTCCTCCCATATTCGGGCCATGGCCAGACATCCTGACAAGAAGACGCCTTCGCAAGATGGCGCGTCGAAGCGGCGCAGCCCGTTGACCGAATTCCTCGATGCCGCCGAACCGCTGGAGCCCGGCGGCTTCGCGGAAGCGCCGCAGGCCGACTTTTCCGGCGCGCCGCTGACCGGCTCGATCTCCGATTGGGCCGGGCAGATCGAGCGCGAGGCGGAAAAGCAGCCGAAGGCAAAAGCGCCGAAGAAGATCCCCGAGCGCTCGTCGGCGCCCGGGCGCACCGCGCGCGGCACCTCGATGGGCGGCGCTGCCTCGGCGAAAGAGCGCGCGGCCGCCGGCCTCAACCCGGTGGCCGGCCTCGACATCAGCCTCGAGGATGCCGAGTCGGTTTCGTCCGGCGGCGTCACTGCAACGGTCGCGGCGCTCTCGGCGCTGATCGAATCCGGCAATCCGCTGCACAAGGACGGCCAGCTGTGGACGCCGCACCGTCCGGCCCGACCGGAAAAGTCGGAAGGCGGCATCGCCATCAAGATGGTCTCGGATTTCGAGCCCGCCGGCGATCAGCCGACAGCCATCAAGGACCTCGTCGAAGGCGTCGAGCGGAACGACCGCACCCAGGTGCTGCTCGGCGTCACCGGCTCGGGCAAGACCTTCACCATGGCCAAGGTGATCGAGGAGACGCAGCGCCCTGCTTTGATCCTGGCGCCGAACAAGACGCTTGCCGCGCAGCTCTATGCCGAGTTCAAGAAATTCTTCCCCGAGAACGCGGTCGAGTATTTCGTCTCCTATTACGACTATTACCAGCCGGAGGCCTACGTCCCGCGCACCGACACCTATATCGAGAAGGAATCCTCGATCAACGAACAGATCGACCGCATGCGCCATTCGGCGACGCGCTCGCTGCTCGAGCGCGACGACGTCATCATCGTCGCCTCCGTGTCCTGCATCTACGGTATCGGCTCGGTCGAGACCTATACGGCGATGACCTTCCAGATGCAGGTCGGCGACCGGCTCGACCAGCGCTCGCTTCTCGCCGACCTCGTCGCCCAGCAATACAAGCGCCAGGACATCAACTTCGTGCGCGGCTCGTTTCGCGTGCGCGGCGACACCATCGAGATCTTCCCCGCCCACCTGGAAGACCGCGCCTGGCGCATCTCGATGTTCGGCGACGAGATCGAACAGATCACCGAGTTCGATCCGCTGACCGGCCAGAAGACCGGCGAGCTGAAGAGCGTCAAGATCTACGCCAACTCGCACTATGTGACGCCGCGCCCGACCTTGAATCAAGCCATCAAGTCGATCAAGGAGGAGCTCAAGCATCGCCTGCAAGAGCTTGAAAAGGCTGGCCGTCTGCTGGAAGCGCAGCGGCTGGAGCAGCGCACGCGCTTCGATCTCGAGATGCTGGAGGCGACCGGCTCCTGCGCCGGCATCGAGAACTATTCGCGTTACCTCACCGGACGCCAGCCGGGCGATCCGCCGCCGACCCTGTTCGAGTATGTGCCCGACAACGCGCTGATCTTCATCGACGAAAGCCACGTCACCGTGCCGCAGATCGGCGGCATGTATCGCGGCGACTTCCGCCGCAAGGCGACGCTGGCGGAGTACGGTTTCCGCCTGCCGTCCTGTATGGACAACAGGCCGCTTCGTTTCGAGGAATGGGACGCCATGCGCCCGCTGTCGGTGGCGGTTTCGGCGACGCCGGGCGGTTGGGAAATGGAGCAGTCCGGCGGCGTCTTCGCCGAGCAGGTCATCCGCCCGACCGGCCTGATCGATCCGCCGGTCGAGGTGCGTCCGGCCAAGAGCCAGGTCGACGACGTCGTCGGGGAGATCCGCGACACGACCCGGGCCGGCTACCGCACGCTGGTCACCGTGCTGACCAAGCGCATGGCCGAGGACCTCACCGAATATTTGCACGAGAACGGCATCCGCGTCCGCTACATGCATTCCGACATCGACACGCTGGAGCGCATCGAGATCCTGCGCGATTTGCGCCTCGGCGCCTTCGACGTGCTGGTCGGCATCAACCTGTTGCGCGAGGGCCTCGACATTCCCGAATGCGGCTTCGTCGCCATTCTCGATGCCGACAAGGAAGGTTTCCTGCGTTCGGAAACCTCGCTGATCCAGACCATCGGCCGCGCCGCCCGCAACGTCGACGGCAAGGTCATCCTCTATGCCGACCAGATCACCGGCTCGATGAAACGGGCGATGGCCGAGACCAACCGCCGCCGCGAGAAGCAGATGGAGTGGAACGCGGCCAACGGCATCACGCCGGAATCGGTCAAGTCGCGCATCGCCGATATCCTCGACTCGGTCTATGAGAAGGACCACGTCCGCGCCGACATCTCGCAGTTCACCGACGATGCCGGGGCGATGATCGGCAACAATCTGAAGACCCATCTCGAGGCGCTGGACAAGCAGATGCGCGACGCCGCCGCCAATCTCGACTTCGAGAAGGCGGCGCGCGTCCGCGACGAGATCAAGCGGCTGCGCGAGATGGAGCTTGCCATCTCCGACGACCCGCTGGCACGCGAGGTGGAAGGGCAAAGTCCCGCATCAGGCCGCGAAAAGGGCAAGCACAACAAGGGCGTGGCCAAGCATCGCACGGTCGAGGAACAGGAGCGCTTCCGCAAGCTCGACGAGGCACGCGCCGCCGAGGAGGCGGCAAAGGCTGCCCGGCCCAACCTGTTCCGCAAGCCGCATCTGGACGAGATGGGCGCCGACGGCGCCGCGCCGGTCAAGAAGCCGCTCTTCGCCAAGCCGTCGATCGACGACATGGGTCCCGGCACCGACATGACGACCCCGGCCGGCGCGGTGTCGCGTTCGCTGTTCAAGAAGCAGAGCGCGCAGGAAGCGCACGGTTCCGATTTCGGCATTCCGGGCGAGGCGACCAAGCCGCTGTTCAGGAAGAACTCGCTCGACGAGATGACGGTGCGCCGCACCGAAAAGCCGGTCGAGGGAACGAAGCCGCCGAAGCCGCAGCCAACGTCTCCTCCGGTGGGGGAGATGTCCGGCAGGACGGGCGCGAAGGAACGCGACGACAAACCGATCGTCCGCCAGCGCGCCGGCATCGGCTCCTACGAGGACCCTGGCGACGAGAGGCGTCAGAAACGCCGGCCGGGCAAGACCGGACGGCCGGGGCAGTAGCGCCCTTTCCTTCTCCCCCTTGTGGGAGAAGGTGGATCGGCGCGTAGCGCCGAGACGGATGAGGGGTGTTCCAGCGGAGTGAGACGCTGGCGTTCCCTGGAACACCCCTCATTCGACCGAGCTTCGCTCGGCCACCTTCTCCCACAAGGGGAGAAGGGAAAGGCGCACCTTGCCCTCCGCCCCTCCCCCGGTGTATCCAATTCCCAACTCGAACATCTGGAAGGAGGGCTGCGTGAACTGCTATCACCACCGTCAGCGCGGCCCTGTCTGTGCCCTGCGAGCTTGCTTGCAGGGCTGACCAGGACGGTCCGGGTTTTCCCGCTTCGATTTTTGGTCTGCCCTTCGTGGTGCCGCCGAACCTGGCCTGATGGCCTGTGGGCGCACCGTCAAAGTGCATTGAGCCGGATTTTCCGGACAGACCAGAGAAATCGATATGGCCCTGATCAGCCTCAAATCCCTCGGCGTCACCATGAGTGCGCCGCTCTTCTCCAACCTCGACCTCATCATCGGCTCCGGCGACCGGCTCGGCATCGTCGCGGCCAATGGCCGTGGCAAATCCACACTTCTCAAATGCCTGGCCGGCGAATTCGAAGCCACCGCCGGCGACATCACCCGGTCGCGCGGCCTGCGCGTTGGCCATGTCGAGCAATCCATCCCTGACGCATTCCTCGGCCGCAGCTTCCATGACGTCGTCGCCGATGCCTTGCCGTCCGAACAGCGCGACAGCGAGTCCTGGCGCGTCGACGTCGTGCTGGATTCCCTCGAGGTGCCGGAAGACATGCGCGGCCGGCCTATGCGCGCGCTGAGCGGCGGCTGGCAGCGTCTGGCGCTGATCGCCCGCGTCTGGGTCACCGATCCCGACGTGCTTCTGCTCGACGAGCCGACCAATCATCTCGACCTCGCCAGGATCAGCCAGCTGGAAACATGGCTCAATGCGCTGCCGCGCGACGTGCCGGTCATTATCGCCAGCCACGACCGCGCCTTTCTCGACGCCGCCACCAACCGTACGCTGTTCCTGCGCCCGGAAGACTCGCCGGTGTTCGCGCTGCCCTATTCGCGCGCCAGGCTTGCGCTCGACGAGCTCGATGCCTCGATGGCGCGCAAGTTCGAGCGCGACATGAAGATCGCCCAGCAGCTGCGCAAGCAGGCCGCCAAGTTGAACAATATCGGCATCAATTCCGGCAGCGACCTTTTGACGGTGAAGACCAGGCAGCTCAAGGAACGGGCCGAGAAGCTGGAGGATGCCGCCGTACAAGCGCATCGCGAGCGTTCGGCCGGCGCGATCAAGCTGGCCAACCGCGGCACCCACGCCAAGGTACTGATCACGCTGGAGGACGCGGCGGTCGAAACCCCTGACGGCACGCTGCTGTTCAGGACCGGCAAGCGCCACATCTGCCAAGGCGATCGCATCGTGCTGCTTGGCCGCAACGGCGTCGGCAAGACGCGCTTCATCGCGATGATCCGCGACGCCGTCGCCGAGCCGGGATCGGTCGCGAACATCAAGGTGACGCCGTCGACCGTGCTCGGTTACAGCGACCAGGCGCTGTCGGGCATCGATGGCGGCGACACGCCGCTGGCGATGGTCTCGCGCCGCTTCGAGATCGGCGAGCAGCGCGCCCGCTCCCTGCTCGCCGGCGCCGGCGTCGCGATCGAGATGCAGGAGAGGAAGATCGGCGCTCTGTCCGGCGGACAGAGATCGAGGCTGATGATGCTGGTGCTCAGGCTCATCCATCCCAATTTCTATCTGCTCGACGAGCCGACCAACCATCTCGATATCGACGGCCAGGAGGCATTGGAGGACGAATTGTTGAAGCATCAGGCGAGCTGCCTGCTTGCCTCGCATGACCGCTCCTTCATCCGTGCCGTCGGCAATCGCTTCTGGCTGATCGACAAGCGGCGGCTGACCGAGGTCGACGACCCTGAGGCGTTCTTCCGCTCGGTCGCCGAGATGCCGAACTGAGACGATACCTCTGTCGGGCCGGCACTGCCGGCCCGACAGGGATAGCTGCCGGCTCGGCGATACTTTTCCAGCTGCTAAAAAAAGCGCATGCTGAACTGCTTAGCCATGGAGGGAATGGGCCATGCGTGCAGTGGAAATCATCAGCAATCTCTATCAGGCCTATGCGGACCGCGACATCGAGGGCGCCTTGTCTCGGTGCGCCGAAGATGTCGTGTTCCGCTGGATTGCCGATCCCCGGCAATCGCGTCACGCCGGCACCGCGCACGGCAAGCAGGAATTCCTCGCCAGGCTCCTGGCGCTCGACGACGACTTCGAATACCGGCACTTTGTCCCGGTCGAGATCATCGACGGCGGCGACAAGGTGGCCGCGCAGGTCGAGATCCACATGACGCGCCGCGCCACCGGCGAGGAGCTCATCATGCGCACCGCCAATTTCTGGACGGTCCGCGACGGCGAGATCATCGAGATGGTGGAATATTACGACACCGCGCTGGCCGCGTCGGTGTTCTGAAAAAAATCGAGGCGATCTGTCGGATCGCCGATTGCCGCCTCGTCCTTGGGATGCCGACACGATGATGCCGGCATCAACCAGGGAGAGACATCATGTCGGTACTGTCATCCATCGGCCGTCTTGCCAACCACTATGCCCAGGCGCGCGCCCGTCATCGCAGCGAGCGCATCCTGCTTTCGCTGCCGGCCGAGCTGCGCAAGGACATCGGCTTTCCGGAGATTTTCGAAACGCGCGAAAGCCGCCGCGCCGCCACCTTCTCGAAGGTCATATAAGTCGCGCTTTCGATGCGATTGTTTTGCAGCCGTGCTTGCCGCCCGAGCTGCCTGGACCAGCTACTCTAAAAATAATTTGCAGGCCATGTAGGATCGCCGCCGCTTCATCCGTCCTGGGGTCGCAAAACCGGATCAACCCGTGAAGAGGAACACGAGAATGAACGACCAGACCCCGCCCCGCGCCAAGGTCCTTGGCGGATTGACCCCCTACCTGCAGGTCGATGGCGCCATCAAGGCCGCCGAGTTCTACAAGAAGGCTTTCGGCGCGGAAGAGGTGTTCGCCTATCCGCCCGACGACAACGGCCGCACCATGCACATCCATCTCTACGTCAACGGCTCGACGCTGATGCTGGGCGATGCCTATCCCGAACACGGCCATCCGCACCAGGCGGCGCAGGGTTATACGCTGCAGCTGCATCTCGGCAGCGACGACATCGATGCCTGGTGGCAGCGCGCGGTGGATGCCGGCTGCGAGGTCGTCACCCCGCTGCAGGTGATGTTCTGGGGCGACCGCTGGGGCCAGGTGAAAGACCCCTTCGGCGTCGCCTGGGCGATGAATGCCCCGGTGAAGTGAGCCCGCCCACCCCTCCCTGTGGGAGAGGTCGGATTGCCCCAATTTGCCCTTCGCAAATCGCAATCCGGGTGAGGGCTAGTTAGCGCCAAGCTGGAACACCCCTTGTCCGTCTCGGCGCTGCGCGCCGATCCACCTTCTCCCACAAGGGGAGAAGGAAAAAACGCCACCAAAGAGGAGAACCGCCATGTCCTATGTCGATGGCTTCGTGCTCGCCGTGCCGAAGGCAAATCTCGATGCGTACAAGAAGATGGCCGAGAACGCCGGCACCGTCTGGATGGAGCACGGCGCGCTCGCCTATGTCGAATGCGTCGGCGACGACGTGCCCTATGGCGAGCTGACCTCGTTCCCGCGCGCCGTGCAAGCGAAGGACGACGAGGTCGTCATCTTCTCCTGGGTCGTCTACGAGTCCAGACAGAGTCGCGACGCGGTCATGGCCAAGGTGATGGCCGATGAGCGTCTCAAGATGGACTGGTCCGCCATGCCGTTCGACAGCAAGCGCATGATCTTCGGCGGCTTCCAGCCATTCATCCAGCTTTGAGGAGCGACGGAACGCCAGTGTCGGCTGATCGCAATCATTTGCGGTTGGCCGAGGCGCTCGTCAGGTCGTCATCCACGGGCGGAGCAAGGAGCGAAGCGACGCGGCGCAGACCCGAGGATCCATTCCGTTACCTATGAGCGTTGCAGCGATGCAGAACGACCTCTGTTCTGCGCCGCCTTTAACCTTCGCGCGAGCTCACGGAATGGATCCTCGGGTCTGCGCGTCCGCTTCGCTCCCGCTCCGCCCGTGGATGACGAAGTTCGGGCGCTTCGGCCAATCGCTGACGCGTGTGCTAGTTCAGCCGATCCAGCAGCGGCTTCAGCCGCTCCCCATACCGCTTCCACAGATCGACCGAGCCCTGATACATCGGCTGGCGCACTTGCGCGGCCGATGCGGTTCGCACCGGCCGGTCCGTCTCGTGGAAGGACAGCACCTTGTCGTCCCAGGGCAGGCCGAGATACGCCATCAGCTTCCGTGACTGCCCGTCCTGGTCGGCGACGAAATCCTCATAGCGCACATCGTGCACGACGCCCGGCAGCACCTTGTGCCAATGCGCCATGATGTCGGTGTAGAGGTTATGGAAATCGGCGAGCTCGCCGAGGTCGTAGCCGTAGCGGTGGCTGTCGCCGCGGAAATGCACCTTGAAGATCGACAGGCACGTGGCCGCCGCGTCGCGAGCGCAATGGACAATCTTGGCCTTCGGCAGCATCATGTGCAGGAAGCCAACCAGAAGGAAGTTGCCCGGCATCTTGTCGGTGACATGGCGGTAGCCCGGATAGCGGGTATGCAGCATGTCGAGATAGGCTTGGCCGGCTTCGGCGAAGGCCTTGTCGGGCATGTCGGCGATACCGGCGGGGAAGCCGCCCGGCATGCTCATCGGAAACTGCTTGCCGACGGCCGTCTTCAGGATGTTCAACTCGCCCGCGCCAAAGACCGCCGGGTGGCTGGCGATGATCTGCTCGACCAGAGTGGTGCCGGAGCGCGGCATGCCGACGACGAAGATCGGCGTGTCGTCGGAAATGCCGCTTGGCCTGCGCTTCTCGAAGAAGCCTGTGTCGAAGACCGACTTCATCGCCTCGAATTCGCCGCGCGTGCGGGCGGGATCGTAGTCGATGACCTTGCGGCGGATGGCATTGCCCTCGGCGAAATAGTCGAAGGCGCGGCCGTAATCCTTGAGGTCGTCATTGACCTTGCCCAGGCCGAAGGAGAGCTGCATGCGCGCGAGGCTGCCTTGCGGCGCCTTGGCGTGCTCGGCCTCCATGCCGGAAAGCTCCTTGTCGCGCTCGGTCTGGCGCTTGACCTGCGTGAGCAGCAGCCAGGCTTTCGACATGTTCGGGGCGATCGCCAGCGCCTGGCGGGCGAGTTCGGCCGCCTCGCCGAGCTTGCCCTTCTCCATCATCGCGACGCCAAGCCCGTAGAGAAGCTCGGCGTCCTTCGGCCGGATCGACAGCGCCTCGCCAAACAGCTTGATCGCCTCATCCAGCCGCCCGGCCTCCTGCATCGTCTCGGCAAGACCGATGCGCGCGCGGACATGGAACGGATTGCGGCCGATGGTGCCGCGATAGATCTCCTCGGCCGCGTCGAGCTGGCCGAGCTGCTTCAGCGACGAGCCGAGATTGTCGCGCGCGGCCAGCTGGTCCGGCCGGATATCCACCGCGCCGCGGAAGAAATCGATCGCGGCGGCGACGCGCCCGAGATCGCGCATGACCGTGCCCATATTGTTGAGGAAGTCGGCATTTTCGGGCTGCAAGGTCACCGACTGCTCGATGAGATCGAGCCCTTCCTCGCTCCTGCCGGTCTGGTGCAGCAGCAGCCCGAGGAAATGCAGCGCAGCGGCATGGTTCGGCTGCTGCCCCAATACCTGCCGGTAGAGGCCCTCGGCCTCCTGGCGCCGGCCGGCCTGATGCAGTTGCAGCGCCCTTTGCACATAGGGATCGAGCGGGCTGGCCGAGCCACCTGGCCTGCCGCCGGCGTTTGCCGCTCTTCTGTGATCTTTGCTAATGGGAAACCTGCCGTATTTGTTGGTCCGCCGGACCTAAGCCATACGGGCAAGAGATTCAAGACAAAGCGTCAGCGCGCGGCGCGGTGTCCATCTGCGCGAATGGACGCCGCGCTCTTCTCAGCACGGTCCGTCGCCGACGATGCGATAGTCCGCCGCGCGCGCCTCGCATGCGTTCGGGAAGGTCCGCACTTGCCCATGGCGTCTGGCGCAGACCGGCGCGTATTCGCGCGTGCAGAAGGCTTGTTCTCCACCGCCACCGCCACCGCCACCGCCACTACCGCCACCGTCGCGGCAAGGACCGTCCCGCACGATGCGGTAGCCTTCCCTTTCGGCCAGGCAGGCATTGGCGAAGGTCTGCCGGTCGCCGTCGCGCCGGGCGCAGACCGGTTGGTATTGCATGGTGCATAGCTGCGGATGCGGCCTGGGCGGTCGCGGGCCATCGTCGACGACGACGGTGCAGGCCGCCAGCAGCGCCGACAGCATGAAAACGACAACGCCCTGTCGCGACACCGCAACTAACCGCATATACTCCTCCTTCCTCCCGGCGCGCGATGCCGGCTCGCGGTATCCTCGCATCCTGCGCGCTAAACGCAACCGTCGTTTGTGGAGCCGCGGAACCGGTCGTCGCCTTGGCCCATGCTTGGCCCGCCTCTGGCCGATGACCGGTGATGGGGCCGGGTCTATCGAGGCCCAGCGTTGGACGCGCCGCTGGTCGCCCGCGAGCGTCGTCTTGCAACCATCACGTTTCCGTGTAATAAAAATCATGTTCGGGCATTTGCGACCCGGAGAGCGGAACGTTTTGGACGACCTTTCCCCGATAAGTGTGAATCTCTGACAACCCCGTTTTTCGGCGGGGGGTTTGACCATGCGCGAATGCATGACCGCCGAAGCAACCACCGGGATTTGCCCAAGGCGCGAGGCAGCGGGCAAACCACAAGACTGACACGGGTGAAGGAGTTTTCCCCAATGGCCCAGACCGGTACTGTAAAGTTCTTCAATGCCACCAAAGGCTTCGGCTTTATCACGCCGGATGGTGGCGCCAAGGACGTGTTCGTCCACATTTCCGCGATTGAGGCCTCTGGCCTGCGCACGCTGGTCGACGGCCAGAAGGTCACCTTCGACGTCGAGCCGGACCGTATGGGCAAGGGCCCGAAGGCGGTCAACCTGCGCGCCGCCTGATCCGCCGGAACAGCCTGTCCTTTGCGGATGCAAATGGTGCGGCAGGATCATGAACCGGCTTCAGAGTAGGCCTGAAATTGCGAAGGCGCGACCGAAACGGTCGCGCCTTTTTTGCGCGCAAATGCTTGGATCGGCAGGCGAAAACTTTCTCTTGCCGATAGCGCTAAAATAAAGGACAAATTTCCTCTCGGGCAGTTTGCCGGCCCGAGACTTGACTTGATGGGATCAAAGGAGTTTCCCATGCCGCAGACCGGCACCGTCAAATTCTTCAACCATGCCAAGGGCTTCGGCTTCATCACGCCCGATGATGGCGCGAAGGATGTCTTCGTCCACATCTCGGCTGTGCAGGCGTCGGGCCTTCCCGGTCTTGAGGATGGGCAGAAAGTGACATTCGACACCGAGCCGGACAAGCGCGGCAAGGGTCCGAAGGCCGTCAATCTGTCGGTCGGCTAAGCCGGCTCGCGACGGATCCGACGGAAGCTTTTCAGGCGGGACCGCTCCCGCCCCGGAACGGGTTGTGCCCAGGTCCGGAAAGGTCGCCGGCTTCGAAAATCGCCAAGCCTCGAAAACCGCCGAGGCTCGAAAAATCCCCAGGCCACGAAAAATCGTTTACGCCGATTTCCGTTCAGCCTCCGTTCAGCCACGGTCTTCTATTAACCTTTGCTAAAGCCGGTCCGTATCCCCGAAAAAATGCGCGGGCCGACGCGAAGGAGACCGAAAATGAACCGTTTTCTCAAGACCGCCATCCTCAGTGCTGGCATTGCCGCGACCACTTTGGCCACCTTCTCGGCGGCCAATGCCGACGACTGGCGCTGGCACCATCATCGTCATCATGGCGGTGACGCCCTCGCCGCCGGCGTTGTCGGCCTCGCGGCAGGCGCCTTGATCGGCAGCGCGCTCAGCAACCCCGGGCCGCGCTATTACGAACCGGCCTATGGTGACGACTATTATGTCGACCGGCCGGTGCGCCGCTACTACGTTCAGCAGCCGCGTGTCGTCTACGCCGACCGCTACGCCGAACCGTGGACCCGCGGCTGGTACGAGTACTGCTCGGACCGCTACCGCAGCTTCAATTCGCGGACCGGCACTTTCACCGGCAGTGACGGCGCTCAGCATTTCTGCGTCGCCAACTGACCGGTCGAACATCGCCTGGGTTCCCTGCCCAAGAAAAGCGCCGCCCTCAGCGGCGCTTTTCTTTTTGAAGGTCAGGTCAGAAACGGATTGGTCCGCCGCTCGTCGCCAAAGCGGCTGCCCGGGCCGTGGCCGCAGATGAAACCTATGTCGTCGCCAAGCGGTAGAAGCTTGTCCTTGATCGAGGCGATCAGCGCGGCGTGGTCGCCGCCGGGCAGGTCAGTGCGACCGATCGAGCCGCGGAACAGCACGTCGCCGACATGCGCGAATTTGGCCGCCCGGTTGTAGTAGACGACATGGCCCGGCGCATGCCCCGGGCAATGCAGCACTTCGAACACATGGTTGCCGAACGACACCGTTTCGCCTTCGGTGAGAAAGCGGTCCGGCACGCAATTGCGCACCGGATCGGTGAGGCCGAAACGTTTGGCCTGGTTCTCGAGATTGGCAAGCAACGGCTTGTCGGCCTCATGTGGGCCGATAATGTCGATGCCCAGCGCGTCCTTCAGGTCCATGGCGCCGCCGGCATGGTCGATATGGCCATGCGTAATCCAGATTGCGCCGACGGTGATGGCATTGTCCTTCAGCGCTGAAAGTATGTTGTCGATATCGCCGCCGGGATCGACCACGACGCCCGACCTGTCGTCCATGTCGAAGAGAATGGTGCAGTTCTGCTGGAAGGGCGTGACCGGCACGATACCGGCATTGAGCTGACCCATGGCTTTCCTTTCCCTTCCTTCGAAGTGTCGCCCTGATGTAGACAGCCCGGCGAACCTCGTCCACCATTGTCCGAACTTCGGGAGGAAATGCGCGGCCGAGGCCGCTGGCCATGTTTCCAAAGGAATGGGCGGCCGAGGCCGCCGGCTTGGTCAAAAAAGGAATGGGCGGCCGAGGCCGCCCATGGCAAAGTCCGAGAGAACCGGACCTATTTCTTCATTGCATTCATGACCGCGCCGATGATGCCGGTCAGGATCGCGCCACCGCCAACGCCGCCGAGGAGGTTCTTCAGGTCGAGCGCGCTGCCGATGCCGCCCGCCGCCGCTGCCGCGTCAACGCCGCCGCCGCCGAGCAGACTGCCGAGAATGGCCGCGCCGCCGACGCCGCCGATCGCACCGCCGAGGATTTTGGTAAGTTGGCCCATCGCCGCCTGCTTGAACGCCGCGCCAACCGCCTGGCCACCGATAACGCCGGCAATTACCTGTACAACGATCTGAATAATCGTGTTGCTGTCCATGTAACTAGTCCCTCCATAGCCGCCAGCCTCCTCGGGCCGACGCCATCATGAGACGCCGAATTGTTCGAAAGTCAAATGCGCGCACGCTTAAATAAAAGGGGCGGCTCGAAAACCGCCCCTATTGCACAAAAAAGCTGTGACTATCGCTATTCTGCAGCGATTGCGTGCTTTGGCTGCACCGCGGCGGAATAGTCATTCATCAATGTCTTGGCGATCTCGCCGACCTCGAATCGGTATGGACCGATCTCGGAAACCGGCGTGACCTCGGCGGCGGTGCCGGTGAGGAAGCACTGCTCGAAACCTTCGAGTTCCTCCGGCATGATGACGCGCTCGATCACCTCGAAACCGCGGTCCTTCGCCAGGCCGATCACCGTGCGGCGGGTTATGCCGTCGAGGAAGCAGTCGGGCGTCGGCGTATGGATCTTGCCGTCCTTGACGAAGAAGATGTTGGCGCCCGTGGCTTCCGCCACCTGGCCGCGCCAATCGAGCATCATGGCATCGGCGTAGCCCTTGGCCTCGGCGGCGTGCTTGGACAGCGTGCAGATCATGTAGAGGCCGGCGGCCTTCGACTTGGACGGCGCGGTGCGCGGATCGGGCCGGCGCCATTCGGCGACGTCGAGCCGAATGCCCTTGAGCTTCTGTGCGGGATCGAAATAGCTCGGCCACTGCCAGATGGCGATGGCGACGTTGATGCGGTTGTTCTGCGCCGAAACGCCCATCTGCTCGCTGCCGCGCCAGGCGATCGGACGCACATAGGCGTCCTGGAAACCCTGCTTCTTCAGCAGCGTGCGGCAAGCCTCGTCGATCTCGGCGACCGGATAGGGAATCTTGAAGCCGAGCAGGCGCGCCGATTCATGCAGGCGCTCATTGTGCTCGGTCAGCTTGAAGATCTGGCCGCCATAGGCGCGCTCGCCCTCGAAGACGGCGCTGGCATAGTGCAGGCCATGGGTCAGCACATGGATCTTGGCGTCGGTCCATTTGACGAACTCGCCGTTCATCCAGATGAAGCCTTCCAATTGATCGAAGGGAACGGATGCCATGGAAACCTCCCGCGGGCAGGCGCCCGCAAATCGTTGTGTTTATGACCTTCGAACCGGCCCCGCCACAGGATCCGAAACGCTGGCCAATGCTTGAAAGCGTAGGCGGATATTCAATCCGTGGCAAACTCAGGAAGTTCCGGAAAAATGGCTTCCTCTTGCCTTTTTGTTCGCAATCCGCCGAAAAGCTTGTCAAAAATTATCATTGCCCGGAAATTACGTCAATAGTACTGACATAATTCCCGCCTCGCATGGAGAAACGATGACGAGCCCCGCAGCCGGTAAACCGATCAGGACGGCCATCGCCGATGAGGACGGCATCGACTTCGCCATCATCGAACTGTTTTTCTTCGCCTATCGCGATTTCACCTCCGACCCGGACCAGATCCTCGCCGATTACGGATTCGGCCGCGCCCATCATCGCGTGCTGCACTTCGTCAACCGCAGGCCGGGCCTCACCGTCGCCGAGCTGCTCGATGTGCTGAAGATCACCAAGCAGAGCCTGGCGCGGGTTTTGAAGCAGTTGATCGACACCGATCACATCGTCCAGGTGCAGGGTCCGCGCGACCGCCGGCAGCGCGAGCTTTACCCGACCGCCAAGGGTCGCGCCCTGGCCCTGGCGCTGGCGCGGCCACAGTCGCGCCGCATCCGTGCGGCATTGGAGGATTCCGGAACCACCGAACGCGCCACGATCGAGCGTTTCCTGGAAGCGATGGTCAATCCGGAACTAAGAGCGCAGATCGACATTGTGCCTGCGCAAACATCGGGGAAGAACCATGGAGACCATTGAGAAGGTCGATCATCCGGCAGCGCCCGACGATGACGCGCCGCATCTTCTGGTCGTCGACGACGACACGCGTATCCGCAACCTGCTCAAGCAGTATCTGTCCGAGAACGGTTTTCGCGTCACCGTGGCCGGCAATTCCGGCGAGGCCAGGCGCAAACTCGCCGGCCTCGACTTCGACCTTCTGGTGCTCGATGTGATGATGCCGGGCGAGACCGGCGTCGACCTCACCAAGGCGCTGCGGGCCGAGAAGAACGTGCCGATCCTGATGCTGACGGCACTGTCCGAGACCGACAGCCGCATCACCGGCCTCGAAGCCGGCGCCGATGACTACCTGCCGAAACCGTTCGATCCGCGCGAGCTGATCCTGCGCATCAACAACATCCTGCGCCGTGGCGGCCCGGCGGCGACGCCGAAGGTGGAGCAACTGGTGTTCGGGCCCTACACGTTCCAGATCGCCAAGCGCGAATTGAAGCGCGGCGGCGAGGCGCTTAAGCTGACCGACCGCGAGCAGGAGATCCTTGCGATCTTCGCCGCGCGCGCGGGCGAGACCATACCGCGCCATGAGCTGGTGGGCGATGAATCGGATGTCGGCGAGCGCACCATCGACGTGCAGATCAACCGGCTGCGCCGCAAGATAGAGCGCGACCCGTCCAATCCGGTGTGGCTGCAGACGGTGCGCGGTATTGGGTATCGGCTCAGCGTCGAATAGGTTACCGTCGAAGGCCCTTTGCTGAACGGCCATCGACGAGCGGAAGGGCGAATGGCGACCACGCAACTGGACAAGCCGAAAGGAAGCGGTCCCGGCGATCTCGCACTGCGGACGCTGAGGGCGATGCCGCGTGCCTGGAACCGGTTCTGGCGCCTGGTCGCGCTCTACATGCCGAAGCGGCTTTACGCCCGCTCGCTGATCATCGTCATCGCGCCGATGATCCTTTTGCAGTCGGTGGTCGCCTTCGTCTTCATGGAGCGCCATTGGCAGACGGTCACGCAGCGCCTGTCGCAGGCGACCATCTCGGACATAGCGGCGGTCATCGACATGATGGAGACCTATCCGCACGACGCCGACTACGCCAACATCATCCGCATCGCCCAGGACCGCATGCAGTTGAAGGTGGATCTGCTGCCGCCGGACCCGCTGCCGCCGCCCGGCCCCAAACCGTTCTTCTCGATCCTCGACGAGGCCTTGTCGTCGGAGATCACGAAGCAGATCAACCGCCCGTTCTGGATCGACACGGTCGGCAACTCTAACGTCGTCGAGGTTCGCGTCCAGCTTGAAGGCAAAGTGCTGCGCGTCTTCGTGCGGCGCAGCCAGGCTTATGCCTCGAACACCCATATCTTCCTGATCTGGATGGTCGGCACCTCGTTGGTGCTGTTGATGATCGCCATCCCGTTCCTTCGCAATCAGATCAGGCCGATCCTGACGCTCGCCGAGGCCGCCGAGAGTTTCGGCAAGGGTCGGCCGATGCCGCGCGATTTCCGCCCGCGCGGCGCCGAGGAAGTCCGTCGCGCCGGCTTTGCCTTCATCCAGATGCGTGAGCGCATCGAGCGCCAGATCGAGCAGCGCACCGCGATGCTGACCGGCGTCAGCCACGACCTCAGGACCATCCTCACCCGCTTCAAGCTGCAGCTGGCGCTGGCCGGCGGCAAGTCCGAGACCAAGGCCGCGCTGAACCAGGACATCGACGACATGCAGTCGATGCTGGAAGGCTATCTCTCTTTTGCCCGCGGCGAGTCCGCGGAGGATACCGGCCGCTTCGACCTTGAGACCTATTTCCAGAAGCTCGGCGAGGAAGCGCAATTGCGCGGCTGCAAGCTCGCGACGACGCTGGCCGGGGATCCGACCGTGCATGTGCGGCCGAACGCCTTTGCCCGTTTGCTGTCGAACGTCATCGGCAATGCTTTCCGCTATGCCAAGACCGTCGAGGTCCACGCCAATCATGGCCGCGGCTCGCTCACCGTCACCATCGACGACGACGGGCCAGGCATCGCGCCCGACAAGCGCGAAGAGGTGTTCAAGCCTTTCCTGCGGCTCGACGAGGCCCGCAATCTTGATGCCAGCGGCACCGGCCTTGGCTTGTCGATCGCCCGCGACATCGCCCGCAGCCACGGCGGCGACGTCAGCCTCGAGGACAGCCCGCTCGGCGGCCTGCGCGCAGTGATCAAGGTGCCTGCGTAAGTCCAGCCGAGACAGGCTTCATCCGCCCGTCATGAAATCATGGTCAAGAGCGCGCATGAAGCGCGCGACCTCTGTTGATTCGGCCCTGCCGCATCGCTTCGATCCGGCCCCTGCCCGGGTGCGCTGGAGCGAGGCGCGAGCGGCTGCCTGGTTGCCGTTCCGGCACCGCGCCGGCGCGCTCAGGATTTATTGCGGCGAAGGCCCGTCATCCGTGTCGGGATCGCCATGCGTATCGGGATCGCTATGCGTATCCTGATGGTCACCGACGCATGGCGGCCCCAGGTCAACGGCGTGGTGCACACGCTGGAACGCCTCACCGAGGCGCTGAAACCCTTCGACGTCGAGCTCGATTTCCTGACGCCGAACCTGTTTCGCACCTTGCCGATGCCGACCTATCCCGACATCCGCTTGGCGCTGACCACGCCTGGCCGCGTCGCGCGCATGATCGAGGCCGCCAAGGCCGACCACATCCACATTGTCACCGAGGGTCCGCTCGGCATCATGGCGCGCCGCCATTGCCGGAAGGTTGGCCGCCCCTTCACCACCAGCTACCACACCCGCTTTCCCGAATATCTCAGCGCCCGCCTGCCGGTGCCTGAGAGCTGGGCTTACAATTGGCTGCGCGACTTCCACAATTCCGGACAGGGCACGCTCGTCGCCACGCAGTCGCTGGCGGACGATCTCGCCGCGCGCGGCTTCAACAGGCTGAGGCCCTGGACGCGCGGCGTCGACACCGACCATTTCCGGCCCAACAAGCGCAAGGAAACCGGATTCCCCCGTCCGGTTTTCCTATGCGTCGGCCGCGTCGCGATCGAAAAGAACCTGACCGCCTTTCTCGATCTCGACCTGCCGGGCAGCAAGGTTATCGTCGGCGAAGGACCGGAACTGGCAAAGCTCAAGGCGCGCTATCCCAACGCGTATTTCCTCGGCCACCGCCCGAACGACGAGCTGGCAGAGATCTACGCGTCGGCCGATGTCTTCGTCTTTCCGAGCCGCACCGACACCTTCGGTAACGTCATCATCGAGGCGCTGGCCAGCGGAACGCCCGTTGCCGCCTATCCGGTGACCGGACCGATCGACATTGTTGGCGACGGCGTCGGCGGAGCCGTATCGACCGACCTGGGCGAGGCGGCGATGAAGGCGCTTGAAGTCGATCGCGCCGAAGCGCGCCAGCGCGCGATGCGCTACAGCTGGCAGGCCTGCGCCGAAATGTTCCTCGACGCCGTCGACGAAGCGCTGGGAATGCCAAGCAAGCCCGCCGATCAGGACAGAGCGGCTCCAGTTCGCCCCAGGCTCGCCCTAGAATAGGCGCCCGCCGTCCGGCACCTTGCGCTCGATGGCGCCGAGCACGACCGCACCCTCTTCGTCGGGAAAGCCCAGCGTCAGCACTTCCGACATGAACGGGCCGATCTGGCGCGGCGGGAAATTAACCACCGCGAAGACCTGGCGGCCAATCAGCTTTTCCGGCGCATAATACTTGGTGATCTGCGCCGACGACTTCTTCACCCCGATCGCCGGGCCGAAATCGATCTTCAGCTTGATCGCAGGCTTGCGCGCCTCCGGAAATGGCTCGGCCTCGACGATCGTACCGGCACGGATGTCGACACGGTCGAAATCGGCAAAGCTGATCTCGGGCTTTCGCTCGCTACTGGAACTCATCGGCGATGTCGGCTTCGCTCAGGCGTTTCCATGGGTCTCGAAGAGCACGCTGGACAGCGCGTCCTTGGCCGATGTACCCGACCAGACGACGAACTGGAAGGCCTGGAAATAGCATTCGCAGGCCTCCAGCGCCGAGGACAGCAGCACCTCGACCTGTTGGCTCGAAGGCTCGACCCCGCCGGCAAGCAGCAGCGACTGCCGGAACATGATCGCGCCTTCCTGTTCCCACAGATCGAAATGCCCGAACAGCATCTGCTCGTTGATCAGCGAAAGCAGCCGCATCACTTCCAGCGTACGCGTCTCCGGCACCTTGATGTCGAAGGCGCAGGCCAGATGCAGCGCCTCGAAATCCTCCATCCAGGAAAAGGAGACGTGATAGTCGGTCCAGCTGCCGGCCACCGAAATCGAAATCTCATCGTCGCCGGCGCGCTCGAAGGACCAGTCGTTGTTGTGGGCCACCTGCTCGATGACATCCACCGGGTGGATTTCGCGGGAGAATTCGAGTTCGAGGAGTTCCATGAATGCTTCCTGTGTTCAGGGGAGCGCCACACGCTCCGCGGGGCACACACGACGAACAATCTTGTCTAGAACTCGGACGGTCAGGACTTTCCAACACAAAGACCCAACCGGACCCCACCGCCCGGCGCATGACCCTGCTTCGAATCATGCAACAAATTCAGTCTATTGATCGGGAGTCGCGTGAACAGCCCAATTTTTCGCACTGCGTCATCCGCATGTGGAAAGGTGGCTGTCATGAAGATTCATGCAATGCCGGTAAGCGATTCACGGCAAAGCGATTTTTCGGATCGCGCTATGTGGAAAAGTTTAACGATTATTTTTTTGCGCGGGGCTTCGCGGCACCCGTTGGTGCGGCCTGTCCGGTCAGTTCGGCGAGCTTGGCCTCGAGCGCCTCGACGCGCGTCACCAGCTGGATGTTGTCTTCCCGCGCCTTGACCGCCATCTCGCGCATGGCCTCGAACTCTTCGCGCTGAACCACATCCATGGAATTCAGCATGCGCTCGGCCTGCGCCCGGAACGCCGTCTCCACTTCGCGCCGCACGCCCTGCGCGGCACCCGCAGCATCGGTCATGATCTTTGCGAATTCGTCGAGAATGCGGTTCGGTCCGGTCGACATGGCAGATCCTCGCTTTGTCGTTTTGACGTAGTGGGGCGCGGCGCGGAATGCAAGCGTGCCTGATGACGAGCGGTTCATATTGGCGCAGCGCTCAATAACTATTATTATGTCGATAAGAGCCCCTAGGAGCATGTCATCATGGCAATCAGTGCAGATCTCGGTGAC
>NZ_VFTP01000031.1:0-20903 GCF_006439455.1 Mesorhizobium sp. B2-9-1 | reverse complement strand
GTCTTGCCATGATCGACGTGACCGATCGTGCCAATGTTCACATGCGGCTTGGTGCGCTCGAATTTACCTTTTGCCATGTGATCTCTCCAATCCTGCTTGCCCGTGCGGGCCTTGAATTAAGGTCTCGTGCAACCCGCTCGAGTTACGCGTATTTCTTCTGAACTTCCTGGGCGACCGCGGTCGGAACCGGCTCGTAATGGTCGAACTGCATCGTGTACTGGGCGCGGCCCTGCGACATCGAACGCAGATTGTCGACGTATTTGAACATGTTGGCCAAAGGCACCATCGCATTGATGACGACGGCGACGCCGCGCGCTTCCTGACCCTGGATCTGGCCACGACGGCCGTTGAGGTCGCCGATGACGCCGCCGACATAATCCTCCGGCGTCACGACCTCGACCTTCATGATCGGCTCCAGAAGCTGCACGCCGAGACGCGGAGCGGCTTCCTTGAAGCAGGCGCGAGAGGCGATTTCGAACGCCAGCACCGAGGAGTCGACGTCGTGGAAGGCGCCGTCGATGAGAGTCGCCTTGACACCGATCATCGGGAAGCCGGCGAACGGGCCGGAACCCATGACGCTGTTGATGCCCTTCTCGACGCCCGGAATGTATTCCTTCGGAACCGCACCGCCGACGATCTTGGACTCGAACACGAACTCTTCGCTCTCGGTGTTCGGCTCGAAGATGATCTTGACGCGGGCGAACTGGCCGGTACCGCCGGTCTGCTTCTTGTGCGTGTAATCCTGCTCGTGCGTGCGGGTGATCGTCTCGCGATAGGCCACCTGCGGGGCGCCGACATTGGCTTCGACCTTGAACTCGCGGCGCATGCGGTCGACGATGATGTCGAGATGCAGCTCGCCCATGCCGGCGATGATGGTCTGGCCGCTTTCCTCGTCGGTCTTGACGCGGAAGGACGGATCCTCAGCCGCCAGGCGATGCAGCGCGAGGCCCATCTTTTCCTGGTCGTTTTTGGTCTTCGGCTCGATGGCGATCTGGATGACCGGATCGGGGAATTCCATGCGCTCCAGGATGACCGGGTGCAGCGGATCGCAGAGCGTGTCGCCGGTGGTCGTGTCCTTGAGGCCAGCCAGGGCGACGATGTCGCCGGCATAGGCTTCCTCGATGTCGGCGCGCGAGTTCGCATGCATCTGCAGCATGCGGCCGATGCGCTCCTTCTTGCCCTTCACGGTGTTGTCGAGCGAGGTGCCCTTGGTGAGCTTGCCCGAATAGATGCGGGCAAAGGTCAGCGAGCCGACGAACGGATCGTTCATGATCTTGAACGCCAGCATCGACAGCGGCTCGTTGTCGTCGGCATGACGCTCGATCTCGGCGTCGGTCTTGGCATCGACGCCCTTGATGGCGGGCACGTCGATCGGCGACGGCAGGTATTCGACGACGGCGTCGAGCAGCGGCTGCACGCCCTTGTTCTTGAAGGCCGAACCGCAGAACATCGGGAAGAACTTGACCGCGATGGTGCCCTTGCGGATCAGCGCGCGGATCTCGTCATTCGACGGCATCTTGCCTTCGAGGTAGTTCTCGAGCGCGGTCTCGTCCATCTCGACGGCGGCTTCGATCATCTTCTCGCGGTACTGCTCGGCCTTGTCCTTGAGGTCGGCCGGGATCTCGACGACGTCCCAGGCAGCGCCCAATGTCTCGTCACGCCAGACGAGCGCGTTCATCTCGACGAGGTCGACGACGCCCTTGAATTCGGTCTCGGCGCCGATCGGCAGCTGCATGACGACAGCCTGCGCGCCGAGGCGCGAACCGATCATTTCCTCGGAGCGGTAGAAGTCGGCGCCGATCTTGTCCATCTTGTTGCAGAAGATCATGCGCGGCACGTGGTACTTGTCGGCCTGGCGCCACACGGTCTCGGTCTGCGGCTCCACGCCGGCGTTGGCGTCGAGCAGCGCGATGGCGCCGTCGAGCACGCGCAGCGAACGCTCGACTTCGATGGTGAAGTCGACGTGTCCGGGGGTGTCGATGATGTTGAAGCGGCGCATCTTGCCGTCGCGACCCTTCCAGAAGGTCGTGGTCGCGGCAGAGGTGATGGTGATGCCGCGTTCCTGCTCCTGCTCCATCCAGTCCATGGTGGCAGCGCCGTCATGGACTTCGCCGATCTTGTGCGACTTGCCCGTATAATAGAGGACGCGCTCGGTCGTCGTCGTCTTGCCGGCGTCGATATGCGCCATGATACCGAAATTGCGGTAGTCTTCGATCTTGTATTCGCGGGCCATGGGAGGTGCCTCTCAGTCTCGTTCGCGCTTTACCAGCGGTAGTGCGCGAAGGCGCGGTTGGCTTCTGCCATCTTGTGGGTGTCTTCACGCTTCTTGACGGCCGTGCCGCGGTTGTTGGCCGCGTCCATCAGCTCGCCCGAGAGGCGGTCGACCATGGTGGTCTCGTTGCGGTTGCGCGCGGCGGCGATCAGCCAGCGAATGGCCAGCGCCTGACGACGCTCGGGGCGCACATCGACCGGAACCTGATAGGTGGCGCCGCCGACACGACGCGAGCGCACTTCCACATGCGGCGCAACATTGTCGAGCGCCTGATGGAAGACGGTGACCGGCTCCTGCTTGGTCTTGGCCTGGACCTGGTCCAGCGCGCCGTAGACGATGGTCTCGGCAACCGACTTCTTGCCGTCATACATGACGGCGTTCATGAACTTGGTGACGATCAGATCGCCGAACTTGGGGTCCGGATTGATCTCACGCTTTTCTGCACTGTGACGACGGGACATGGGAAACCCTTACTTCGGACGCTTGGCGCCGTATTTCGAACGACGCTGCTTGCGGTTCTTCACACCCTGCGTGTCGAGCACGCCGCGGATGATGTGGTAGCGGACGCCCGGCAGATCCTTGACGCGACCGCCGCGGATCATGACCACCGAGTGTTCCTGCAGGTTGTGACCTTCGCCGGGGATGTAGCCGATCACTTCAAAACCGTTGGTCAGGCGAATCTTGGCCACCTTGCGCAGCGCCGAGTTCGGCTTCTTCGGCGTCGTGGTGTAGACGCGCGTGCAGACGCCCCGCTTCTGCGGGTTCTGCTGCATGGCCGGGACCTTGTTGCGCTTCACCGGCGCCAGGCGCGGCTTGCGGATCAGCTGGTTGACGGTAGGCATTAAACCCTCTTGTCTCTCAATTCCGTGTCTGCCCTGTCAGGGGGCCGCTCAAAGCGTCATTTCCATACGCAAATTCGGGCAACACACCGCGTCTCGCGGTCCTGCCCGAACAAATTGCAGAGGAAGCGGAAGCCGCTTCATGCGCGCCGGAAATGTCTTTTCGCTCGTAAAACGAACCCTGTTTGAGGCAAACTCCAAAGCGTGTCGCTTCGGACAGGAGAGCCTCACATCGGTTCTGACGTCGCGGCTTCTACTCGCAACCCCAGGGTCCGTCAACCCCGGCGCCGCAAATATTGCGCCCAATCCGAGGCTGGGCAGCCATGCGGAAAACGCATGTAATTTTCTTGCGTCTTTTTTCA
Organism: Mesorhizobium sp. B2-9-1; assembly: GCF_006439455.1. Lineage (NCBI taxonomy): Bacteria > Pseudomonadati > Pseudomonadota > Alphaproteobacteria > Hyphomicrobiales > Phyllobacteriaceae > Mesorhizobium > Mesorhizobium sp. B2-9-1. The sequence goes on along the minus strand of NZ_VFTP01000031.1, from coordinate 17,430 downwards.
AGAGCGAGGAAGAAAGTGACCGGCTTTGCGCTGTCCTGTGGCCCGGCTTCGTGCCAAAAGGCGGCTTGCATCGGACAATCTCGGGGAAACGAGGAATCAGCCGTGAACGACAATGAAGAACGGCCGGTCACGATCATCACCGGACGGGTCTGGAAGAAGAAAGGCGGCAAGCCGGAAGGCGTTCATGTGATGCTTGTGGCGCCCGATGATGATTCTGCCGTGCGCCGCGCGCTCGAATCGCTTGCCGCCGAAGGTTACGCCGAGGCCGAGCTCGACCAGATCGGCGACATGGAGGGCGAGCCCGACGACGAGCCGCATCTGTCGGCCTATCAAGGCGCATTGGAGGGCGAGGTTTCCATCGTCACCTTTGAAGAGCCGATCTGAAAAGCGCGGCTAGCGTCATATATGCCGGACTCGCCGGACAAACCTGCCCTGCCTAGAACACACCCTTTCATTCCTTGGAGTTCCCATGACCAGCAGTCCCATCAAGCTCGGCATCGTCGGCGTGGGAAAGATCGTCCGCGACCAGCACCTGCCGGCAGTCGCCAAGGACGGCAACTATCAACTGACAGCGGCGGCCAGCCGCCACGGCAAGGTGGACGGCATTGCGAACTATCCCAGCATCGAAGCGATGCTGGCGGCCGAACCTAGCCTCGAGGCGGTCTCGCTCTGCATGCCGCCCCAGTTCCGTTACGACGCCGCGCGCAGCGCGCTGGAAGCGAGAAAGCACGTGTTCCTCGAAAAGCCGCCGGGCGCCACGGTCAGCGAGGTCGAGCACCTCAAGACGCTTGCCGAAAGGAACGGCGTCTCGCTCTTTGCCAGTTGGCATTCGCGCTACGCGCCGGCGGTGGAGGCCGCGCGCGCTTTCCTCGCCTCGGCCAGACTGACTTCGGCCGCCATCAACTGGAAGGAAGACGTGCGGCGCTGGCACCCGAACCAGGAATGGATTTGGGAGCCGGGCGGCTTCGGCGTGTTCGATCCCGGCATCAACGCGCTGTCGATCGCCACACACATCTTGCCTGCGATGTTCATCACCTCGGCCGTGCTCGATTTCCCCGAGAATCGAGCAGCACCGGTCGCGGCGCATGTCGCCTTCCGCACGTCGACCGGCTTGCCGGTGACGATGGAGCTCGACTGGCTGCAGACCGGCCCGCAAAGCTGGGACATCGTCGCCGAGACCGACAAGGGCAGGATGGTGCTGTCCGGTGGCGGCGCGAAGCTCGCCGTCGATGGGCGCATGATCCATGACGAGCCGGAGGCCGAATACCCGATGCTTTACAAGCGCTTCGCCGAAATCGTCCGTGCCGGGACGTCCGATGTCGACCTCGCGCCGCTGCAGCACGTCGCCGATGCGTTCATGCTGGGCAAGCGCAACGTGGTCGAGGCGTTCTTCGATTAGGGCATCCTCATTCTACGATCGCGATGGTAAATCCGTCATAGCCCTTGGCGCCGACGGTTTGGATGGCGGTGCCGTCCAGCCGCTTCTCGCCGCCGATGAACGAAAAAGCGGCGCGTGCGCCCTCGACATTGGCGTCACGGCCATCCTCATCCAGCACCGCGCCGTCGCGGATGACGTTGTCGCAGACGATGACCGTGCCTGAGCGCGAGAGTTTCATCGCCCAGTCGAGGTAATTCGGGTTGTTCGGCTTGTCGGCGTCGATGAAGATCAGGTCGAACGGACCGGCATTTTCGCCTGCCAGCGCGGCAAGCGACTGCAGCGCCGGACCGATGCGCAGGTCGATCTTGTCGGAAACCCCTGCCCGCTCGAAGTTCGAACGCGCGACCTTGGCGTGGTGCGGATCGAGCTCCAGCGTCACGACCTTGCCGTCCGCGGGCAATCCCCTTGCCATCCAGATGGTCGAATAGCCGCCGAGCGTGCCGACCTCCAGCACCTTCTTCGCGCCGCGAATACGCACCAGCAGCGACAGCAGCTTGCCTTGCGCGGCCGAGACGTCGATCGCCGGCAGGCCCTGATCTCGGTTGGCCGCCAGCGTGGCATCCAGCACGGGATCCGCTTCGAAAAGAGAGGAAACAATGTAGTCGTCGACAGCCGTCCAGGTCTTGCTGCTCATAGCTCTTCCTCGTTGCTTCAAGCCAAATGCGAAAAGGGGCCGCGCGGGCCCCTTTTCTTGTTTTCTCATTTCATCGCGCTTACTGCGCGGCGTTGACCATGTCGGTCAGCATCGGCTCGGCGACCTCGATACCGGAGGCCTTGCGGCGCTCGTCGATGATGAGCTCGTCGCGCGAGGTGGCGATGCGCCTTATCTGGCTCATCGTGCCGCCCGTGCCGGCCGGGATCAGGCGGCCGACGATGACGTTTTCCTTTAAGCCCTGCAGCATGTCGGTCTTGCCGGCAACCGCAGCCTCGGTGAGCACCCTGGTCGTCTCCTGGAAGGAGGCGGCCGAGATGAAGGACGGCGTCTGCAGCGAGGCCTTGGTGATGCCAAGCAGCACCGGCTGACCTTCGGCCGGCTTCTTGCCGTCCTCGATCAGGCGCTCGTTGACCTCCTCCAGTTCGATCACATCGACGTGGTCGCCCGGGATGTAGGTCGAATCGCCCTGCGTGGTGATCTCAACCTTCTGCAGCATCTGGCGAACGATCACCTCGATGTGCTTGTCGTTGATCGACACGCCCTGCAGACGGTAGACCTCCTGGATCTCGTTGACGAGGTAGGACGCAAGCGCCTCCACGCCCTTGATCGCCAGGATGTCGTGCGGCGCCGGATTGCCGTCGAGGATGTAGTCGCCCTTCTCGATGACGTCGCCGTCCTGGAGATGGAACGGCTTGCCCTTCGGGATCAGGTACTCCACCGGCTCGAGCGTCGAGTCATGCGGCTCGATGATGATGCGGCGCTTGTTCTTGTAGTCGCGGCCGAAGCGGATCGTGCCATCGATCTCGGCGATGATGGCGTGATCCTTCGGACGGCGAGCCTCGAACAGTTCCGCAACACGCGGCAGACCACCGGTGATGTCCTTGGTCTTGGCGCTTTCCATCGGGATACGCGCAAGCACGTCGCCCGGACGGACATGCGCGCCCGGCTCGACCGAGAGGATGGCCTCGACCGAGAGCAGGAAGCGTGCATCGCCGCCCTTCGACAGCTTGCCGACCTTGCCCTTGGCGTCCTGGATGGCGATCGCGGGCTTCAGGTCGTTGCCGCGCGGCGTCGAACGCCAGTCGATGACCTCGCGCTTGGTGATGCCGGTCGACTCGTCGGCCGTTTCCTGCACGGAGATGCCGTCGACCAGATCCTCGAACGCCACCCTGCCCTCGATTTCGGTGAGGATCGGGCGGGTATAGGGATCCCACTCGGCGATACGCTGGCCGCGCTTCACCTTGTCGCCATCGTCCACGAAAATACGCGAACCATAAGCGACGCGGTGCGTGGCGCGCTCCTTGCCGGTCTCATCGAGGATGAGCACCGCCATGTTGCGGCCCATGACCATCTGCTGGCCTTCCGAGTTGCGGACCACGTTGCGGTTGCGGATCTGCACCTTGCCCTCATAGGAGGCTTCAAGGAACGAGGAATCCACCACCTGCGCCGTGCCGCCCATGTGGAAGGTACGCATGGTGAGCTGGGTGCCCGGCTCGCCGATCGACTGCGCCGCGATGACGCCGACGGCCTCGCCCTGGTTGACGGGGGTACCGCGGGCCAGGTCGCGACCGTAGCAGACCGCGCACACGCCGGTCCTGACCTCGCAGGTCAGCGCCGAACGGATGCGGACCGACTGCACGCCGGCCTTCTCGATCTGCTCCACATCGCGCTCGTCCATCAACGTTCCGGCCTTGACCAGCAGGTCGCCGGTGACCGGATGATTGATGTCGTCGAGCGAAGTGCGGCCCAGCACGCGCTGGCCGACCGAGGCAACGATCTGACCGGCATCGACGATTGGCTGCATGGTGAGGCCCTTGTCGGTGCCGCAATCCACGGAGTTGACGATGCAGTCCTGCGCCACGTCGACGAGGCGGCGGGTGAGGTAACCCGAGTTCGCTGTCTTCAAGGCGGTGTCGGCCAGACCCTTGCGGGCGCCGTGGGTCGAGTTGAAGTACTCGAGCACGGTGAGGCCTTCCTTGAAGTTCGAGATGATCGGCGTCTCGATGATCTCACCCGAGGGCTTGGCCATCAGGCCACGCATGCCGGCGAGCTGACGCATCTGGGTGGGCGAACCGCGCGCACCCGAATGCGACATCATGTAGATCGAGTTCATCGGCTTCTGACGGCCGTTGTCCTCGAACTCCACCGCCTTGATGCGCGCCATCATCTCGTCGGCGACCTTTTCCGAGCACTTGGCCCAGGCGTCGACGACCTTGTTGTACTTCTCGCCCTGCGTGATCAGGCCGTCATTGTACTGCTGCTCGTATTCCTTGGCCAAAGCCTCGGTGTCGGAAACGAGCTTCAGCTTGGTGTCCGGGATCAGCATGTCGTCCTTGCCGAACGAAATGCCGGCACGGCAGGCGTGCGCAAAGCCGAGCGCCATGATGCGGTCGCAGAAGATGACCGTCTCCTTCTGACCGCAGTGGCGGTAGACGGTGTCGATCATCTTGGAGATGTTTTTCTTGGTCATCTCCTGGTTGGCGGTCTCATACAGCACGTTGACGTTCTTCGGCAGAAGCTCGCCGATGATCATGCGGCCAGGCGTGGTGTCGTAGATCTTCGACACGACGTTGCCTTCCGCGTCGACGCTGCGGAAGCGGCCCTTGATCTTGGCGTGCAGCGTCACGGCCTTGGTCTCCAGCGCATGCTGGAGCTCGCCCATGTCGGCAAACATCATGCCTTCGCCCGGCTCGTTCTGATTGACGATCGAGAGATAGTAGAGACCGAGAACCATGTCCTGCGACGGCACGATGATCGGCGCGCCGGAGGCCGGGTGCAGGATGTTGTTGGTCGACATCATCAGCACGCGGGCTTCAAGCTGCGCTTCCAGGGACAGCGGCACGTGGACCGCCATCTGGTCGCCGTCGAAGTCGGCGTTGAAGGCGGTGCAGACCAGCGGGTGCAGCTGGATCGCCTTGCCTTCGATCAAGATCGGCTCGAACGCCTGAATGCCGAGGCGGTGCAGCGTCGGCGCGCGGTTCAAGAGCACCGGATGCTCGCGGATGACCTCGTCGAGGATATCCCAAACCTCCGGACGCTCCTTCTCGACCAGCTTCTTCGCCTGCTTGACGGTCGAGGAGAAACCCTTGGCGTCGAGGCGGGCGTAGATGAAGGGCTTGAAGAGCTCGAGCGCCATCTTCTTCGGCAGGCCGCACTGATGCAGCTTGAGCTCGGGACCAGTCACGATGACCGAGCGGCCGGAATAGTCAACGCGCTTGCCGAGCAGGTTCTGGCGGAACCGGCCCTGCTTGCCCTTCAGCATGTCGGACAGCGACTTCAGCGGACGCTTGTTGGCGCCGGTGATGACGCGGCCGCGACGGCCGTTGTCGAACAGCGCATCGACGGCTTCCTGCAGCATGCGCTTTTCGTTGCGCACGATGATGCCGGGCGCGCGCAGCTCGATCAGCCGCTTCAGGCGGTTGTTGCGGTTGATGACGCGGCGGTAGAGGTCGTTGAGGTCCGACGTGGCGAAGCGGCCGCCGTCCAGCGGGACAAGCGGGCGCAGGTCCGGCGGGATCACCGGAACCACCTTCATGATCATCCATTCCGGACGGTTGCCGGATTCCATGAAGTTCTCGACGACCTTGAGCCGCTTCAGGTATTTCTTCTGCTTGAGCTCGGACGTGGTTGAGGCCAGCTCCGAACGCAGGTCGCCGGCGATCTTCTCCAGGTCCATGCCGGCCAGAAGGTCATGAATGGCCTCGGCGCCGATCATGGCGGTGAAAGAGTCCTCGCCGTACTCGTCGACGGCAATCATGTACTCTTCCTCGCTGAGGAGCTGGTTCTCCTTCAGCGCGGTAAGGCCCGGCTCGGTGACGATGTAGTTCTCGAAGTAGAGCACGCGCTCGATATCCTTGAGCGTCATGTCGAGCAGCGTGCCGATGCGCGAAGGCAGCGACTTCAGGAACCAGATATGGGCGACGGGCGCGGCGAGCTCGATATGGCCCATGCGCTCGCGGCGAACGCGCGACAGCGTGACTTCGACGCCGCACTTTTCGCAGATGACGCCCTTGTACTTCATGCGCTTGTACTTGCCGCACAGGCACTCATAGTCCTTGATCGGACCAAAAATGCGCGCGCAGAACAGGCCGTCACGCTCCGGCTTGAAGGTGCGGTAATTGATGGTCTCCGGCTTCTTGATCTCGCCGAACGACCAGGACAGAATCTTCTCTGGGCTGGCAAGCGAGATCCGGATGGAATCGAACACCTGCGCAGGCGCCTGCGGGTTGAAGAGATTCATGACCTCTTGGTTCATGCCGTTCTCCTTTTCGGGGTCCTCGATAACCCCTTGCATCGATCGCGGACGAAATGTCCGCAGACTGGCCGGTCGAACCGGCCGAAGACTTCTTGGTTGAGCATGGTCTCGGCCGAAAACCGGTGGCCGTTTTTCGGGATCATGCTCAGGGCGCGCCGCGCTTGGAACGCGGCGCGCGCCGGTGCCTTACTCGGCCGCGTCGGGCAGACGCGTCGGGGTCTCTTCGACCTGGGTGTTCTCCAGCTCCACATTGAGGCCGAGCGAGCGCATTTCCTTGACGAGAACGTTGAAGCTCTCCGGGATGCCTGCCTCGAACGTGTCATCGCCGCGCACGATCGCCTCGTAGACCTTGGTGCGGCCGGCGACGTCGTCCGACTTCACCGTCAGCATTTCCTGCAGCGTGTAGGCCGCGCCGTAGGCTTCGAGCGCCCAGACCTCCATTTCGCCGAAGCGCTGGCCGCCGAACTGCGCCTTGCCGCCCAGCGGCTGCTGGGTGACGAGCGAGTACGGACCGATCGAACGCGCGTGGATCTTGTCGTCCACCAGGTGATGCAGCTTGAGCATATAGATATAGCCCATCGTCACCTTGCGATCGAACGGCTCGCCAGTGCGGCCGTCATAGAGCTGCGACTGACCGCTGGTGTGCAGGCCAGCCTGCTCCAGCATGGTGTTGATGTCGGCCTCATGCGCGCCGTCGAACACCGGTGTCGCGATCGAAACGCCGCGGCGCATCTGCTCGCTCAGGCGAACGATGCTCTCGTCGTCATACTCGCGGATCGGCTCGTTGCGGTCATTGGCCGGCATGAAGCTTTCCAGCGTCTTGCGCAGCGGCTTGATGTCGCCGCCACCCTTGTACGCGTCGATCAGCTCGCCGATCTTCCTGCCCATGCCGGCGCAAGCCCAGCCCAGATGCGTTTCCAGGATCTGGCCGACATTCATGCGGCTCGGCACACCCAGCGGGTTGAGCACGATATCGGCATGCGTGCCGTCCTCGAGGAAAGGCATGTCCTCGACCGGAACGATGCGCGACACGACACCCTTGTTGCCGTGACGGCCGGCCATCTTGTCGCCCGGCTGCATCTTGCGCTTCACCGCCACGAAGACCTTGACCATCTTCATGACGCCCGGAGGCATTTCGTCGCCGCGCTGCACCTTCTCGACCTTGTCCATGAAGCGCTGCTCGAGCGCCTTCTTGGACTCGTCGTACTGGCCGCGCAGAGCCTCGAGCTCGCCCTGGAGCTTCTCGTTCTCCACGGCGAACTGCCACCACTGCGAACGCGGATACTCGTCGAGCGTGTCCTTCGACAGCTTCGAGCCCTTCTTGAAGCCCTTCGGTCCGGCGATCGCCTCCTTGCCGACCAGCACGTCGGAAAGACGCGCATAGACGTTGCGGTCCAGGATCGCCTGTTCGTCGTCGCGGTCCTTGGCCAGACGCTCGATCTCCTCGCGCTCGATCGCCATCGCGCGCTCGTCCTTCTCCACGCCGTGGCGGTTGAAGACGCGCACTTCGACGACCGTGCCGAAGGTGCCCGGAGGCATGCGCATGGAGGTGTCGCGAACGTCCGAAGCCTTTTCGCCGAAGATGGCGCGCAGGAGCTTTTCTTCCGGCGTCATCGGGCTTTCGCCCTTCGGCGTGATCTTGCCGACCAGGATGTCGCCCGGCTGCACTTCAGCACCGATATAGACGATACCGGCCTCGTCGAGGTTCTTCAGCGCTTCTTCCGAAACGTTCGGAATATCGCGCGTGATTTCCTCCGGCCCGAGCTTGGTGTCGCGCGCCATGACCTCGAACTCCTCGATGTGGATCGAGGTGAAGACGTCGTCGGCCACGATGCGCTCGGAGAGCAGGATCGAGTCCTCGTAGTTGTAGCCGTTCCACGGCATGAACGCGACCAGCACGTTGCGGCCGAGCGCCAGATCGCCGAGCTCGGTCGACGGACCGTCGGCAATGATGTCGCCCTTGTTGACGCGGTCGCCCATGCGCACCAGCGGACGCTGGTTGATGCAGGTGTTTTGGTTCGAACGCTGGAACTTCATCAGCCGGTAGATATCGACGCCGGACTTGCCCGGATCGAGATCTTCCGTGGCGCGGATGACGATACGGGTGGCGTCCACCTGGTCGACCACGCCGCCGCGGCGGGCGCCGATGGCAGCGCCCGAGTCGCGGGCGACGACCGGCTCCATGCCGGTGCCGACGAACGGCGCTTCGGCGCGCACCAGCGGCACGGCCTGACGCTGCATGTTCGAGCCCATCAGCGCGCGGTTGGCGTCGTCGTTCTCGAGGAACGGGATGAGCGCCGCCGCGACGGACACCATCTGCTTCGGCGAGACGTCCATCAGGTCGACGTTCTCGCGCGGCGCCATCATCACTTCGCCGGCGTTACGGCAAATGACGAACTCGTCGACGAAGCTGCCGTTCTTGTCGAGCTCGGCGTTGGCCTGCGCGACATGGTGCTTGGCCTCTTCCATCGCCGACAGATAAACGACGTCATTGGTCAGCTTGCCGTTGACGATCTTGCGGTACGGGCTCTCGATGAAGCCGTATTTGTTGACGCGCGCGAAAGTGGCCAAAGAGTTGATCAGACCGATATTCGGGCCTTCCGGCGTCTCGATCGGGCAGATGCGGCCGTAATGCGTCGGATGCACGTCGCGCACCTCGAAGCCGGCGCGCTCGCGGGTCAGACCGCCCGGTCCAAGCGCCGACAGGCGACGCTTGTGGGTGATCTCCGACAGCGGGTTGGTCTGGTCCATGAACTGCGACAGCTGCGAGGAACCGAAGAACTCGCGCACGGCAGCGGCCGCCGGCTTGGCGTTGATCAGGTCCTGCGGCATGACCGTGTCGATCTCGATCGAGGACATGCGTTCCTTGATCGCGCGCTCCATGCGCAGCAGGCCGACGCGGTACTGGTTCTCCATCAGCTCGCCGACCGAACGCACGCGGCGGTTGCCGAGATTGTCGATGTCGTCGATCTCGCCCTTGCCGTCACGCAACTCGACCAGCGTCTTGACCACGGCCAGGATATCGTCCTTGCGCAGCACGCGCACGGTGTCCTCGGCCTTGAGCTCGAGGCGCATGTTCATCTTGACGCGGCCGACGGCCGACAGGTCGTAGCGCTCGCTGTCGAAGAACAGCGAGTTGAACATGGCTTCGGCGGTCTCGAGCGTCGGCGGCTCGCCCGGGCGCATGACACGGTAGATGTCGAACAGCGCGTCCTGGCGGCTCTCGTTCTTGTCGACGTTGAGCGTGTTGCGGATGTAGGCGCCGACATTGACGTGGTCGATGTCCAGGATCTGGATCTCGTCATCGCCGGTGCCGAGCAGCACCTTCAGCGTCTTGTCGTCGATCTCGTCGCCGGCTTCGAGGAATATCTCGCCGGTGCCGTAGTTGACGATGTCTTCGGCAAGGTAGTTGCCGAGCAGGTCCTCGTCGGTCGCCTTGATGGCCTTGAGACCCTTCTCGCCGAGCTGGCGAGCCTGGCGGGCGGTGATCTTCTTGCCTTGCTCGACCACGATCTCGCCGGTATCGGCGTCGACCAGGTCGCCGACGGCCTTGAGGCCGCGGAAACGCTCGACGTTGAACGGAATGCGCCAGTGGTCGCCGGCGCGCTTGTAGGTGATCTTGTTGTAGAAGGTCGACAGTATCTCCTCGCCGTCCATGCCGAGCGCCATCAGCAGCGACGTCACCGGAATTTTGCGGCGGCGGTCGATGCGGGCGTGCACGACGTCCTTGGAGTCGAACTCGATGTCGAGCCACGAACCGCGATAAGGAATGACGCGCGCGGCAAACAGAAGCTTGCCCGACGAGTGCGACTTGCCCTTGTCATGGTCGAAGAAGACGCCCGGCGAACGGTGCATCTGCGAGACGATGACGCGCTCGGTGCCGTTGACGATGAAGGTACCGTTCGACGTCATGAGCGGCATGTCGCCCATGTAGACGTCCTGCTCCTTGATGTCCTTGATCGACTTGGCGCCGGTATCCTCGTCGATATCGAACACGATGAGGCGCAGCGTCACCTTCAGCGGCGCCGCATAGGTCAGGTCGCGCTGACGGCACTCGTCAACGTCGAATTTCGGTGCCTCGAACTCGTATTTCACGAACTCCAGCATCGAGGAGCCGGAAAAGTCGGAGATCGGGAAGACCGACTTGAAAACGGCCTGCAGTCCTTCGTCCGGACGGCCGCCCTTGGGCTCGTCCACCATCAGGAACTGGTCATAGGATGCCTTCTGAACCTCGATGAGGTTCGGCATCTCCGCAACTTCCGGGATCTTTCCGAAGAACTTGCGTACGCGTCTGCGGCCATTGAAAGTCTGGGTCTGGGCCATCGTCGCTCCTTAGCTATAAACTCGGGACGAACCTCGCCGCGGCTCGCCTTGCACCAACGGGCTGCCTCGGCGGCTGCCCCTATCTGTTTTTCCGGCCGCCCCTGCCAATTTCTTGGGCCAATCGCTTGGCGGCTTCCGGCTAAAACGGGAGAAAACCCGTTTCCGGAAAGCCGCTTTTCGGCCCTCAGGAAAGAGGTTTTCAAACGCCTCGCGTGACAGAACCCTCCCTTCGTCAAGGGAGGGGGCGGACGGCGCGAGACCGTCCGCCCTCGCCTAACAGGCTTACTTCAGCTCGACCTTGGCGCCAGCTGCTTCCAGCTGAGCCTTGAACTTGTCGGCGTCGGCCTTGGAAACGGCTTCCTTGACCGGCTTCGGAGCCGCTTCGACCAGGTCCTTGGCTTCCTTGAGGCCAAGGCCGGTGATGGCGCGGACTTCCTTGATGACGTTGATCTTCTGGGCGCCGGCATCGGCGAGAACGACGTCGAATTCCGTCTTCTCTTCAACCGGAGCAGCGGCAGCGGCAGCGCCGCCGGCAGCGGCAACCGCTACCGGAGCGGCGGCCGAAACGCCCCACTTCTCTTCCAGGAGCTTCGACAGCTCGGCCGCCTCGAGGACGGTCAGCTTCGAAAGGTCGTCTACGATCTTTGCGAGATCAGCCATTTTTGTATTCCTTCACTAGGTTCGAACGTGTGTTGTTGACAGCGAGGAACGGCCTCATGCCGCCTCGTCCTTCCGGGCGTAAGCGCCGATGACACGCGCGACCGAAGCCGCGGGCGCATTGACGATCTGGGCGATCCGGGTAGCCGGCGTGGCGATCATGCCAACCAGCCTGGCGCGCAGCTCGTCGAGCGACGGTAGTGTGGCGAGTGCCTTCACACCGTCGGCGTCGAGCGAGGTCGTGCCCATCGCGCCACCGAGAATGATCAACTTGTCATTCCCCTTGGCGAAATCGGACGCGACCTTCGGCGCCGCAATCGGATCCTCCGAATAAGCGACCAGCGTCTGTCCCTTGAACAGATCGATGATCGATGCGGAGTCCGTGCCCTGAAGAGCGATCTTGGCGAGACGGTTCTTCGCGACTTTGACGGTGCCACCGGCGGCGCGCATCTTCGACCGAAGGTCGTTCATTTGCGCGACGGTGATACCGGCGTAGTGGGCCACGACGACTGAACCAGCGCTTGAAAACGCATCATTCAGGCCCGTGACGAGTTCGCGTTTTTCCGCTCTGTCCACTGCCTATCTCCAGTTGACCCCTGCCCCATTGACGAGGTCAGGCGTCGGTTGCCTTTTGCCGGCCGGGCCATCCAGTAACGGATCTCCCGAACGGCGCTCGAGGATCCTGCCCCCTTTCGCCACACCAGCCGGCACGCCGGATAGTGCGCAGACAAAAGGCAAACACGGTTCGAACCTTTCATTGGAGCTTGGCTCCTTTGTCGGGTCTTCACCCGTCTCATGCAGGCCCATTGAATTAAGGCTTTTGGGCCGCCTGCAATCTCGGACAGGATATCCGGAAACCTTTCGGCTTCCGGGGTACCGGGCCGCCGACGGATCGGCGGTCCGGAATTCTTTCTTGCTGGAGCATGTTCCCGCTTTTCGGGATCATGCCCCAGCGATCGGCCTTACCCGATCGGCCGACACTTACGACGCGGCGAGCGTCGCGATGTCGAGCTTGAGGCCGGGGCCCATCGTCGAGGTGACCGACACCTTCTTGACGTAGTTGCCCTTGGCGCCCGCGGGCTTGGCCTTGGTCACCGCGTCGGCGAAGGCGCGGACATTTTCTTCCAGCGCCTTGACGTCGAACGAGACCTTGCCGACGCCGGCCTGGACGATGCCGGCCTTCTCGACGCGAAACTCGACGGCGCCGCCTTTCGAAGCCTTGACGGCCGCGGCCACATCGGTGGTCACCGTGCCGACCTTCGGGTTCGGCATCATGCCGCGCGGGCCGAGAACCTTACCCAGACGACCGACCAGCGGCATCATGTCCGGCGTGGCGATGCAGCGATCGAAATCGATCGTGCCCTTCTGGACGATGTCGACAAGGTCCTCGGCGCCGACGATATCGGCGCCGGCGGCCTTGGCTTCCTCGGCCTTGTCGCCACGGGCAAACACCGCGACGCGCACCGAGCGGCCGGTGCCGTTCGGCAGGTTGACCACGCCGCGGACCATCTGGTCGGCATGACGCGGATCGACGCCGAGGTTCATCGAGATCTCGACGGTCTCGTCGAACTTCACCTTGGACCGGTCCTTGAGCAGCTGCAGCGCCTCGGAGAGGGCGTAAGCCTTGTTCGGATCGATGCCTTCACGGCTCTTGGCAATACGCTTTGCAATCTTTGCCATGATCTTAGCCCACCACTTCCAGGCCCATCGAGCGGGCGGAACCCTCGACCATGCGCATGGCCGCCTCGACGTCGTTTGCGTTCAGGTCCTTCATCTTCTGCTCGGCGATCGCGCGCACCTTGTCGCGGCTAATCGTGCCAGCCTTGACCTTGCCCGGCTCCTTGGAGCCCGACTTCAGGTTGGCGGCCTTCTTCAGGAAGTAACTCACCGGCGGCGTCTTCATGACGAAGGTGAACGACTTGTCCTGGTAGTAGGTGATGACGACCGGGATCGGCGATCCCTTCTCGAGCTCCTGGGTCTGCGCGTTGAACGCCTTGCAGAATTCCATGATGTTGATGCCGCGCTGACCAAGCGCCGGGCCGATCGGGGGCGACGGCGTGGCCGAGCCCGCGGCAACCTGGAGCTTGAGCTGGCCTGCAACTTTCTTAGCCATCTCTATTCCTGCCTTTTCTCATGCCGGCCCGTTACCCGGGAAACGCGGCGGTTGCAGTCTGGTGGTGCGGTTCCGACGGCCGGCTATGCCGCCTTCGCCTCCCACCCGTTCATGCGGCGTCTGTTCACGCCGCCTCCCGACGCCTTGCGGCGCGGATCCCCGCGCCTTGCGGCGCAGCTTTACGGATCAGCCCTTTTCGACCTGCCCGAACTCCAGATCGACGGGCACGGCGCGCCCGAAGATCGAAACTTCCACCTTGAGGCGGGCCCGCTCCTCGTCCACTTCCTGGACGACGCCGTTGAACGACGCGAAAGGACCGTCCGAAACGCGGATCGCCTCGCCGATCTCGAAGGTGACCGAGGGCTTCGGCCGCTCGACGCCTTCCTGGACCTGGTTCAGGATGCGCTGCGCCTCCGTCTCGGTGATCGGCACGGGCTTGGAGTCGCCCAGAAAGCCGGTGACCTTCGGCGTGTTCTTGACCAGCGAGAACACGGCGTCGGTCAGATTGGCCTTCAAGAGCACATAGCCCGGGAAGAACTTGCGCTCGGCATCGACCTTGCGGCCGCGACGGATCTCGACGACCTTTTCGGTCGGGACCACGATCTGCTCAATGTCCCCGGACAAGCCCTTCTGCTTGGCCTTGTTCTCGATGTCCTCGGCGACCTTCTTCTCGAAGTTCGAATAGGCGTGGACGATATACCACCGCGCAGTCATTTCACGACCTCTCCGTAATCCGCCGAATTAATGCCCGAGACCCAGGATCCACTCGATCGCATAGCCCATCAGAATATCGGCAGCGAAGAAGAACAGCATCGCGATCACCGCGAATATCAGGACCATCACGGTCGAGATCATGGTTTCGCGCCGCGAAGGCCATGTCACCTTGGCCGTCTCCGCGCGAACCTGCTGGAGAAAGGTGAAGGGATTAGTGGTTTTCGAAGCCATGCGCCGCCTGTTTTCGAGACCCGTTGGCCGGGCCTCCTGGATGATCCCGCTGACCGGGACGTGCCGCCTGGGCTTCATGCGGCGCGAATCAGCGCCGCTATTTCACCCACGCAAATCAGACGCGTAAAGCCGGCTTCCCAGCTCCACGCGTCGCGTGTCTGTCTTGTCTACATAAAACCGATTCTTAATCCACGCAAGTGGCAAGGATCCGCTTTATGTCTTAACGCCGCCTCGGAACCATCCAGTCGTCCCGTCCCGGCTATACGGGGCTTATGCCCCAATTCTCGCTATATGGCAAGCCACCCGCCGATTTTCAACGCCGGAAGCTTCGATCGGCCACTTTGAGGAAATGGCACGGGCAGCAGGGCTCGAACCTACGACCTGCGGTTTTGGAGACCGCCGCTCTACCAACTGAGCTATGCCCGTGCATGCGCTTGTTCGGCGCAGGCGCTTCCTAAAAGCTTCCGTGCGCTCTGTAAAGAGCACTCAGCAGTGGTTTTAAAACCTTTGCCGGAAATCTGGATTCCATACCGCCGGCGACCGATCGCGCTCGCCAGACAACGCCCGCGCCTACGACTTCCCGGCCGGCGGCTTGTAAGGCCCGCCCGGCACGCCCCAGCCCCAGGCGGGCATCGGCTCGGTCTCGGGATCGCAGGTCTCGCCAAGATTCGAGTTCATCTTCGCCAGCCGCGATCCCCATTCGACATAGCCCATGAAGGCCGAGCGGAACTCGGGGTCGTCGGGCAGGCCGACCTCATCCGCCGCGTCGGCAAGGAGATTGATCCAGCGGCGGCGCTGTTCCTCGGTCAGATGCTTGCCGAGATGATGCATCACCATCTCGCGATGGCCGCCATGCTTCTCGCTGTAAGTCTTCGGGCCGCCGAAAACCTCGCCGATGAAGGCGGCGACATGCGCCGGGTGATCCGGCGACATCATCCTGAACACCGGTCCGACGACCGGATCCGCCGCCACCTTGTCGTAAAAGGTCCGGGTCAGCCGGTTCAGCGCCTCGCTGCCGCCGGCCCATTCGTACAAAGTCGGGATGTCCTCGCTCATCGCCGCTCCTCCCTGTGCATACAACAACAAGATAGCGGCAGCGCCCTGCCCCGCTCAACCTGCCTCGATGGCCAGTGCGCGAGCTAGAGCTTCGCCGGCGCCTTTGCCTCGGCATCGGCGGACGGAAGAACCCGGCAATTGTCCGGCCTGGATGGGGACCTGCAAATGGTGGCGCCCGTCAGCGCGTCCACCGATTGCGGCCCGGTCGTCAGCCCGAATGTCTTCAGTTCGTCCCGGCTGAGTTCCCTGTGCTTTGCATATTCGGCCGAGTGCATGGCGGCGAAAAAGCCCGAGCCGACCGCCATCTCGTCGAGATAGGCCCTGACCTTGTCTTCCATGCCCATGGAATGCACGAGGAAGTGCGCACCGGCGCCAACCAGGCGCCGGACCCCGCCGGCGACCATCACCGCGCAAGCGGCGTCGCATTCGGCGCCGGCATCGATGGAGAGCCCGGCATGGAGACCGTCGGCCGCGACGCACCCCACGGTGCCCGGATCGCAGTCGAGAAAATCCGTTCGGGCGACCGCGATATCCAAGCCGCGCTCGCGGATCAGCCTGCCCGCGGCGAGCGCAGCCTGCACATCTCCACCCGGCGAGTTGATTACGACCGGCAACCGGCGCTCCCGGATCGTATCGAGCAGTTGGCGCAGCTTGTCGGCCGTACCTGCGGCGATTGTGCCTTCCGCCGAAATCCATTCCGGACAATCGGGATTGCAGAGCGGGTTGCTGCCGCGAACAAGAACGAAACGCATCTGCAGTTCGTGGGCTTGCGGCGCCGGCGCGGGAACCGGCGCTGTATAAGAAGGTCCGGTCCCTACTGCCGCGACCGCGACGGGCGCGCCGTTCGCGGGAATCTCGCGACAATTCGCCGGCGCGGGATGGCGCTGGCAAATGGTTCTCTCGGTCAGCAGGTCGAGCGAATCGAGGCTGGTCACGAGCTTCATCTCCAGCATGTCATCGGGCTCGATCTGCCTGATGTCGCTGGCAGGTGTGGCCTTCATCACGCCCAGCACATCCTGCTCGACACCCATCTCCTTCAAATAGGCCGACAGCCGCTTCTCGATCGCCTTGCTCATCTCGTAGGTCTTGTAGCTGCCGGCGTTCTTGCGGCTGACGATCCTGGTGCCGATGATCTTCTTCTTGCCGTTCACGACCCGATAGGTGGTGCGGTAGAGCAGTTTTTCGCGCCGGTAGGTGGTGGTGATCTGATGGACGCCGAGATAGGCCCATTCGCCCACGACGCGGCGCATGCCGCCGGCAAACATCAGCGGGCAAGCCGAATTGCACATCGCGCCGCTATCATAAGCGACACCGGAATAGGGTTGGCCCTTGCCGTCATTGTCGCGGCAATTTTTCGTCCCCGGCGGGCAGCCGGAGAATTCCGTGATGCCGACCGCGATATCGAGCTTGTTCTTGCGGACCATGCGGCCAAGCTGAAGCGCAGCATCGACGTTGCCGCCCGGAGAATTGACGACGATCGGCAGCGGCCTTCCGCCGAGCGTCTTCAGCAGGCGTTTCAGCAGCAGCGGCGTGCCTGCGTCGATCGTGCCTTCGGCCGAAATCCATTCCGGGCAGTTCGGCTCGCAGCCCGGCGCGCTGCTCCGCACCACGACGAAGCGCATCGTCGGACCGTAGTCCGGCGGCTCTTCCTTTGCGGCGGCGCCGAAGGCGGCCAGCCCCAAGACGGCGGCCAATCCCAACCGAAGCAGCCCGCGCCGACACCGCATGGTCTTTGAACGGAATGTGGCAACCACGTCTGGCAAGCCCCTCGGTGCGACCCATACTAGTTGCGGCGCCGGTGGTTGCAACAGAATTGAAAAGAGTCTGGCAGCACAGCTTTCCAGACGAAAAAGGGCGGCCCGAAGACCGCCCTTTCCTTGTCGAGCCGGCGAAAGCCGGACCGATTATTCCTTGATGGTGACGACGATGCCGGCACCGACGGTGCGGCCGCCTTCACGGATGGCGAAGCGCAGCTTCTCTTCCATCGC
>NZ_VFTP01000030.1:0-27511 GCF_006439455.1 Mesorhizobium sp. B2-9-1 | reverse complement strand
AATACATGACCGCTCCAGACTTACGCCGCTGCCGCCATTTTGCCTCTTGCCCAAAAGGGGCCGTCCATACATGACGAGGGGTGGGCGTTTCGGCCAATCTCCAAGGCATGCCACCTGCCAACGCAAACAGATCCGACCGGTCAAAATCCTTTTGCAGTGCCACTAGGTGGCATCGGGACTTGGACCGACGACAGCAGCCGCCAAGGCAATCATGCGCCGGTCTCCGGCGTCGGCCAATTAGCCAGCGGCCCGGATATCTCGATGGGACTCTATGTGGCGATCAGCTTGGCCAAACGATCCGATGCCTCGGTTCCACTCACTCCAAGATCGCGAACGCTGCTCATGTGATTGGCACCGGAGAGGGCGGTTTGAGAGACTGCCAGCCCTTGCTTTCGCAGATGATTCGCAAATGCCTCGGCCTGGCTGTGGAACGGCGGCGTTTCCACGGCTCCAACTGCAATCTCGACCTCTACGGAGGAATCGAAGCGATGTGTCAGCGGCGACAGGCTGGCAGCCTCCTCGTCCGTGATGGCGATCTCGGCGGCAAGGAAGGAGGTCTGCAGAGGCTTCAACTCGTACAAGCCGCCAAGCAGCAGCGCGCCTTTGACGCTTGATGATCGGCCGTCATCGTTGAACAGCATCGTCGCCAGATGGGCGCCGGCGGAGTGCCCGCTGACCGTTAGGCGGCCGCAATCGCCGCCGTGCTCGGCGATGTGTTCGAGCACCCAACGCTTGGCCCGGCGCACCTGCTCGACGATAGCGGCCATCCTCACCGAGGGCATCAGTGAATAGTCGACGATGATCGCGATCGCGCCCGCCCGCGTCACCGTGTCCGCGACATAGGAATAATCGCGCTTGGAGAACATGCGCCAGTAGCCGCCATGGATGAACATGTGCACCGGCACGCGGTCGCGTTTTCCTTGGGGAAAGAACATATCGATGGTTTCGGCGGCGTCCGGTCCATAGGCGACGTCGGCGACGCTCTCGATTTTCGCCCGGGTCTCCGCGCTGCGGCGAACGATCTCGGCGACGATATCATCGAACTCTGTAACGTGGTCGCGGATGCGAAATGGATCCCTGGTCACGCCTGCGCCCTCATATCGTCACGGCGATATACTTGGCTTCCAGGAACTCGCTGATGCCGTGCTTTTGTCCGCCTTCGCGTCCGAGGCCGCTCTGCTTGACGCCGCCGAAGGGAGCCGCAGGGTCGGACATCAGGCCCCGGTTCAGCGCGATCATACCCGACTCGATCCTTGATGCCACGCGCATGCCCTTGGCCAGATCGCGCGTATAGATGTAGGCCGCCAACCCGTATTCGGTGTCATTGGCGCGTGCGATGACTTCGGCCTCATCGTCGAAGCGCATGATTGGAGCGACGGGACCGAATATTTCCTCGTGCGCCATCTCCGTATCCGGGGCAACGTCGCAAAGAACCGTCGGCGGGTAGAAATAGCCCTTGTCATCCGAGACTGCGCCTCCGCACAGCACCTTTGCACCGCGACGAACCGCGTCTTTGACGAGCCGGTCGATTTTCTCGATGGCTTTGCGAGTGATCATCGGGCCGCATTCGGTCTCGACGTCCGTGCCGGGGCCTACCTTGAGGGCGGCCATGCGCTTGCGCAGTCCCTCCGCGAACGCATCATGGATACCCGCCTGGACATAAAGCCGGTTGGCGGCGGTGCATGCTTCGCCGGCGTTGCGCATCTTGGCAATCATCGCTCCGTCGAGCGCGGCCTCCAGGTCGGCGTCGTCGAACACGACGAAGGGAGCGTTGCCGCCAAGCTCCATCGAACAGGAGATGACGTGCCTGGCGGCTTCGGCCAGAAGAACGCGACCAACGCCTGTGGAACCGGTGAACGAGAGTTTGCGCACTCGCGGGTCGGCCAGCATGGCAGCGGTCAGTGGTCCGGGATTGGACGTGGTGAGAACGTTGACGACACCGGGCGGGACGCCGGCGTCCTCATACAGCGCGGCAAGCGCATAGGCGGTCAGTGGCGTTTCGCTGGCGGGCTTCAGGATCACGGTACAACCAGCCGCGAGCGCCGGCGCGATCTTGCGAGTGGCCATGGCAGCTGGAAAATTCCATGGCGTGATCAGCACGCATATGCCTATCGGCGGGTAGTCGACGACGATACGGTTTGCGCCGGAAGGCGCAAGGCCGAACTCGCCGCTGATGCGAACCGCCTCCTCGGCGTTCCACCGAAAGAACTCGGCCGCATAAGCGACTTCGCCGCGAGCATCGCGCAGCGCCTTGCCGTTCTCTAACGAAATCAGCACGGCCAACGTCTCCGCCCGCTCGGTCATCAGTTCGAAGCAACGTCTCAGGATCTCCGACCGTTTGCGCGGGGCGGTTTCGCGCCAGGCCGCCGCCGCCTTGGCCGCGGCGTCGACGGCGGCCGCGGCGTCAGCGAGCGTAGCATCGGGAACAGCCGCGATGACGGATTCCGTCGATGGATCGACCACCTCGATAACGCGCCCGTCCGACGAGGGCCGCCATTGCCCGCCGATATAGAGTCCGTGTGAGAACGTGGCATATTCGGAGATGTCCTCCTCATCCAAAAGCCCTGGAGAAGCGTTCATGAGGTGTGTCTCCTGTCTCACATCAGAACGGCGGGCATGTCGCCGTCATAGGCCGCTTGCACCAGCCGTCGCATCGCGGCGGCGTCGAAAGGGCGGGGGTTGTTCTTGATCAGGCGGTCGATGCCGAGCGCCTGCTCGGCGGTCCACTCGATCTTGCCGGCAGGCAAGCCCAGCTCGGCCAGCGTCCGCGTGATGCCGATCGCGCCGAAAAGCCGTGAGACCTCTGCGATGGTCGCGGAAGCCCTGTCCTTGAGTTCAATGTCCGCCTGGGGAAGACCGAGCGCGGCGCCAACGTCGGCAAACTCGCTGGCGGCGGCGGGCAAGTTGTAGTTCATCACGTAGGGAAGCACGGTCGCCACCCCCAACCCATGAGGCGTATGGGTGAGCGCGCCAACCGGATATTGCACGGCATGGGCGGCAGCCGTTCCGGCCGTGCCGAAGGCACAGCCGGCCGCCAAGGCGCCCATCATCACATCGGCGCGCGCATCCTCGTCCGCACCGTCCCGGTAGGCCCTTTCCAGGCTGCGGCCAAGAAGCTTGACGGCCAATAGCGCGAAATGGTCGGTGAGCGCGCTCTTGCCCACAAAGACGTGCTGCTGCGGCAGTGTCGGATCGGTTCCGCGTCTAGCCGCCGTAAAAGCTTCGATGGCGTGCGTCAGGGCATCCGCGCCGGCAATTGCCGTGAGCGCGGGCGGGCAGGTCGCGGTCAGTTCCGGGTCGCACAGCGCGACGGCGGCGATGAGGTGGGGACTTGAAATGCCGACCTTCAGCAGACGCTCCGGATCGGAAATGACGGCTACCGGGGTCACCTCCGAGCCGGTGCCGGCGGTGGTCGGCACGGCAATCAAAGGCAGCGTGGGGCCTGGGACCTTGAACTCGCCATAGTAGTCCTGAAGCCTGCCGCCATGACTGATCAGCAGCGCCGCGCATTTGGCCATGTCGAGGCAGCTTCCGCCACCGATCCCGACGACCATGTCGGGTTTGAAATCCTTCGCCTCGGCAACACAGATCGCGACGCTGTCCCGGGGCACGTCCGGCAGCGTGCGGTCATGGACAAGGATTTCAACCGAGGCATTCCTCAGCGCGGCCATCATCTCGCCGAATATGGCCGTTGCCGCGAAGCGCTCGTCCGTGCAGACGAGCGCGCGCTTGCCATGCCTGGACGCGACGTGCGGCAGCACCTGGCGCTGGCCCTTGCCGAACAAAATCTCACGCGGCAATCGCGCTGCGGCGAACAAGGTCATCGAGTGGGCTCTTCCAATATGGCTCGGCGATCCATCGCTTCCATTTAGACATATCCGCTATAAAATCGTATAGGATATAGGATTGAATTGGCCGGAGCATCGTGTTAGTGGTCCTTCCTGTCAAGAGGCAAAAAGATGCAGAACCCCGATGTGAAGCTTGATGACGACGCGCGGCCGACAGGCAGGATCCAGCGCGCGAACAGCCTCGCGGGAGACGTCTACGAGGCGATCTTCCAGCAACTCATGTCGCTCAAGATCGCGCCGGGGTCGCGCATAACCGTGGACAATCTCGTCCGGGAACTGGATGTCTCGCATACGCCGATCCGCGAGGCTCTCGGGCGTCTGGAAGGCGAAGGCCTGGTGATCAAGACCCACCTGGTCGGCTATCGCGCCGCACCGCAGATCACACGCCGGCGTTTTGACGAGCTTTACGAGTTGCGCCTTTTGCTTGAGCCTGCCGCCGCGGCCAAGGCAGCGGCCGGCCTGGACGCTGCCCGGCTGGCGGCCCTGCAAGAGGCGGCGGGGGTCATGACCCGCGGCGAGGGCAGGGACGAGCGCCTTCGCTATTCCAACTTCGCCCGACAGGATGCGATCTTCCATGACAAGATCATGGAGTTCGCGCAGAACGAGATCATCCGCGAGACGCTGAACCACCAGCACACGCATTTTCACATTTTCCGGCTGATGTACCACTCGCGCGTAACCGAGGAAGCGCTGGACGAGCACGAAGCCATTCTCTCGGCTTTCGCAGCCGGCGATGCAAACGCGGCGCGAACGGCGATGCGGGTGCACATCGAGAACTCGCGTGACAGGCTCCTGCCTGCGTTCGAATAGTCAGACGGACGTTCCAGGCGGGTGAAACATGCCTCTTCCTGACATCCACAATCCGAAGCCAAAACCCAAGGCGCGCCTCGCCCTGCTACACAACCGAGAGGAAGACCATGCCAGCCAAAAAGATACTGATGCTGACCGGAGAGTTCACCGAGGAGTACGAAATCTTTGTCTATCAGCAGGCCATGGAAGCCGTAGGCCACACCATCCATGTCGTGTGCCCCGACAAGAACGCCGGAGACCGGATCAAGACCTCGCTGCACGACTTTGAGGGCGACCAGACCTATACCGAGAAACCCGGACACTACGCGCTGATCAACAAGACGTTTTCCGAGGCGGAAAGGCAGATCGACCAATATGATGCGGTCTACTGCGCCGGCGGCCGCGGGCCGGAATACATCCGCACAGACAAGCGCGTTCAGGCCATGGTCCGCCACTTCCACGAGACCGGGAAGCCGATCTTCACGATCTGCCACGGCGTGCAGATTCTGATAGCGGTGGACGGTGTCGTGCGCGGCAAGAAGGTCGGTGCGCTGGCGGCCTGCGAGCCGGAGGTCACCCTTGCGGGCGGCACCTATATCGACCTCTCGCCCACCGACGCCTATGTAGACGGCACGATGGTTTCGGCCAAAGGATGGACCGCACTTGCCGCCTTCATTCGTGAGTGTCTGAAGGTGCTGGGCACGGAAATCCACCATAACTAGCCACTGCCGGCCGCTGCGCTTGAGAAGGCGGGCGACTTGGCACAAATGCAGCGGCGGTCCCGGTTCGTGTCGGACCGCCGCGAGTTTCCCGCGGCCTTTGCCAAGGCCGCGACGTCCTTCGATTGAGTGCGAAGCGCGCCGTGCTTCGCTTCTGCTACCAGCACACGAAGCCGCCATCCACGATGAGATCGATGCCGGTAACGAAAGACGCGGCTCGACTGGCCAGAAACACCGCCGGGCCTATCATCTCCTCGGGCGCCGCGAGGCGACCCATGGGCGTATCGCGCTCGAAGTTCTTCACCTGCTCGGCGACTTCCGGCCTCCGGTTCATCGGGGTCAGCGTGTATCCGGGGCTGAGCACGTTGAGCCGCAGTCCGCGGTCCAACCATTCCATCGCCAGGCTCTTGGTCATGTGAATGACGGCTGCCTTCGACGAGTTGTAGTGCGCCTGGAGGAGACCGCGGTTGACGATCGAGCCGGACATGGAGGCCACGTTGATGATCGATCCCTTGCGGCGTGGCAGCATCACGCGAGCCTCGGCCTGGCAGGACAAGAACACACCGCCGACATTGATGCGGTAAAGTTCTTCCCACGTGGCCAGCGGCAAGGTCTCGGCCGCGTGCGCGCCGCCTATACCTGCATTGTTGACGGCAACCGTAAGCGCGCCGAGCTCCTTTTCGATACGCTCGACGGCGGCGGCAAGATCGGTTTCCGACGTCACCGAGCCGGTTATCGCAAGCGCCTTGCGGCCGAGCGCGGTGATCCTTTGCGCCGTTGCCTCGAGACCTCCCTTCGAGGCGTGACCGAAGCACGCGACGTCGGCACCGGCCTCAGCAAGGCCGACCGCTATGGCCTGACCGATGCCACTGCCGGCGCCGGTGACCAGCGCGACGTCGCCATCCAGTTTGAACAAGTCCATTGGGTAATTCCTTCTTGATTCCTTGATCGCGCAATCGAGCGAACATACAGGAGTCTTGGTCTCGGCTGCGGTTTTGTCGCATCCCATCCTTGCTGGTCGTTCAAACGCTGCTGCTGAACGTGGCGGCGATCGATCGACACCTCGAGCGCGAACTGCTTCCCTCCATGAGGCGCATCCCGTGCCAGCACCAGGCGGCACGGCGTATCTTGAACGTGTTTGCTCAAGTCAGACAGGTCGCCCCACCTCGATGACGGCCTTGATCAGACCGGCCTTCTCCTTCGCCCAGATCGCAATGTCGCGTGGGCTGTCCCGCAGCGTCGTGCGATGGGTGACGAGTTGGTCGATCGCTATTTTGCCGGCATGGATCGAGGCGATGACGTGCTGGAAATCCGCATGCGTCGCGTTACGACTGCCGATCAGCATCATTTCACGCTTGTGAAACTCCGGATCGGAGAAGGTAATATCGCCTTGTACAACGCTGACCATCACCATCACGCCTGCGTGGGCAACAAAGGCGAAGGCAGACTCCATGGAACGGCTGTTTCCCGTAGCGTCGTAGACGATATCGAAACCCGTTCCGGCAGTTCGCTCGGCTATCGCTTCGGCGGCCGAACCGTCCGATTCGTCGATCACGTCGAATCCCAATTGGCTGCCAGCAAAGGCCAGCCGTTCGGCATCGATGTCCATGACGGTCACATCCTGCTGCGCGATGCGCGCAAAAAGCGCGACACCAAGGCCGATCGGTCCGGCGCCGACGACCAACGTCCGATTGCCCGGACCGGCCATGGATCTGCGAACCGCGTGCGCACCGATGGCCAGAAACTCGACCGTGGCAGCCTCGACCGGCGACAGACCCGTCGCCGCGATCAAATTCTGCGCCGGCACCAGTATCTGCTCGCTCATGGCACCGTCGCGGTGCACGCCAAGCACTTCTATCGCGACGCAGCAGTTCGGCTTGCCATGGCGACAGGCCGAACATTTTCCGCAGGCGAGATAGGGATTGATCAGGACTTGATTTCCGACCGATAAGTTCGCGGGTGCGTTGATGGCCGCGATCGTTCCCGAAACCTCGTGGCCCATGATACGTGGATAGGCGAGGTAGGGATGCCTGCCCTCGAAAATGTGGTAATCCGTCCCGCATATGCCGACATAGGCGACATCGACCAAGGCCCAGCCTTCCGGCGGGCTCCCTGGCGCCTCGTGCTCCTCAAGCACCAGCTTGCCCGGCGCGGCGCATCTGACGACTTTGATGGTGGGGGCCATGTTTGTGATTTCACCCCTTCGCTAAGGCGAACCCGCAACAGTCCTGCGGTAGAAGTGGTCCGGCGGCGCCGCCGCCGGACCTCTGTTGGATCACTCGAAGTCCTTGACGTTCTGCAGCGTCACAAGGCCGGCGCCGGTATCCACATTGGCTTCGACCGCCTCCCCGTGGATTGCCTTGACGACAGTGTCGATGCCCAGCTCGCCCATCTTCGCCGGAAATTGTGCAACGCTGGCGTCTTCCGCGCCGGACTTGATCGCTTCGATCTCGCCGCAGCAGGCGTCGAAGCCGACCAGGATGATCTTGTCGTTGGCAATGCCCGCATTGCTTATCGACTTGACGGCGCCGGGGATGGGCGGGCCACAGGCCGAGTAGATCGCCTTGAGATCGGGATTGGCGGTCAGGATGTCCTCGGCCACCGACGTGCCGAGCTCGAGCGTGCAGTTGGTTGCGCCCTTGCCGACAACATCAACCTTGATGTCGCCGAGGCCCTCCATCATGCCGGTGACCCGATCATCCAGAGCCGGCACTCCGGGAACACCTTGCAGGATGCCGATCTTGTCGCCGCTTTTCAGCACGGTCTTCAGATACTCTCCGGCGATCTTGCCGCCGTTGAGATTGTTGGTCGAGACCAGAGCCGTCTGGCCTTTCCAGTTGGGAATGCTGTTGTCAACGAGAACCACCTTGATGCCGGCGGCAACCGCCTTGTCGAGCGCCGGCGCGACGGTCGGGTCGACCGGAGTGATCGCCAGGCCCTTGACGCCTTGGGTGATCATGGACTCGATGAGCGCGATCTGGCCCTCGATGTCCGTAGCTGCCTGGCCCTGGCCGGTGACCAGCTCGATTTCGGGATGAGCGGCCGCGTATTTCTTGGCGGCATCCTCCATGGTCGAATAGAACGGCACGGGGAATTTGGTGATCAGGCCGACCTTGATCTTGTCGGCGGCGGAAGCCGGCATCGCGAATGTAACGGCGATGGCCAGCCCAGCGAACAGTTTCAGGTTCATTGGCATTCCATTCCTCCCTTGGAATTGAGGCGTCTTCCGGCGGAAGTCGCTTCAGGCATTTGCGGACCGGAACGATCCCCAAATCTCGAACGGATCAGGCTCCAACGATCATGGAAACCAGCTCCTGCTTGTTTTCCCTGGTCGGGACAAGCTCGCCGACCTTGCGGCCCTGGCGCAGCACCACGGCGCGATCGGCAAGCTCGACGACGTGCTCCATATTGTGGGTGATCAGGATGACGGCATTGCCCTGGTCGCGCAGGGCGGCGACCAGGTTGAGCACCTGCCGCGATTCACGCAGGCCAAGCGCGGCCGTCGGCTCGTCCAGGATCACGACCTTGCGGGCAAACACGGTCGACCGGGCCACGGCGATGGCTTGTCTTTGACCGCCCGACATCATGGCGACGACGGCGTCCAAGCGCGGCAACGTCACCTTGAGGTTTGCCAGCAGAACACGGGTCTCGGCGTCCATCCTGCGTTGCTGGAGAAATCGCAAGCCGCGAGGAAGCCATTGCGGGCGAGCCAGCTCGCGACCGGCAAAGAAGTTTTGTCCCGGCGTCAGATTGTCGAACAGCGCCAGATCCTGGTAGACGGTCTCGATGCCGGCGAAGCGCGCATCCGCAGGGGAGCGTATCTGGGTTGGCGCACCGTCCAGGGCAATTTCGCCGGCATCGAGTTGGTGCACGCCGCTGATGCATTTGGTCAGCGTCGATTTGCCCGCGCCATTGTCGCCGAGCAGGCCGACGATCTCGCCTCGCCGCACCTTGATGCTGACATCGTCCAGCGCCAGAACCGAACCGAACCGCTTGGTGGCACCGCGTACGGCGAGCACGGGTTGGTCGGCGGTGGCGGCACGATCGGCGTTGGCCGCAACGGCGCTCATGACTGCCTCCCGGCCTGCATGACGCGCACCCGCCCTTCGAGATAGTTGCGCAGCACGTCGGACTCGACGGCGATGACGATGACCACGCCGATGACGATGAGCTGGAAAAAGACATTGACGTTGAGCAGGTTGAGCGCGTTGCGGATGACGCCGATCATGATGGCGCCGATCAAGGCGTGCCCGAGATGGCCGCGGCCGCCAAGAAAACTGGCGCCGCCGATGATCACCGCCGCAATCGTATCCAGTTCAAGCAGATTGCCGAACAAGGGGGAACCGGCGTCGGTGCGGCCGGCGAGTATGACCGCGCCGATGCCGGCGCACAGCCCCGAGATCACATAGACCGAAACCAGGACCCAGGACACCGGAATGCCCATGCGCAGGGCGGCGTCTGGTCGACCGCCGACGGCATAAATCCACCGGCCCCAGACCATGGTCTTGGCCATGACCAGAAGGACCGCGGCAACGCCTGCAACGACAAAGACCGATCCGGGCAGACCCCAGACCGCATCGCGGCCGAGCGCATCTATCGAATCCGGCATCCCCGGTATGGCGCGCCCATCGGCCAGTTGGAGCGCCAAGCCTTTGGCGATGCTCAATGTTGCCAGCGTGATGATGAAAGGATGCGGCAGCCGGCCGAAGACGTAGAAGAGCCCGTTGATGGCGCCCACCGCCGCGCCGCAGCCAACCATCACCGCGATCACTGCGAATGCGGGCGCGCCGCCATGAAAGGCGAGGGCGCCGACGACGGAGGCCAGTGCAAGGTTCGATCCGACGGAAAGATCGATGCCGCGTGTCAGAATGACCAGATGCTGGCCCATCGCCACAACCGAGATCACGGCGGTTTGGGCGAGGATGTTGCCGAGGTTGCGCCCTGTCAGGAAATAGGGCGACAGAAAACCGAGGACGACGATCAGCAAGGCCAGGATGACGACCGGCCCAGCGCTCAGCAAAGTCAGGCCAAGTGCAAGGCCGGGAACAGCGTCTTTCTTCTTGGGCGCTGGTAATGCGCTCTCGCCGACGGTGGTGCCGGTATTTCCCGTTTCAGGCAAAATTTCTCTCCCCGCCGAGGCTGGTTGCGCCGCGTCGTCAAAAACCCAGATCGTGTCGAATTCCTCCTCTTATCGATAAAAAACAACGAGCTTGATCGGGTCAAGTTGTTTTTTATGGATAAAGTTCATGCTAAAAAGAACAAGCTAATATTTCGGGAAAGTCCTATGAGAACCGACACTGTCTACAAGAAGGCGTTCAACCGCGTCGCCAGTATGCTGCATGATGGACAACTGGTCGGAGAGCTTCCGTCCGAGAACGAGTTGAAACGGCGAATGGGCGTCAGCCGCACGACCGTCCGAAAGGTTCTACAGGAACTTGTTCGTCGCAAACTGATCGCCGAGCGCAACGGTATCCGGATTGCGGAGCGCGCGGTCGACGAAAATGATTACTATCCCGACGCCGAAACCACGCCGCGTGCCAAACATGTCGAGCAGCAATTCATGGAGTGGATGCTGCGGGGCGATACCAGACCAGGCACGAGCATAAACGAACTTGAGCTTGCGCGGCAGTTCGGTGTTGCGACCAACGGAATCCGCGAGTTCCTGATCCGCTTCAGCCGGTTTGGGCTGATCGAGAAAAGGCCGAATACCGGTTGGCTTTTCAAGGGCTTCACGGAGGATTTCGCACTTGAGCTGTTTGAGATCAGGGTGATGTTCGAATTGCGCTCGGCGCATCTGTTTTCACAGCAGCCTGAGAATTCCCCGCTGTGGACCAAGCTCGCCGCGCTTAAGATCGCACATGTCGACCTGCTGAAGCGGATCGAAAGCCGCTTTCACGATTTCTCCGGCCTCGATAACCGGTTTCACCGGCTCATAAACGAGGCATCGCCAAACCGCTTCATCGACGGTTTCTACGACATCATCAGCTTCATTTTTCACTATCACTACCAATGGAACAAGCAGGATGAAAAGCAGCGCAACAAGGCAGCGCTCCTTGAGCACATCACCTATATCGACGCGCTCGAAAGCCGAAACCCCGCCTGGGTTGCAAAGGCCTGCCGGGCGCATCTCGCTTCGGCAAGGGCAACCCTGATGCGTTCGCTGATTGCACTTGAAGAATGATCGAAACCGCGCAGGCTCTGGCCATCGGCTCTCCCATCTGTTGTCGGCTGTCGCGGAAACCAATCGCGGTCATTCGCGAGACGGGCTCGCCGTTGCGATTGCCGTTCGCTGACGATTCACCAATCATTTCTGCCGGGATCAGCGCAAACGCCTGGGATTGGCTGAAGCCTCCCTCAACCTCGTCATTCCAGGGCGGAGCAGCCGCGAAGCGGCGTCGCGGAGACCCTGGAATCCATTCCGTGACCTGAGCCGCGGAGTGCAACGGAGCAGAATTCTGCACCGCAGCAGCGCTCTGAAGTCACGGATTCTCGGTCTGCGCGCGTCGCTTCGCCCATTGCTCCGCCCGTGGATGACGTCGCGATGCGCGCTTCGGCCAATCTCCAAAGCATGCCAACCGCCAACGCAAACACACAGATTTCTGTCGAGGAACTCACCGGCCGCAAGCGCGAAACGGGAACTTTTGTTCCGCTGGCGATTTTGGCTATGCTGCAGATCCGAATTGCCGGAAGGTCGCTGCCATGACGAAATATTTTGCAATCGCCGCGCTCGTGCTTGCCGCGGCAGCCACGATGGCTGGCCCGGCCGCCGCTGGCGAACAGCATCGCTACCGCGTCGTCAAACAGGAGCGTTATGTTCCAGCCAGTGACGACATCATCGAGACGCTGTTCGGCGGTCCGCGCTACTACGACCGGCAGATGCCCACCACGTCGGCGGGCGCCTGCGCGTATCACCGCGTCGGGCCGGATGCGGATGCGGTCAACGACATCAACGACCACTATTGCGGGAAGTAATCGCTGACCCTGAGAGTGGGTCAGCCCTTCAAAACAGGGGCTGATCCGCTCTCGGAGACCCTTGGATAAGGAAACGCAGAGTCAGGCTGCGGCCGCCTGCATGTAATCCATTCGCTCGAGATCGGCGATGAGGCCGGGTCCGGTCGGCTGCCAGCCGAGGTGCGCGCGCGTCCATTCGCTCGACGCCGGCATGTCGAGGCCGGCGAACATGGCAAGCCATCCGAAATGGTCGGCAACCTCTTCCTGCGAGAGCGAGACCACCGGCACGTTGAGACCGGCGCCGATCACTTCCGCGATCTCGCGCACCGGGATGCCTTCCTCCGCGACGGCGTTGTAGCGCACGCCGGCTTCCTGCTTGTCCAGCGCCAACTGGTAGAGCTTCGCGACATCCAGCACATGCGCCGCCGACCACCGGTTCCGGCCTTCGCCAAGATAGGCCGACACGCCCTTGGCGCGCGTCTGCGCGATCAGCGGTGTGATCAGGCCCTGCTTCACCGTGTCATGCACCTGCGGCAACCGCACCACCGACACCTTGACGCCCTTCTCGGCCATCGCCGCGCCGGTAAGCTCCGACAGGATGCGCGGATTGGGATGGTCGGTGTTAAAAACGTCTTCTGTCGCCGGCTGTCCGTGCTCGGCGGAACCCATGCCCACACCGGACGTGATGATCAGCAACCGGTCCGAGCCGGCCAGCGCCCCGCCCAGCGCTTCGATGACGCGCTTGTCCTTCTCGCAATTGGCCACGAAACTCGAGAAATTGTGATCGAAAGCGGTGTGGATCACCGCATCCGATTTCGCCGCGCCGTCGCGCAGGCTGTCGAGGTCTTCGAGGTCGCCGCGATGGGGCTCGGCGCCCGCGGCGACAAGCGACCGCGCGCCTGCATCGGAGCGGGTCAGACCAAGCACCTTGTGCCCGGCGGCAAGAAGTTCGGGCACAATCCTGGAACCGATGAAGCCGGTCGCGCCGGTAAGGAATACACGCATGGGAGGGTCTCCTGTGGTTGTTCGGAGGCCTTATTTGCGCTATAACTCATTCTGTTAAAGTAGTGACTTTATCATGGTATAATAGTCAACAGGATCGCAATGCCCGTCGAGACGACCAACAAGCTTGGCACCTTTTTGCGAGATCGCCGCATGCGCCTCGATCCCGCCGCCTTCGGCTTCGCCACGGGGCGCCGGCGCACGCAAGGGCTGCGTCGCGAAGAGGTGGCGCAGCGCGCCAATATCAGCCCAACCTGGTACACCTGGCTGGAGCAGGGGCGGGGCGGCGCGCCGTCCGCGGACGTGCTGAACCGCATCGCCACCGGCCTGATGCTGACCGAGCCCGAACGCGAGCATTTGTTCATGCTGGGTCTCGGGCGGCCGCCGGAAGTTCGCTACAAAAGCGTGGACAGCGTGACGCCGCGCCTCCAGCGTGTCCTCGACGCTTTGGACCCGAGCCCGGCGATCATCAAGACCGCGACCTGGGATGTGGTTGCCTGGAACCGTGCCGCGGCCGCGATGCTGACCGACTATTCCAAGCTGCCGCGCGAGCAGCGCAACATCCTGCGCCTGATGTTCGGCAATTCGCGCGTGCGCGATGCGCAGGACGACTGGCAGAGTGTCGCGCGTTTCGTGGTCGGATCCTTCAGAGCCGACGCCGTTCGGGCCGGCGCCGGCGCGGAGGTCACGGAACTCGTCGAGGAGCTTTCCAGGATCAGCCCCGAGTTCGCGGCACTCTGGCGCGACAATGACGTCGTTGCGGCGCATGGCGAGGGCGTGAAGCGTCTGCGGCATCCCGAGATCGGGCTTATCGAGTTGGAGTTCTCGGTCTTTGCTGTTGACGGTCGACCCGAGCTCGGCATGATCGTCTACAATCCGGTCGCGCAGTCGGATGCGGAACGTATCCGATCCTTGATCGAATCCCGCGCTGGCCAATGAAGCGACCATTCGTGTCGCAACGTGCCAAGCATCTGAGGCCGCAAGGAGGTGTTTCATGAGCTTCGGTCTAAAGTGGTCTCCGTCCGAGAAGAAAGTCGCTCGCGCCGCTTTCGATGCAGCGCTGGATGCGGCGCTCGGCAAGACAATGGCCGAATTCAAAAAGAAGGCCAGCGATGCGACGACGCCGGCCGACATGTGGGAGGTCGAAGACTATCTGCGGCAGCAGCGGCGAGAGATCGACCACATGTTCGACTATCGCTATTCACAGCTTATCCTCGGTTTCGCCGTTCTCATACGGGAAGGGTACTTGGACGAGAACCTGCTTGCCGGTTTGTCCGAAGACAAGCGGGAGGAGATACGCAGATTCCTTGCCTGGCACGCGAGGGAGTAGGTCGTGTCCCCGCGCAGCATCGCTGCTCGGCTGCGGTCGAGCGACTTGTCGCTTGGCTCAACTGCCTTCACGGGCTTTCGAAGCGTCAGCTTGACCGTCGCCGGCCTGATCGCTTCGGGGCGGCGTCAACGCCGCTCGGTTTGCCTGATGTGGTCGATGAAGGCGCGCAGTTTG
Organism: Mesorhizobium sp. B2-9-1; assembly: GCF_006439455.1. Lineage (NCBI taxonomy): Bacteria > Pseudomonadati > Pseudomonadota > Alphaproteobacteria > Hyphomicrobiales > Phyllobacteriaceae > Mesorhizobium > Mesorhizobium sp. B2-9-1. The sequence goes on along the minus strand of NZ_VFTP01000030.1, from coordinate 12,698 downwards.
GGCAGAACCTGATGCCTTTCCGGATAATAGAGGAAAACGCCCGGCGTGGTCATCGCGAAACGGCCGAGCAGTGCCTGGAGTCGCCCGTCGGCGATCGGCGCTTCGGCGATCGGGCCTGGCACCTGCGCCAGCCCGACACCCTGGATCGCCGCGCCGAGCAGCGACGGATAATCGTGCGCGATGAGCGGTCCCGACACGATTGCCTCGACGGCCTTGTTGCCGTCGACGAAGGACCAGGGCGCGACCGAACCATTCGAGCGGCGCAGGCGCAAGCAGGCATGGTCGCGCAGGTCCTCGATGCGCTCGGGCGCCCCGCGCCGGCGCAGATAATCCGAGCTGCCGACGACCGCCATCGGAAAGGAGGGCGTCAGGCGGACCGCGACCATGTCGGGCGCGATCAAGTCGCCCATCCGGATGCCGGCGTCGAATCCTTCAGCGGCGAGATCGGCGAGCTCGCCGCTGGCGACGATCTCCAGCTCGATCTCAGGATAGGCTTGGCAGAAGGAGGCGACCATCGGCTCCAGCAGCATCGGCACCACGGCCGGCGGTACCGAGAGGCGCAAGAGCCCCGCCGGCCGCTGGCCCATCCCGCGCGCGATCTCGCTCGCGGCGATCAGTTCCTCGAAGGCGGGCCGGGCGCGCGCGAAGAAGCGCTCGCCGGCTTCGGTGAGGCCGACGCTGCGCGTCGTGCGGATGAACAGCGCGGCGCCGATGCGCGCCTCGAGCGTTCGTATCGCCTGGCTGATCGCTGACGGGGTGACGGCGAGCTCGGCCGCCGCCTTACGGAAATTGCGATGCCTTGCGACGCTCAGGAATGCTTCGACGCCGTCGAGCGCTCCGTGCCTGACTGTGAAGTTCTGCTTCATGACCCATCGACATTATCGTGGATAGTGGTTCGCGGAAAGCGGCGTTATTTCATCCATGACGTTGGAAGCCTGAAGGGAAATGGCAATGACCGATGAACTCGATCGCGTGCGCGATCACTATCGCGCGACCGGCTTGACCGATCGATTGAAGAACGCACTGGCGGTGTTTGGGCCTGAGCAACAGCGGCTGAAGTCCGAACAGCTGGCGACCCTGGACCAGTTCCATACCCGCGGGCTGGCCGCGACTGCGGAACTCGCCAGCCTCGCCGCCATCACCGCCGACATGTCCGTGCTCGACGTCGGATCGGGCGTCGGCGGGCCGGCCAGGTTTCTTGCCGAGACCTATGGCTGCGCGGTGACCGGCGTCGATCTCAGCGAACCCTTCGTCGAGGCCGCGCGTTACCTGACCACGCGCACCGGCCAAGACGCCAAAGTGTCGTTCGAAACCGGCAGCGCTTTGTCGCTTCCCGTCGAGGATGGCCGCTTCGATGCCGCGCTTTTGCAACATGTGGCGATGAACATCGCCGACCGGCCGCTGCTCTACCGCGAGATCAGGCGCGTTTTGAAGCCGGGCGGAAAATTCGCGACATTCGACGTCGTGCTGAATGGCGGCGATCCGCACTATCCAGTGCCTTGGGCGAAGACGCCGGGCGAAAGCTTCCTGCTGACGGCCGAAGCGACCTGCGAGGCGATCGAAGCCGCTGGCTTCGGCACGCTCGTCCGTCGCGACGACACGGCTGCCGCCAAGGCCTGGTTCGCCGAGCTCCGTGCCTCCGGCCCGCCGCCTTCGCTCAATCTCGGCGTCGTCATGGGGCAGGGTTTCGCCGACTTCGCCACCAATCTCGGGCGCAATCTCATGGAGGGACGGCTGGGCATTCTGACGGCAGTGTTCGAGGCTGTTCCGGTCAAGGCTTGATAGGGAGCGAAGATGTCACCTGCGATGATCTTCAACATCCATCTCGTGCTCGGTTACGTGCCGTGGCTGCTTTGCTTCGCCGCCTATATCTGGCCAAGGCTGAGGTCGATGGAGCCGATGGCGGCGCAACGCGCCATCGCAACGCTGCACAGCTTCCGCTTCTTCGGCCTCGTCTTCCTCATCCCGGGCGTCGTCGGCCCCGACCTTGCTCCTGCCTTCGCAAGCTTCGCCGCCTATGGCGACTTCGCCACCGGCTTGCTCGCCATGCTGGCGCTATTCGCGGTGTCGAGGCCCGTGATCTTCTGGCCGCTGGTCGTGGCCTTTAACGTCGTAGGCGTGGTGGACATTGTCGTCGACTACTATCACGGCGCCGTGCTCGACCTTCCGGGGCAGGCCGGACAGTTGGGCGCGGCTTACGCGATCCCGATCCTCTACGTGCCGCTGCTGATGATCACGCATGTCGCGGCGTTCTATCTGCTGGCGCGTTCCACGCGCCAGCTGGCGGCGACCTAATACATGGGTGTCGCCATATGCTTCGGCGCCGGCCATTCGCTCGTGATCTCGGGCTGCACCGGGCGCTCGAGATAGGTCGAGAGCACGACATAGCTGCGCGTCGAGGTCACGCCGGGCGTGTCGTAGAGACGGGCCAGCAGGCCCTCCAGCGCGCGCGTGTCCTCGGTGCGCACCTTGAGCAGCATGCAGGTGTCGCCGGCGACCGTGTGGATCTCCTCGACCTCCGGATATTTGGAGACCGCCATCAGCTCCGGCGTCTTGCCCCAGCCCCTTGTGTCGATATGCACGAAGGCAAGCAGCGGCTTCTTCACCGCCCTCGGATCGATGATCGCCGATGTGGCGCGGATGGCGCCGCTGCGCTTCAGCCGCTTGACCCGCTCATGCGCCGCCGGCGCCGACAGGCCGACGCGCTCGCCGAGCTCGGCATAGCTGATGGTCGCGTCCTCGATCAGGACGCCTAATATCTTTCGGTCGATCGGGTCGACCTCGCGGGTCGGATGCTTGTTCCGCTGAATGTCATCTGTTTCTGTGTCCATATGGAAATTCTCCATTGATGCGGAATTTAATTCGGCCATTATGATGATATGTCGAACAGCAATCAATCAGCAATTATGACTGAGGCGCCCCGCGCGCCAATCCCTGCAGCCGCCTATCTGCTGACCGGCTGCATCGCCGTCATCGGCTCCAATTCGCTGGTTCTGGGACCGATCGCGCCCGCCGTCGCGGCGTCATTCGGCGCAAGCGTGCCGGCGGTAATGACGGCCGCCGCCGCCTTCGGCCTCGGCACATCGGCCAGCGCGCTCTTCCTTGCCCGCTACATCGACCGGATCGGCGCGCGCCGCATGCTTCAGGGCGCATTGCTGCTGCTGGCCATCGCGCTGGTCGCCAGCGCCTCGGCGCCGACAGTGGCGATGCTGGTGGCCGCCCAGCTCGTTGCCGGCATCGCCGCCGGTATCGCCATGCCGGCGATCTATGCCAGCTCGGCCGCGATCGCGCCGCCCGGCCGCGAGAGCGGCACCATCGGCGTCGTGCTGACCGGCTGGACGCTTTCCATGGTCGCCGGCGTCTCGCTGTCGGCGGTGATTGCCGATCTCATCCATTGGCGTGCCGTCTTCGCGGCCGTTGCAATGCTCGCAGGGGCGGCCGTTGCCGGTCTGGCGATGAGCTCGCTGCACGATATCAGGAAAGGCGGCCCCGCGCCGTCGCCGCTTGGCGCGCTCGCCGTTCCCGGCATCCTGCCGCTGCTCATTGCCTGCGGCGCCTTCATGACCGCCTTCTACGGCGTCTACGGCTATCTCGGCGATCATCTCCACGAAGCCCTCGGCGAGCCGGTCAGCGCCAATGGCCTGGCGGCGGTCGCCTACGGCCTCGGTTTCGGCGCGGCCGCTCTGCTCGATGGCGTCATCGATCGCCTCGGCGCGCGCCTTGTCATGCCCTTTGCCTATCTGCTGGTCGCCGCCGTCTATGTCGCGATTGCCCTGGCAAGCGGCGGCTTCGGCCTGCTGATCGCGACGATCGCCGCCTGGGGCCTTGCCAATCATTTCGGGCTGAACGTGCTGGTCATGCGCCTCACCGCGCTCGACCCGGCGCGCCGCGGCACCATCATGGGTTTGAACAGCACGGTCACCTATCTCGCCGTCACCGTCGGCACGGCAGGCTTCGGCCCGCTCTACACAGGCCTGGGCTTCGCCAACTGCGCGCTGATCGCGGCGGCACTGATGCTGGTGGCGACGGGCGCGGCGGCTTGGCGGTCAGTCGGTCCTCGGTAACAGGCCTGCCGCAGTCTTCGCTTGCGGCCAGAATACTGTTTCGCACTTTTCCTGGAATTGCTCTAAGGCTGGCTTGCGAACCGGAGTCGCAGCCGATGAAGACGAGCCTCGAGATCACCGCCGAGCCCTCGCCGCAGGACCTCGCTTTCCTGGGCGGAAGCCTCACCGCTTTCAACGATGCCGATGTCGGAGCGTCAGGCCGAAAGTCGCTGGCCGTATTCGTGCGCGAGGAAACCGGCGCCCTCGTTGCCGGTATTTCTGGCTACACCGCCTGGGGCTGGCTCTATGTGCAGTGGCTGTGGGTCGACGAAAAACTGCGCGGAAAAGGCGTTGCCGCCGGCATGCTCGACGCGGCCGAACGGGAGGCTGCCGCGCGCGGCTGCCACGGCGCCTGGATCGACACTTTCAATCCGATCGCCGAAAAGGTGTATCGGCGCCAGGGCTACAAGCCGTTCGGCGAGCTGCCTGATTTCCCGGCCGGCCGCAGCCGCACCTTCCTGCAGAAGAAACTGTCGTCCTGATCAGCCCGCCAGTTTTCCGCCGCGCAGCGGCTCGGGCGCGCCGGTGGTGCTCGGAAAGCTGATCGGCAGGCCGCGCAGCACGCGCACGGCGAGGAAAGCGAAACATTCCGCCTCGACGGCATCGCCCTTCCATCCGAGCGTCTCGGCCTGCACCACCTCGACGCCGGCGCGGCTTTCGAGCATCGCCATCATCGTGGGATTGTGACGGCCGCCGCCGCTGACCGCGAGCCGCTTCGGCCGGCGCGGCAATAGGTCGAGCGCCTTGCCGACGGCGGAGACGGTGAAGGCGGTCAGCGTCGCAGCGCCGTCCTCGGCGTTCAGCCCCTCGGCCATCGCCGCGGTGAAGTCGAAGCGGTCGAGCGATTTCGGATAGGGCTTCGTCAGGTACGGATGCTGCAAGAGCCTGGCGAGCCGTTCCTCATCGACCTTGCCGCCGGCGGCCAGCCTGCCGTCACGGTCCATCTCGCCGAGGCCTTTCGACTTGATAAAATCGTTGACCGGCGCATTGGCCGGCCCGGTGTCGAAAGCGACGATTACGTCCTTGCCGTCCCACCAGGTGATGTTGCCGACGCCGCCGAGATTGAGGACGGCGGTGTCGCCGCTGGCGTCCGCCTCTTTGAGCAACGCGGCATGATAGGCTGCAGCCAAAGGCGCGCCTTGCCCGCCGGCCGCGACATCGGCCGAGCGGAAATCATAGGCGACCCTGGTGCCGATCAGCGAGGCCATCAGCTCGCCGTCGCCGAGCTGGCGAGTCTTCCCGATCTTGCCCGGCTGCGGAGCGCGATGCAGCACGGTCTGGCCGTGGAAGCCGACGACGCCGATATCGGCCATGCGCATGCCCTGGCTCTCGACCAGATCCCTGACCGCCGCCGATTGCGCGCGCGTCAGCGCCTCCTCGGCCTCGCGAAAAATCGCCGGCTCCGGCCCTTCGAAATTCCAGGCGCGCGCTTGGCGCAGCGTCTCTTCGAGCAAGCTGCGGATCGACTGCGGGTAGGGGGCCAGCGTGTAGGTGCCGGCGTCGGCGATGCGCTCGCCATCGGTCTTGATCAGCGCCACGTCGATATTGCCGTCGAGCACCGTGCCGGTCATCAGACCGACGGCCCAGATTGGTTCCATGGTCGTTCCTCGAATCGCCCTTCATTCACGTGTCGGACGGATCGGCCCGGCAGGCAAGTGTCTCGCTACACCCGAGCAGGCCGGCGCATAGACCGACGGCTTTTTGCATAGAATGGCGAAAAACGGAGCAACGCCGTTCTTGCCTCTCGGCGAAGAAGGCGCGAGGCTGCGAACAAGGCCATCGGCCGGGCGACTGCCCGGATGGATTATCTCAAGGAGGAAACGCCATGGCAGCCAACGTCGCAGTGATCGCGGGCGCCGGTTCCGGATTGAGCGCCTCGCTGGCGCGGCTTCTCGCCAAGGAGGATTTCCGTATCGTCCTTGCCGCCCGCAACGTCGACAAACTGGCCGCGCTGGCCAAGGAAACCGGTGCGCAGGCCGTCGAAACAGACGTATCGGACGCAGCCTCCGTGGAGCGGCTCTTCGAGGCGGTCGACAAGGCAGGTCCCCTCGAAATTGCCGTCTTCAATGCCAGCGGCCGCACGCGCGGGCCAATCGCCGAGCTCGACGCGCAAGCGGTCAAGCAAGCCCTGCTCGTCGGTGCCTATGGCGGCTTCCTTGTCGGCCAGCAGGCGGCGCGCCGGCTTCTTGCACGTGGTTCCGGCTCGATCCTGTTCACCGGCGCCAGCGCAAGCCTGAAAGGGTTCTCCGGTTCCGCCGGTTTCGCCATGCCGAAATTCGGCCTGCGCGGGCTGGCGCAATCGATGGCACGCGAGCTCGGTCCGAAGAACATCCACGTCGCGCATTTCATCATCGACGGCCAGATCGAGCCGGCCGGACAGGCGCCCGAGTCCGACCGGCCGGATCGTCGCCTCTCCCCCGATGCGATCGCCGAGACCTATCTCGCCGTCCATCGCCAGCATCGCAGCGCCTGGAGCTTCGAGGTCGAGCTGAGGCCTTGGGTCGAGACGTTCTGACGATCCATCGCACGAACCGCGCGACAACACGCCTCGCCGCGGACCTCGTTTACTTTAGAAAATCTGCATGTATCCTGATGCCATTTTAGCGGTCTGCAATGTAAAAAAGCGCAAAACAAAAGATACCTTTACTTAACTTCGGCGTGCATACTGCGCATCGGTCAGAATTGTTGTCCGGCTCTCCTGCACGATAGAGAAATGCGCATGCCGCTTACACGTCGCACGCTGTTTGCAGCCGGAGGCGGAGGGCTGCTGCTCGCGCAGGCGCAAGCCTTGGCCACGCCGGCCCAGGCGCAAGACGTTCCCAAGCCTATCGTCAGCGACAACAAGCTACGCATCGCCATGCCGGCCTTCGCTTCCGATCCCTTCTTCCCGGCCGACGGCTCTGGGGATAGCGGCATCGATATGGACCTGGCGCGTGGCATAGCCGCGGAACTCGGCGTCGAACCGGTGTTCGACCGATCAGCCGGGACCTTCGACGCCATGGTGCAGCAGCTGACGTCCGGCCAGGCGGACCTGGCGATCGGCAAGCTGAGCCGCACCCTCCGGCGCGGCCGCTCGATCCTCTATTCGCGGCCTTACGCCATGCTGCACCAGGGGCTGCTGGCGAACCGCGTCAACCTGGCGCGCATCACGCAGGGCAAGCCGGCTGAACAGATCATCCGTGATTTCTCCGGCGATCTCGGCGTGATCGAAGGCTCGTCCTTCGCCACCTACGCGGCCGCCACGTTTCCGCACGCGACGATCCAGCGCTTCGCCGGCTGGAATACCGTTATCGATGCGATCCGCAACGGCACGATCGACCTCGCCTATCGCGACGATTTCGAGATCAAGAAGCTGATGGTGGACGATCCGTCGATGACGGTGGTCGCGCGCTCGATCACGCTGACCGACAAGGTCGATACGATCGCCGTCGGCATCAGTCCGGACAATCCGCATCTGGCGGCCTTCGTCGATCTCTATCTCGATCTCGCACGAGGCCAGCAGGTCCTCAACACCGACGAGATCATCGCGCGTTATCGCCACGGGAGCAAAGCCTGACAATGGCCGTCTCGGATGTAGCCGCAGCCATGCCTTTCGATTGGCGCCTGGCGGCAAAGCGCATCCTGCGCTCGCCGGCGACGACGATCATCATGATCCTGGCCGGGATCCTGTGCGGCCTCTATTACCCGGCCTTCGCCCATGCGATCAGCCCTGTCGCGCAGGTCTACTTGAATTTCCTCAAGATGGTCGTCCTGCCCTACCTGGTCTCGTCGGTGATCTTCTCCATCACCGCCATGGTCCAGGACCCGAAATCGGTCCGCTACCTCGGCAAGGTGGGCATAGCCGTTCTTGTCGTGTCGTTCCTCGCCGTGCTGGTCAGCGGCACCTATTCGCTGATCCTCAAGCCCGGCCAGATCGAGAACCCGCAGTCGCGCATCGAGCTCGGCGAGTTCATCAATTCGCAAGGCAGCGTCTCCACCGATCTCGCCTTCCCCTTCCAGCCGCCACCGCCCACCGGCGATCCGAGCAGCGCTCATTCGATCTTCCTGGATCTGGTGCCGAACAACGTCTTCAACGCGCTGGCCTCGGGCCAGACCATCCAGGTCCTGTTGTTCTGCCTGCTTTTCGGGCTCGCGATGGGCAGGATTCCCCAGCCCTCGTCGCTCAGCCTCTCACAGGCGCTCAACGCGGTGTACAAGGCCTGCACCGTGCTGACCAACTGGTTCGTCTGGGGATTGCCCTTCGCGACCTTCATCCTGATCGCCGACCAGACCGCGTCGACCGGCATCAAGCCGCTGATGCTGATGGGTGGCTACCTGCTGGTGATGGGCCTTTCCTGCGTGACATTCCTCGCCGGCGCGTTTGCCGTCATCGCCATACGCTCGCGGCGAAGCTATTGGGCCACGATCAAGACCCTTCAGCCGCTTCTGATGGTGGCCATCACAACGCGCTCCACGGTCGCCTCGCTGCCCTGGGTCATCAACCTTTTGACGGAGCGCCTGAGATTCAACCTGGTGGTCGTCGAGCTGCTCGTGCCCCTGCAGGCGGCGCTGCTGCGGACCGGCCCGGCGCTGGTCTACACCTCGGGCGTCCTGTTCATCGCCCAGCTCTACGGCCATCCGCTGGCGATCCCGGACCTCTTGCTTGTCGGTGTCGTCTCCGCGCTTCTGGCGCTGACGACAGGCGGCATGGGCAGCCTGCTCATCCTGTCGCAGATGTCCATTGTCTGTGGCTATCTGAAGCTTCCCTTCGAGGCGGCGTTCGTCCTGTTCGTCGCGGTGGACGCGGCCGTGGACACGCTGATGACGCTGTCCAGCGTCTCCACCGTGGCCGCAAGCACGGCAATGATCGCGCCCAGCCATCGGGAAGCGGCGCAGGCCGCTGAAACCGTCGCGCAAGAGCTCGAAGCCGAGCCCGCCCGATGATCGACGACGGGATCCGTCCGCAGCTCGGCATCATCGGCGGTCTCGGGCCGCTCGCATCGGCCGACTTTTACTTCAAGCTGACCCGGATGACCGGGGCGCTGCGCGACAACGAGCATGTGCCTTCCGTCATCCTCAGCGTGCCGCAACTGCCCGACCGAACCGAAGCGATCTTGGCCGGCCATGACGGGCCGCTGGCGTCGCTGCAAGCTGCGGTCGCGACGCTCAACGCGCTCGGCGTTGCCTGTATCGCCATGCCCTGCAACACCGCACATCATTGGTACGACAGGCTGGCGGCGAACTCGCCAGCCGAGATCATCCACATCGCCGACGCGGTCGTGGCGGAGATCCGCCGCAGCCTGGACCGGGGCAAGGTCGCGAACCTCGCAACCCGGGGCACGCTGGTCTCCGGCTTTTATCAGGACAGGATATCGTCGGCGGGATTCGACCTCTGCCTTGCGCAGGACGCCGAATTTCAGGAGCGCGTCGACAGCGCAATCATGCTCGTCAAGGCCGGTTCGATTGCGGAAGCCGCGGCTGAGACCGAGCGCGCGCTCGATCTCGCGCAAATGGCCGGTGCCGATGCAGCGCTTCTCGGCTGCACCGAACTGTCCGTGGTGGCCGCCAACCTCAACGATCCGGCCGGATTAGTGGTCATCGACAGCAATGCGGCCCTGGCACGGGCCTGCCTGACCCGATTGGGCTTTGCCACGCAGGAGGCGCGCGGCTTGCCGACCGTCTCGTCGCTGCCGGGAGGCGACCGATTGCCTTTGCGTCTTGCCCGGCGCGCTTCATAGGCGCTGCCCGCCTTTGCCGTATCGAACATCCGCTCGCCGGGTGTGCTCCAAGTCATCAAATCTTTGAGAGAATATTTCCCATCATCAACGGCTTCCGTTCGGTGCCTTTCATCATCCTGCTGGTGGCATTGATTCCGGTGACGCGGCTGATCGTCGGCACCTCGATCGACACCTGGGCGGCGATCGTGCGGCTGTCGATCGTCGCCACGCCCTACTACGCCCGCATCGCCGAAGTGTCGCTGTGCGAGGTCGATCACGGGCTGATTGAGGCGGCGCGCCATGGGCGGCAACCGATGGGCGATCATCCGCGAGGCGCTGGTGCCGGAAGCGCTGCCGGGCATCGTCGCCGGCTTTACCGTGACGCTGGTGACGCTGGTCGGCGCCTCGGCCATGGCTGGCGCCGGCGGTCTCGGCGATCTGGCCATCCGCTACGGCTATCAGCGCTTCGAGACCAGCGTCATGGTCGCCGTGGTCGTCGTTCTCATCGTTCTGGTGTGCGGCATCCAGTGGATCGGCGACCGGCTGGTTGCGCGGCTGGATCATCGCTGACCCGTCGGGCAGGGATGCCGGCGCGAACGCAATTTGCCGCAAAAGCTGGGAATTGAGCGCCGGCTTGCTCCGTTTGCAATGAGATTGGGCGGTGCGTTTCTTCACCGGCAATGATGCTGATGTCATCGTGCGAAGGGATCGCAGTCACAATTCCAGGGTTTTCCGTCCGGGATTGCGAAAAAAAGAGTTACCGCCAAGAGGAGCCTGTCCATGCCCAGAATAATTCCGGTGCTCGATCTCGACCGCCTGGAGCAGGGCGCATCGGAACTGCGGACATTTCTGTTCGATCTGCGTACCGCCGCTCGCGATGTCGGCTTCTTCTATCTGAGCGGCCACGGCATCACGCAGCCGGAGATCGATGCAGTGCTCGACGCCGCGCGTCGCTTCTTCGCCTTGCCGGAGGCCGACAAGCTCGACATCGAGATGGTCAAGTCGCCGCAGTTCCGTGGCTATACGCGCGCCGGCGGCGAGCTGACCAAAGGCAAGGCCGACTGGCGCGAGCAGCTCGACATCGGCGTCGAACGCACGACGATTGCGCAAGGGCCGGGCGTGCCGGCCTGGACGCGGCTGCAGGGTCCGAACCAGTGGCCGGCCGCGCTTCCCGACCTGAAGCCCGCGCTGCTTGCCTGGCAGGCCAAGGCGACCGACGTGGCGATCCGGCTGCTGAAAGCCTTCGCGCTGTCGCTCGACCAGCCGGAGGATGCTTTCGATCCGATCTATCGCGGTGAGCCGAACCACCGCATGAAGATCGTGCGCTATCCTGGCCGCCACGCCACCGGCGACGACCAGGGCGTCGGCGCGCATAAGGATGGCGGCTTTCTCACGCTTCTGCTGCAGGATGAGAACAAGGGCCTGCAGGTCGAATATGACGGCAGCTGGGTCGATGTCGACCCGATCCCGCGAACGCTCGTCGTCAACATCGGCGAGTTGCTGGAGCTCGCCTCGAACGGCTATCTCAGGGCGACCGTGCATCGCGTCGTCACGCCGCCGGCTGGCGTCGAACGCATTTCGGTGCCATTCTTCTTCAGCGCCCGGCTCGATGCCACCATCCCGCTGCTCGACCTGCCGGAGGAACTCGCTGCCGAAGCGCGCGGCCCGGCCAGCGATCCCGACAATCCGCTCTTCCGCAACGTCGGAACCAATGTACTGAAAAGCCGCCTGCGGTCGCATCCCGACGTGGCGCGGCGTCACTATGCCGACCTTCTGGAAAAAGCAGCGGCCATCGGCTGACGATTTCGTCGGATTTGAGCGAGATTTTTTCGCGTTTCTCGTCTTTTTTGGAATTCCGTTCGTGGAAAATCTGCCGCTCCAGGCCCACATAGGAACCATCGCTCGGTGTTTTCCTCCCATTGCGCCGGGCGATGTTCCCCTCTGAAGGTTATGACCTTCATACTTTGGCCGGGCCGCTTTCGCGCCCGGCCTTTTTCTTATCTGCGTCGGGAATCCACCGATCAGACCGGCGAGGCGCTCGGCCTGCATTTGGATGTCGACCCGTTCACCGGCTCCGGTCCGGTCAGCCGCCGCCTGCTCGAATATTTCGCGCTCGAGCCTCAAGCGCGGTTTCCTCGCTATCCATCCTGACATGAATACGCGAACCGTTGTGTTACGGTGTTGGTGATGTTCACGGCATCCGCTCGGGCCTGCCGTCAAGTGAAGAGGAGAGTTCGCCACGTCCAGGATCAGTCGCCGCGCCTTGCTCTTTCACTCCGGCTGCGCGGTCGTCGCCTCGACCGTCGCAGCAAACGGTCACAGCACAAGGGCGCCGAGGCGTGACCGGCAACCATCCAATGATCTGTTCGCCCTGATTGAGGCGCACAAGGCAGCGTACGCAGCGTTCGGCAAGGCCGTCCACAAAAGGGGCAGCCATAGCCGCGACCACATCGAGGCCGGCCGAGAGGAGGAGAGGACGCTGCTGGCCATTTGCGCCTATCGGGCGGTCAAAGAAGGCGACCGCCTGGCCAAGGCCCGATACCTTTTGGAGATCGAGGCGCGCGGCGAGCTCGACCTGCCAGAACACATGCAGGCCCTTCTGCGCTCTATAGTGTGAAAGGCATCAGCCGCATAGACGTCGAACCCGGAATGTCCGCAATGCTGAAGGGTTTCGGGGCCGATCATGCTGGCGATGCTGTTCCTGCCGAAGGGGCTGACGCGGTTCAGTGTGATGCAGTGACTAGAATCGGCGTCGAACTAGTTTCCCGACACAGGGATTTTGAAAGGTTGGTTTGTCTTGGTGCAAGATTTCCGTTCATTTGCGTGAAATCAGCGCAAACGCCGGAGATTGGTTGAAGCCGCCCCAACCTCGTCATTCTATGGCGGAGCAAGGAGCGAA